>MAEO01000164.1 GCA_001683985.1 Smithella sp. M82
ACAAATGGGAACAATTCTGGAAAGAGAAGCTGGGCATCAAAGGCTATTTCAACATTCATATCCAAACCGTCAAAATCAACTGTTGATCGTAACCAGATTTGACCCCCTATCGGCGTTTAAAATTGACCCCCCTTTGGCGTTAGATTTTACCGATGGCCGCAGTTATCAACAGCCATCCTTCCGCCATGCTGATCTTTAACAGTTGCCAAAAAATAGTTCCACCATTTCAGATAGATGGGTGTCTTGAAGGGGCATTCGCTCCTGATGGCGAGCGTCTTGCCCCTGTCTTCAATCGTGATCTCCTGCAGGGCTTTGAGATCCTGCTTGATGTCGGCCCACCCGAAACAGTGGCCGGCCTTCTCTAACCTGCGATCCAGCTCCTTCCGGATGACCAGGGCCGGGAAGCTGAAAAGATCACGGCGCGCCAAAAACAGGTCCTCCCCGATGACGTCCTTCATGCAGCGCGGTGCGAACGGAGCGCAATCCTTCTGGTCTGCAAGCTCCTCTCCCAGGAAGGCCATCGCCCGGTAGAGATAATGCAGGGACAGGGCGTCGACACCGTCGATCACGTAATCCCGACGCCAGCGGTCACAGGAGCGGTCCGAACCGGATACAAAGAGCCGATGCAGAACCGTCAGGAAGATGGCCCGCTCCACATCGAAGCCAAACTTTCGCTCTGCCAGAAGCCGACGGATGATCTTGCCGATCTCCAGTTCTTTCCAGAGCCGCTCGCAGATCATAGCCGGTCCGATCTTCCTCGCATCGGCCC
>MAEO01000165.1 GCA_001683985.1 Smithella sp. M82
TAATGCATCGCCTATGATCTGGCACGGCCTTTCATCGAAGCAGATAACTGGGTGTTTCGGATCATAAGGTTTTCCATAAATATCTAGTGCTATGGAACATTAATTTTGCAAATTAAAATAATGCCTTTGAAGTTTTTTCCTGGCATCGCTTTTATCGAATCGCCATCTCACCGTTGCTTTTGCTGAGTTTCGCTCTTTTTCCCATGAATCAACCTCTACAGCCAGCTTTTCCATAGTTTCAATCCTGCGATCCAAGCATTGCTTTGATAGTGCAGAGAGTTCAATCTCGGCCATATTTAGCCAACTGCCTTTCTTAGGAGTAAAATGAAATTCAAATTTTTTTGCAAGCTCAAACGCCTCATCCGGAGGTAGCGCTACATAGAATGAACCTGCTGTATGAGTATTGAGATTATCTTGAACGAGTCTTATTGATTCTGCGTTAGGATATTGCTCTGCAATATTTTTCATGAAATCTGCATAATCAACTTTTGTTCTATGTTTCTTAACGTAAACCAGCCTCTTACCTGCAAGAGGTTCAAATGCCATAAAAATGCAGCATGTTCCATTACGGATGTATTCATAATGTTCCTTCTTAGGGCTACCGGGTTTCATAGGAATCGGCATTACTGCATCGCCTATGATCTGGCACGGCCTTTCATCGAAGCAGATAACTGGGTGTTTCGGATCATAAGGTTTTCCATAAAGATCTAGTACATCTTCCATATGCCAGACGAAATCACTTGTCATTTTTCCGATACACCAGCGAGTCTTTAGCCATGGTTTTATTTCATTTTTTTCAATATTCTTTGTACGCTCATGTGGGATATGGAATCGACAGCTTCCAACTCAACAAGCTTGTCTGCCAGGAGTCTTAGTGTCCATTTTGATCTTCCTTCAGGCGGCTCTGAACAGGCAAGAAGAGTCAATTGGGCTTCTACCCTACTATCTATTTTGGGAGGTGCCCCGCTGCGGGATTTTTC
>MAEO01000018.1 GCA_001683985.1 Smithella sp. M82
AACTCGCTATTCTATTACTTGACAAAACTCGTCTATTTTATTATGATATTGGAGAAAGTTCTTTGAAATTATAAAGCTATGTATGCGTCCATATCATTCTGGACTTTTGAGGTGTTAAAAAAGTATTATTGATAATGAATTTCATGGGTGATATCATTTTTAAAGAATGGTGAGGTCTTTCGGTATTGTACCATAATAGCCAGTTAATTAACTTGTGGTTAAACTCATCCAAGTCATACCCTAGTATCTGTTGATTCCAGTTAACAAATTCTTCTTGTATTGTTCTGTTGAATCTTTCAACAAATGCATTCATCTGAGGTCTTCTGGGGTAGTTGTGGTAATGGATGATATTCTTCTCTTTAAGATAATCTCTAAAGTGGTGTTCAAATTCCGAACCATTGTCAGTTTGTACTCTCTTGACTGTAAATGGAGCAACTGAACTCAGTTTATCAAAAAAGTCCTTAGTGTTCAATGATGATGCAGTGGTATATGCATAAGCAAAGGCAAAGTCTGAGTTTAGATCTATTGCTGTAATGATGTATCTTTTAAGTCCATTGATAAATTTAACAATGGTATCTATCTGAACAAGGTCTCCGGGTTGGGTTGGTTGATATCCCTTTCTTCTTAGCTTCTTTTTCTTCTT
>MAEO01000166.1 GCA_001683985.1 Smithella sp. M82
GATCGTGCTTTTCGGTTATTCAAGAGGAATGTTATCATCACGGTCTCTGGAGCGGGCATGCAATGAAAATATAACATTTAGAATTAAAGGGGACGGTTCTCTTTATTTTTCCTCCATCCTCTTTGTCGCCCCATCCGCTTTATCTTTTCAGAAATATTATAGTTCGTCGCCATATCTTTCACGAAATCCGCACCACCATACACTATACGCCTTTCCATTTCCCCCTTCATCGCCTCTTTCTCTTTGAGCATTCCTCGTACAAACTCTCGATATTTTTTCCTCCGCTCTCTTTCCTCTCCAGACAACTGAGGATAAACAGGATGCTCATCTATAAGGACATCCCTCTTTCCGTAAGCATACACCCGATAGCTGCTCCATGTATAATCCTTCGGGTCTTCCACCATCTTTGCCCGTACAGGATTCAATTCCACATAGCTGCCGCAGGCAAGCAGATACTCGTCCTTTGAAATTATAATGCTCTTGTATCTGTCCTGCCAGAAATGCCCCGTATGATTATTTTTTCGCTTATAATGCCTGGCATAGGATAGGTTAATCCCTTTCATTATTTCGGATAAATCGCCACCTCCTTTAGATGGCTCAATGATCAGATGCACATGGTTGGTCATCATAACGTAGTGATATAACTTAAAATGGTATTTCTCTTTGTAGCGAAAAAGCAGGTCCAGATATTTTTTGAAATCATCATCGTCCTCAAATACATCCTGACGGTTGTTCCCCCGTGTCAGTACATGATAGACATGCTCTTTTGGAGCTACTCTTGCGGTCCTTGGCATATGTCAAAAGTATCATCTTAAACCGAATTTGTCAAATAAAGAGAACCGTCCCCGTTATTTCTTTATTTCTATTTCTTAAACCGAATTTGTCAAATAAAGAGAACCGTCCCTGTTATTTCTTTCCCCGTTATTTCCGTCCCCGTTATTTCCGTTATTTCACCCGTTATTTCATCGCTTGACTGTCCGGGGTTATGAAGAGGCCTGCCTTTGAGGGGTGATTTCATTTCGATTTTTTATCTCCTTATTAAATTTTTAGAAAATCCTTGGCGTTTTCATACAGCAGCTTATCGTTGAATGCGGTATAAAGATTAAAATATTTATCCAGACCGCCCAAGGGCTTGTACATCATGATCATGATATAGTCCGTGCCGAACATGAGTTTCGTATTCAGGTAGTCATTTTTCGCAACAACGTCGAGAATCTTATCCGGTGATCCTTTATAAGCGTGATAGGATATGTCCGTATACACACGCGGGCGATCTTTAATAAGCTGCATAATTTCTTTTACCCACCCCGTTTCGTCCTTGAAAAAATTTTCGCCGCCGCCGAAGTGGGCGAAGTTAATGCGGAGATTCGGCCATTTTTTCAAAACAGGCTGCCACTTTTGTGGAGCGGTATAATAAATGCTCTTATTATTACCCTCTGTCGTTTTGAAATCTTCCAGATGATTTTTTTCATCCCAGCTTCTGATATAGTTTTTCTTTCTGAAATTATTCATTCCACCCGGCGAACAATGCAACGTGATGGGAATATCATATTGGACGCAATAATCGAAAACCGGTACCAGGTTGGGATGCGTGGGCAAATAACCCAGCGGCGGATAAATTTTAATGCCCTTAAAAATACCTTTGCCCCTGTTGATTTTCATTTCAATGAGTTTCATGATGCCAATTCTGCGCGGGTCTATTGCCAGAAAAGGAAATACTTTGCCGGGATATTTTTTCGCGAGTCCTTCTAGCTCAAACATATGTTTTTTGTATCCCGGAGAAAGTTCGATTCCCGCGTAAGGATCAACACCTTTGAGAAGTTTCCGGGGCGTGGCAAGCAATTCCTTTTTTGCGTCATCAAAGATAACGGCGAGTTTATCGTCGGGAAGAAGTAATCGTTTTGTGCGCGGCTGAGTCTTTTTAAATTCCTGCCTGACCATGGATTCGATTTTTTTAAAGTGATCTTCAAAATCTTTTTTCCTGTCTTCCGGAATGGTAAACGCTTCAATTCCTGGTGTCGTGAGACGTCTTTTGCGTGCAAGTTTTGCTTCATCCGTGTTATCATCGAGCGCGAAATAGATATCCATCATCAACGGCGTCACAATCAATGATGCATTTTTACTTAAATTGCTGTTGGCAAAGTTTTCCAAAGCGGTTTTGTAATTTCCTTCACAGCCGGATAATGTAACCTTTAGCAGCCTGGCAATATAGGCCGCAAAGTCCTTGACGCCTTCCAACGTTTCAATGATACCCAGCCTTTGCATTTTTACGGTTGCGCCTTTTTGATGCGGGTAATTGCCCCGAATATGGTTCCATGATGCAGAGGCAAGTTCCATGATGGCGTACTTCGCGTTAAACAAATGACAATGTACATCGATGATCTGTTTTTTGGACATGGTGTTCCTCCTTGCTTTTAGAAAATTAAGAGGCGTGCTATTTTGCCTGTAATCCGCATAACATAGCGGTTTGCAAGACATCATGATCAGTCACCCATCAATAAGTATTTAGCCTGTAACTTTACAAATTTACTTCAGTGAAACATGCAGAACCAAAGGCATCATCTATGCCCTCCGCATATTGCGGAATGGAATTTTATTAGCACCTTTTTTAGAAATATTACAAGTAAAAATTGAAATCATGTGAATAGTAAAATGTAAAAAGTAAGATGATAAGGATTGATAAGAACTTGCTTTTGACGATTCGGAGTATAGGAGTACAGTATTCTCAAGTCAAGGGGTATTTCCGTCGAAAAATCAGGGACGGTGATACTATCGGACAGAAAATTGGGACAGACGGGTGTCCTTCTTGAGCCGTCGGTGCCAATTCTGGAGGACTTGTCCGTCTGAAAGGCAATTTGAGGCTCCCTTCGGACAGACCTCTCCGGTGCGCCTGAATTTTTCGATGCGTCATGCTTCGATGTAATCGTCCCAGGAGTATTGAGGATCCCCGTAGAAGTGATCGTCATGAAGGGGAATCTGCGAGACGTCATCCGTGATGGATGGGGCAGCCGACCTGCCTGTGCCGCGCATGCAGACAGGCGGGTCATGGATTTTTGGCGGCGGTCTGGACCGGGAAAGCCATAATCCCAGGTGTTCGAGAATGATCCGAATGACGGAAGGGTCTTCGATGCTGCCGATGACCCGCATTTTCCCCTGACACTTTGGGCAGAGCAGGAGATCGACCTCGTATATCTTCTGAATCAGGCGCGCCCAGTTCCGCCGGAAGGTTTTCTCATCCCCCTGCGATTCGAGAATACAGGGGACGGCATCGTCATTGCCGGTTTTTCATGGTGCCACAGGCGGATCACCGTTCATTCCATCTGCCGCAGTTTCCGATGGTTCTGGACTACCACTCCTGTCCCTCTGGTCGAACAACCCGTCGATTCGATCTGCCGCTCTCGCCCTTTCGAGATACGAGGCGTATGCGGCCCGAGCCCTGCCGATCAAAATCTCGTAAGTCAAGATTCTCGAACCGGAAGATACACTGTTCATCGGGGAAGGAAACTGGGAAGAAAACTGGGGACAGCCACTAATTATTGTTGACAGTCGGAAGACAGAAATGTATTAATTCTTCCATTATGGTTCGTTTACCCCGGATAGTAGTTTCCCGATATCCTCATCACATCGTTCAACGCGGCAATCGCCGGCTTGACGTATTCTTTACCGATGAAGATCGGCTGACGTAT
>MAEO01000167.1 GCA_001683985.1 Smithella sp. M82
ATGTCTCATGCGCAGTGTTTTGGGCTATTCATGCTGGAGCAGTGGCACGCGAATGAGACGTAATATCAGGCGTACACCCTAGTCAATCTGCTGCTCATAGGCTTCACGAGTTATAGTTCGCCGAGGTCTGAGATGATCGGCTAACCTGGATGCCGTGATAAACAAACCATCGACAAAGCTGCCGAGCGAGTCGAGGATACGTTTTTGTCTTCCGGTTTTTAAATCAGTTCTGCTATTCATTATTTCATGATTTCCTTCAACCAGTCAGCTATCGGCGGCACAACATCATCTACATTATTGGTCATAACCAGATGTTCCGTGTCTTTTAAAAGCAAGTATTTCTTTTTACACGTCAGCCGGTTAAAGATATTCTCAACATATTTCTTAGGGAAAATGGTATCGTTTTCGGCATGAATTAGCATAATGGGCACCGTAATTTTTTCCACCGGTTGAGCCAGTTCTGTGTGCATTAGCGAACCCAGCGCTCTTATCGTGATCCATTTGACAGTTACAGGATTATCTTTGAGAAGTTTAGCAGTGTCTATGCCGCTTTTAGTTTTTTCTTTAGTAAGATCAAGATACAGAGAAATAGGAATTGCATAGTTTTTGTATAATCCGGCCATAATTTCGGCAAAAGGAACCATAAAGACCGGAGGTCTGATCTGAGATAGAACAAGGTTGTCTTTTCCGTTCAGGTCGGCAATGTTATGACATACAGCCGCTGCGATGGAATTGTCGCGTGCCGCTGCATAAAAGGCCACCATGCCGCCCTGACTGCTTCCGGCAATGGCGACTTTACCGCCGAATCGATTGCGCGCGTACTTCACGACAGCAAGCGTGTCATCAACTATTTCATTGATGGCATAGTCTCCGCGGAGTCCGCTGCTCAGGCCGTGTCCGCGCGGATCAAATCCGATGACATTGAATTCTTGTAGATACAGTTTATACATAAATTCAATGTAGAATTTAGTATAAACAGAAGTGCCGGGAATAAACACGACAGTCGGGGCATTCTTGTTGGCTGAAAAAATATCAAGGTGCAGCCGAATGCCGTTCGCTTCAACAGACGTTTCCGTATATGAATTGCGGTCTATGCTGATTTTCTCGTTTTTCAAAAAATTATCAAACATAGCCTGCGCTACGGATTCATCTGGAGGTTTTTTATGCATCATCTTCCAACTGGCCGCATACCAGGCAACATGAAACGCAACAATGATCAAAACAATAGTCAGGATAATTTTCCTTTTCATAACCATTGTACCTCCGGTTTTTTTCTTGAAACTGTGTTTGTATATCTATATGCTGGAAATCCCATGACAAGACTTGCGTAAACCTTCTTGTCTTGGGGAAGACCAAACTTCCTGCGCAATGATGAGTTGCACCACAGCGACATGTTCATGAGGCCTGTCAAGCAAGTTCCCAATTCCAGAGCATGAGCGTAGTTGATTATGGTTGTCGCGGCAATATTGCAGTTATCGGCAGCGAAACGTGCTCTTCTCGGCGCGTGAATCAAAATAAGAACCGGCGCGTTATGCAGGATGAAATCTCTGCCGTTCTCAACAGTCTGCTTCTGACAATAGTCCATTACTCTCAGATACCTGTGGTTATTCAATCCGGTAACATTTACAATTATTTTGCCGATTCCTTTCTTTGTCTTATCGTATAGGCGACTGACAAGTCCCCAAATGCTCTTTGCGGCTTCTTCTATCAATTTTTTATCGGTGATTATAGTATAACTGACATTCTGGTCGTTGCTTGCGGTGGGAGAGTATCGCGCCAGATCGAGTATTTTTTCAAGAACGTCACGAGGCACAGGCGTGTCTTTGAACTGCCTGATGCTTCTTCTGCTGATAATTATATCTCGGAACACCTCTGGATTGAGGTTATTTCTGCTTACCCTAACAATCTGGTCTTTCTTGAGGCCGTCATGAAGTATGGCATCGCAAGGACATACAGCAATACAGTGGCTGCACCTGTTGCAAGACTCGATATCCACAGGTTGTGATTTTCCGTCTACGATGCGCCATACACCGGCCACGCAGTCACGGACGCAGAGTAGGCATTGATTGCATTTATCTTCGATTTTTTCGATTCGCATTAAAATCTCCTGTTTGGGTTACCCCTGATTTTTCTAATAAAAAATTGCCCGTGATTTGAATTCTTCCAGATTGTTCAGTGTATTTTCACAATCCTGTTTTCTTTGTTCAATTTGTGATTTTCTGGCAATTATTTCTTCGGGTCGTCGTTGTTTGCCGACGAAGTTTTCATTCCAGTCTTTGATTAACTCACCGGCATCACGACATACTTCATTTGCTTTTTTCCGGAGGGAGTCAAATCTTTTAATCTCGGCTGGAGTATCAAATTCAATACCTTTGAAATAAGCCGACGAATTTTCCATTCCCGGCTTGATGACAGTGCCCGCCGTTGTTTCAATGGCTGCTTTTTCTGTCGGACTAAGTTTAGCGACCACCCAGGCGTGATTGCTTTCTCTGGCCAGCTGTCGAAAGTTCCATGTGGTAACATTTTCATTGACGTTTCCACCCATAATTTTGGCGTCGATGCCGTTAGTTTTCAGTTGGTTCCAAACGTCGATTGCCATATCCAGACAAACGAAATCTCCTATCAGTGTATATGTGTGGGTTTTGTGAAACTTGGCAGCAATTTGTTCTATAATCTGCAGTTTGTCCGGAATCTTTATTGCCGGTGGGGCGGATTCGGGAACGGAAGCAGCAGGAACGGGAAGCGATTGCACAGGAGGTGGAGTGAAAGTTGGTGGTATCACTACTGGAGCCGTTTTATATACTACAGGTATTTCTTTATCTGCTGGTTTCAATAAATATATAGCAGAAAGAACAGTAACAATTATCAGAAAAATAGCGGCAAGTAGAATGTATTTATTGATAGAGACAGGAGTGCTCTTTGGGGATGCGGACAGCGGGTCCGGTATTTTTGTCCCGCAAACGGGGCACTTATATTTCCCGTTCTTCAGGGTATGCGCGATATCTTCCGAATTAAACTCTACTTTGCAATTTTGACATTCGAGGTGCATGTCATTATCCCTCTTTTACAGGAACCTTTTTATATAGCAGCTTTTGTTGTCTACGCTGCAATAAAATATTAAGCCGTCTTTATCATAGCCACGATTTTTGCAAAATATTTTTATTGTCAATCAGCAGGCGCATATAATCCAATTCCATAGATATCATTTCCTTATCTTCCCGGCGCAGCCATTCGGAAAGCCAGGCAAAACGAAGCGCAACAATAAATTCCAATAAATACATCCAGCTTGCTTTGGTAATAATTTTCGACTCTTTCATATCCGCGATAAAACCTTTAACGAAATCACCAGTGAGACTTTTCGGATCTTCCACTCCGATACAGCCGATGAAATTGGCCACATCATAAAGTTCACTTTTATAACCGCAGAATTCCCAGTCGATTACGCATTTAATATTGTCGGTAGACCAGATAACATTCAGCGGATGATAATTGCCATGACAAAATGCCACAGGCAATTTTTCATACGCGGGCATAAAATCTATTTCTAAAAAGCTGTATACGGGCTAAATTTTTCTTTGCTAAAAAATAAAGGATCGTGGATATGCGTTTTTTGTTTTCCACAGATTTCGGTAAAATTTGTTCCAACACAAAAAAATTGTTGTTGTCATCTTCCAGAACAATGCGAAAGGCAGAGCGTTCCGGACTTCCATGTACAGGAATATTTTTGTATATTTTTTTCAGATTTACCTGCCATAATCGCAAGATAGCCTTCAAAATTTCTTTACGAAAGGGATTCTTTTCTATAACTCTAATAGCAACTTTCAGCTTTTTCCCTGCAAGTTTTTTTAGGGCGGCTATTTTTTCTTCTTTAGGCAGACTTTTAATTTTAAATTCCAGGTGCATCGCTTCCATTTTTTCCATTTTTACGCTGGTTGCCAATAATTTTACAGGTCTCCGGGAGCGCGTGTATTTTGACGCTTCTCCCTGTTATAAGCGATCAACCGTTTCTCGATGTTATTGGTTACGCCTGTATACAGACCTTTATCGGAACAACGCAGAATATATACAACCCATGCCTTGCTCTTTTTGCCGGATGTTGTATTCATGATGTTGTTTCTTACAATAGAGCAACGGACATTGCCGTTAAATTTACGGAGAAGGTTTATTATTAAAGATTTCGAACTGTAATGTAGCACAAATAATTGGAAATATGAAAATTGATAATTTCAGGAATAAAGGTGCAAAAAGGAAAACCAAATCTGCTTGACATTTATAAGCCGTTGGCTTATATAGGCAACCATGACACCTGAAGAATTGAAGCAGTGGAGAGAGGCCAGGGGATACAGTCAGAACAAGCTGGCAGAGGCTTTGTCTGTACATATAATGACAGTAAGCCGTTGGGAACGTGGCGCGAGGGAAATTCCTCCATTTCTTAGATTGGCTCTGGGCTATCTGGAATTGAAGGGAGGTAAACCGAAGCATAAACAAACTAAACCCAGGAAAGAAAAAGTGAAAAGAGAGGAGAATGTCTACGGAGATTATCTGCAGACGTGGAGTCGTTTTATGAATTCAGTATTACCGAAATGGTAATGCCTCACGGAGCCAAGAGCGCTTCAAGCGCAACAGCTGTTTTTCCCTGCCTGAACAAATCAGAATGCCTTGACTAAATCCTCGAGATAATTGGTGCCCCTGGCGCGAGTCGAACGCGCGGCACACGGATTAGGAATCCGTTGCTCTATCCTTCTGAGCTACAGGGGCAGCCATGTTATAGAAGTTGTTGCGGTTTAACACGCTTTCTGAGGACTGTCAATCACCAAGACTTCTCGCGGAGTATCACCCCGCGTATGCGGGGCAACGAAGTGACATTTAATTACTTTTTGGTTCGAATTGATTTTTTGC
Source organism: Smithella sp. M82 (assembly GCA_001683985.1). Classification (GTDB taxonomy): domain Bacteria; phylum Desulfobacterota; class Syntrophia; order Syntrophales; family Smithellaceae; genus Smithella. The sequence continues at coordinate 4,900 of MAEO01000167.1, forward strand.
CGACCAGAAAGAAGGCAGGTGGCGCAGCAAATGTATAAGGCTTTTGCGATGCTGCCAGATACGATTGCGGAATCTTTTGCGCCACTCTTTGTTGGAATAAAATCGTTTTACATGTTCATTGTATAGCTGATCAAGCCTTTCCTTCGAGGCAATGTCTTTAGGAATGAAAACAAAGTTCAGGCAGTTCATCAGCCGCCAGTCTTCATGGAAAGTTCCTTCTTCCTTTATTGTATTCCAGAGAGGAGCTCCGGGGAATGGCGTAAATTTGGCCATGTTCATATCGTCTAATCCCAGTGAAATGATATAGTCGGATGTGAGCTTGATGGACTCTTCCGTTTCACCCGGCAGCCCCATTATAAAAAGTCCTTTGGCCCGTAACCCTGCTTTTTGAATTTTTTGAACAGTATCACGCACAACATCCAGTGGTACATCTGATTTATGTCTTCTGAGCATTTCCGGGTCGGCGGATTCTATTCCCAGTGAGACCATGAGGCAACCGGCTTTCTTAAGCATTACCAGTAAATCATCATCAGTGTAACCGACGCGCACGGCGCAATTGAAATTAATGCCCAGAGGATAACGGCTGAGTTTTTCACAAAGGCCAACTATTCGCTGACGGTTGGCGGTAAACAAATCGTCATAAATGTTGATGTGTCGAACGCCGAATTTTTCCCGTAAATGTTTCATGTGTTCATAAATGTAATCGGCGGAATTGTAACGAAAACCTTTTTTGAAAACGGAACGGTCGCAATAAGAACATTGGTACATGCAGCCTCGTGAGGTTATCATTGTTGCGCCGGGTGTATTGATGTAACTGAACAGCGGCAGGTGATAGTCGCGGGGAAAGCCGTTAAGCTTTTCGTAGGCAGGAAACGGCAGAAAATCCAAATCCTGTATTTTCGGCCGGGGCTCATTGGCTACAACATCAGCTTTACGCCACCAGATCAAACCTTTTATTTCAGCGGGGTTAATATCCGCGGCAATTTCGGACATTGTTATTTCGCCTTCGCCGGCAACAAGAAAATCAAAATCAGGGTAATCCCGTAGAAGTTTGTTTTCTAAAGCAGAAACATGAACTCCGCCGCATACAGTTATCGTGTTGGGAGATTGCCCCTTGATTATTTCTGCCAGATCAGCAGCGTCGGGGAATGACGATGTGGTTGCCGAAAATCCAACAATATGCGGTTGATAGGATAAAATCGTTTGCGCCTGTTTTTGTAAATTCGCCGGAACGCCGGGTCCGAGGCAATCGTAAACGAAAACATCATGTTTCTTCTGTGTCAGATAAGCGGCAATGGAAAGCAATCCCTGAGGTACCATGCGGTTGGCGATGTCGGTAATATCGCGTTTCCCTGGAAACCAGTTGAATCCCCGCGGATGAACAAGGACGATTCGTTTTTTTTGCAGAGAGGTAGCCATTAATTTAACAATCTTTTTACCGCATCTGTTATTTCGAAGCGAAGCGAGAAATCTTTTTTAGATTCCTCACACGCCTTCGGCGGATTCGGAATGACATTTTCCATTCGCATGAATGAAAATGTCATTTTGTTGAGGCTGCAACAAAAGCCTGTTTGCCCGAATCGTGATAATTATAATGCACGAAAAGGGTTGATGGTTTTTCCCTAAGCGCCCGGGCTATGCCAAAAGCAGCGGCCGTTGAGTGAATTCCGCAGCAAGGCAGATAATCTTCAATCGCCCATCCTTTTTGTTTCCAGAGGTCTGTTTCTGTTTTGTTTATGCGGAATCCGGGCAACAGAATTTTGTTTTTCTCGCGTTCGGAGCCGTCGTTGAGCAGTGAAGCGGACATAATTTCGTCACAACATCTTAAAATGTTGTCGTCAGGGGAACCATCCTCCGGCGCGGTCTTTCTATTGCTGAAATCCACTGCCAGAATATCGCCTATGCTTTTTTCCTCATTCTTCCCCAGCAAAAGCCAGGAACTTCCTTCACCCATAGGCATCTTGCGGAAGTTGCCGCACGTGAGATTTACTCTTTCGCGGTACTCTTCAACAGTGGGAGTAAAAATATCGCAGCCGCCAACCAGCGCAAGTTCAATTTCACCGCTTTCCAGATAGCTTTGGGCGAGCCATAAAGCAGACTCGAAGGATAATTCTTCCTGAGAAACGGTTAATACTGTTCCTGTAACATCACAAATCCGCGCCAGAACAAATGCGGCAGAATTGCTGACTGAGTTGGCAAACTGATTGGGGCTGGGGAATCCCCCACCATGCTTAAAAACTTCTGTTATAAAAGGCATGATTTCGTCAACATTACCCAATCCTGTAGCCAGGAATATTCCGGTTTTTTTTCCTTTCAAATAATCGAGAAATACTTTCTGTAAACAGGCCAGCCCTCCGCAGGCGACCATCTTGATGAATCTCCCGGCTCGGCGCATCGGCTGTCCCATGACTTCCAGAACGAGGCCATCGGCGCTGAGTGGCAGTTCGTTTTCTTCCCAAAGCGCATTGCGGTTGGGCATAAGCGATGGGCCGATATAACTTGCCGCGATCACCGGCATGGCTGTATGTGTTTTAAATTGTTTGCTGTGTGTGCTCATATTTTAGTTAATTCCCGCAAATGTTGTGTCATTTCGACCGCAGGGAGAAATCTTATTTTAAGATTGCCACCCGGCATACGCCGGGGTTCCCTGCCGTCTGAGAGACGGCTCGCAATGACATCTCTTATTTCACTCCTTTACAATCAAATAACTCGAGCATGTTCCGCCGAAGCCGAAAAAAGTGAACAAATAAGCTCCGTCTCGCGCTTTTATGTTTTTCTGGGAAGGCGCAAATCCGATTTCCGGATCAATTTCGGTAAAGCCGAAAGTGCGCGGAATAAAGCCTTCCTCACAGCAGGAAAGCCAAACGGCTGTTTCCGCCGCGCCCGCCGCGCCCAGAGAATGACCGACTGCGCCTTTCAGGGAAATCACCGGAGGAAGTTTTTCTCCAAAGTATTTGACCAAGCCTCTCCCCTCGGAAAGGTCGTTGTCCCGAGTGCCTGTACCGTGAGCCTTGATGGCCACAATGTCGCCTTCAAATATATGCGCGGCGCTTATTGTTTGCCCGACAACCTCACTTACAGTCACTCCATCAATGCCCGCTGAAGTCATGCTTTTTATGTCGTTATATTGATAACCACCGGAGAATTTGTATTTTGCGGAAGAAGATTTTCCTTCCTCCAGAATTACAACGGCCGAGGCCTCGCCGATTTGCATTCCGGCACGTGTTGCACAGAAAGGCCGGCACTGGTCGTGATCAAAGAGAAGCAGGCTGGCAAAGCCATGCAGGGTCATGTTCAGAAGCGGCTCAAACCCCACAACTATCGCCCGGCTGATTTTTTTCCGCTTAAGAAGATCAGCGGCAACAACTAAAGCGTGTGAACTGGAAACACAGGCCATACTCAATGTCAGCGATAGTCCCTTGATTCCGTATTTGTTAATTATTAAGTCGGCAACTTCACCGGGACCGCGGTTACGGCAGGAAATTGCCGGAGATTCCTTGTCCGGATTTTTGCTTACGGCTTCAGTGAATTCATATTCATTGCGGATAAAGAGACCGCCTGTCGTGCCCACCAGAACGCTGGATTCGGCAATTTCATCCGCGGAAAGCTCTGCACGCGTAAAAGCTTCGTCAAGAGCGCTTTCCAGCATGGACATGGATTTATCCAGCGGATTACCGTTATAGGATACTTCAAAGGTTTTATATTCACCGTTGGTTAAATGAGAAGAAACGCCGGGTTTAGCCGGCTGCACATTTCCCGCAATTAAATTACGTGCCGATTCCGGAGCGCTCCAGCCCAATGTTGTAACTGCGCCCCATCCCCGCACATAAATATCTTCGTTGGTCATCTTTTAACCTTTGGTGCGTCAATAATAAAATCGGCCAGCGAGTCGAACGACCGCATCGCTTTTGCCGCTGTCGAAGCGTTCTTTAATTCCACGCCGAATTCATATCTGATTTCCATGGCGATTTCCATGGCGTCGAGACTGTCCAGTGTCAATGGTCCCGGGCCGCCGATAAAAGGAACATCGGTGGGTACGTCTTCCGGCTTCACGTCCGTAATTTCGCAGGCCCTGATAATCAATTCCTTGAGCTTGAAAATTAATTCATCCCTCGAGGATACATTCAATTCTTTTAACTTCTGATTTACATCCATTTGACTCTCCTTCCTGCTATATAGAAACAGGCCAGTGCAAAAAGCGAAAGAACGGCCAGTTTAGGCAATATTGTGCTAAATTCCGCGTTGCGTAAGAAAACATCCAGATAAGACTGATGCGCCCAGAATATCGGCGATATCATCGCCAGTTTTTGCATTGCGTGTGACATGACAAAATGTGGCACCATAATGCCGCCCAGCGCTCCCATTAAAATAGCGCCGGTTGCCGCCAGCGTTGAAGTCTGCTCCAGTGTTCTGGCCAGCGTCGCGATCAATACACCGAAGCCGGTTGTCGCGGCTGCCACAACCAATGTAACCGGAATTAAATGCCAGACATGAGTTCCCATTTGGAAAGGAATGCCGAGAACGTAGGGTGCGATAAAAGCGCCGATAAACAACATTAACACAAACTGAATAATGTTGATGATATAATAAGGGATAATTTTCCCCAGGGCAATTACGTTAGGGTTTACGCAATATGTAAAAAGACGCTGTAGAGTGCCGTCATTTTTTTCTTTTAGAAAACCTATGGACATGGGAATGGCAATAAAAAACATTGCGAATATTGCATAAGCCGGGACCGTTAACTGAAGAGGGCTGGGAACATCCATTTCTTTCTTTGTTTTTTCAGTGATTAAATTGCCAACTATGGCATCGATATTTTCTATACCCATGACTACTTCTACAGTTAGGCCGGTCATCATCGAACGAACGGCTATCTTGTAACCGGTATCGAATACGGGATCAAAATAAAGTTCCACGGGTTTTGTTCCTTCCTCAAAACCTTTGGGAATGACAACAAGCACCTGTGCTTCACCATATTCAAAAATGCGATCTTTATCCATGTCGGGAGGAAGCTCAACTCTTTTAATTAATTTATTTAAAAGTATTTTTTTCTCAAGTAAATTTGCTTTTGGCGAGTTGCTTTCGTTTTCTATAACCGTAGGAATCTGCTTTTCGTATATTTTGTCCGCATAGAGTCCTTTAAATGCCAGAGTCATGAAAAAAATCAGGGCCAGCGGCATAAAGAAAAGAAGCAGTATCGTCTGCTTATCGCGAAGCATGATGAGCATTTCTTTTTTGACTATTTCCTTCAGTTGCCTTTTAATTATCACGCAACCCCCTCCCTGTCTTTTCCAGGAAGAATTTTTCCAGATTTTCAATCGCGGACATCGATCCGTCAAAAATTGTTTTTCCCGTGTCCAGTAATGTTACATTGGAACACAGGCGGGCGGCCTCCTCCATTATATGAGTGGACAACAAAATAGTAATACCCGATGAATTAAGTTTAATCAGCGTTTCGTAAATATGATGACGGCTCTGCGGATCAACACCCACAGTCGGTTCGTCAAGCAACAGAAGTTTCGGCGAATGCAGCAACGCCACAGCCAGATTCAGACGTCTTTGCATTCCTCCCGAATAAGCGGAGACAAGCTTTTTAGCATGATCGGTAAGTCCCGTCTGAGCAAGAACATAATCGGATCTTTCGGAAATCTGTTCATCGGAGAGATTGGCCATCACGCCGAAAAAGTGCAGATTCTCCAAAGCGGTTAGAGGCATGTAAAGCGAAATAGCCTGGGGTGCGCAACCGATGGAGGTAAGGGCAGTATTATCAGGCATTCTGTTTCCAAGAACAAAAAATTCTCCCGAGTAGCCTCTTAGAACGCCGGTAACGATCTTCATCAGCGTGGTCTTGCCCGCACCGTTTGGTCCCAAAAGCGCATGGATATTTCCCTTATCTACCGACATGGAAAAATTATGCAAGGCGTATTCGATTCCTCCGGATGTCAATTTGTCAGCCGGTGAATTATAAGAAAAAGACATTCCTGAAATTTCCAGAGCCTTCATGTTTTCAGTGTACTGATGACATCCCGTAAATCTTTAAAAAGTTGTTCTTCTTTTCCCGCGCAGATCAGCATCAATCCGCCCGCTTTGTCGAATGTTTCTTCCCGTTTTGATTTGCGTTGTTTGATGATACGCGATGATACAACGGCAAATTCCCGCCAGGTATCGCCGATGACCGTCATTTCATTGGATAGTTCATTAAGTTCTTTAGAACCGAAAAGTTCGGATGCTTCCTGCAGAAATGCCGCGAATATATAGCGGAATCCCGCGCCGCCGGTGCCCATTTCTTCCTGAAAGCGCAGGATGTGGGCAAGTTGCCGGCAGGCTTCGACATAACCCAATTTTTCCGGCCATTTAATAATTTTCCGGGCAACATAGCGCATTCCTTTTACACCGAAAAGAGGTATGGGGATTTTGAGCATTTGATTGCACGTATCCAGCATACCGGTGATGCAGGCCTTTCTTATGTCGGGGTTGGGATTGACGTATATCGGATAATACATTAAACCGCGGGCTTCCATTGGACCGCGCGCAAAACGCGCTCTTTCCATATCGTAAGCGGAACAATCCGTTGTATATTCCAGCAGAGTCGGGTCGCTTATCCGGAAACCATTTTCATTTTCATACAGGACTATAAAGTTATGTCCGCTGAAATTAAAGCGAGCGCGTCTCGGAAAAAAAGAAAGCCAGTAGACATTGGTTGTCACTGCGGCAATCTGTCCGGTCCGGATAACGCAGCGCAGTTCATCCATGCCTTTTTGCGGGCTATGAAAGCGTTTTCTGTAGATCTTTGCGTTTAGTCTTTTGGCCGTTTTCTTGAAAACCAATCCCGGCATTGACCTGAAGGTAGTGATGGGCAGCCCTGTCCATTTGATGAACGGCAGATGGCCGAAAAAAATACCGCTGCCGATACCGAAAATCATCGGTTCGGAAAGGTTAAGACCCTTATCGAAAAACAAGGCGGATGTTACTCCCGTTTCACAATGCGCCGCCGTGCGATGAGTATAAGTTCTTCCGTTGGCTAAAGTTTCTGTTGTTACGGATGTCGTCATGAATAATGATTACCTTTCGTAAGAATTTTGGGGTACAGTTTTAAGTTCTTCCCTTGTAATCGCAAGGGCTTTCGCATATTTGTCCAGAACAGAATCATTGAGCTTGGCAAATATTCCCGGACGTAAATGCCTTTTTACCCGGAATGTGGCAATGCCGGCTGTTTTTCCCAGAAATTTCGGGATCAGCTGCCGCAGTTCCATGTAATAAGCAAGCGGACTTTTTTGACCGGCAAGCACTGCTTTTCTGGTTTCCTCCAGTGCAGCATGATATTCATCACAAGCCATCCTGTTGACAAGTTCATCCACATCCCAACCTTTGCTGGGCACCATGACATATTTGCCGTTGTCGTCAACGGCATAATTACCTTTTTTTATTCCTTCATAATATTGAGGCAAATCATCCTGCGGAACTTCATTTATCTTCATAGGCAACTCCTGCCAAGTATATTAAATTTAAATGTCTTTCTTATACTAAAATCGATAAAGCTCAAAGCAAAAAGTAATGAGCCCTGATTTACCAGAGTAAACTTCATTTAATTGATTTTCTTGCCTAAAAACGGTTCAAAATGATGCCATTCGAAAGGATGCTCACGGGCAAACGCGGTCAGATCTTCGGCGTAGACCTGAGCCGATTCCTGTACTGCTTTTTTTCTGTCGGCGCGCGAGGCGGCAATAACCTTTCGCCCCGGCGAAACCTTGATGTGATATTTTCCAAGTGCTTCCTGATACACAAAAAAGGTCATTAGTGGCGCACCGGTCATCAAAGCAAACAGATGCGGCGTATCCGGCAGCCTGGCTTCATAACCAAGGAAATTCACAGTTACAAAATTCTGCTTACCCCAGAGACGGTCCCCTGCCATGGAAACAATGCCACCTTCACGCAGGAAATTAATTCCTTCAATTAAAGCAAAAGGTGATTTTTCATCTTCGGATGTAACAACCACTCTTATACCACTTTGCGCCATAATCTGTTTTTGAATATGTTCCAGTTGTTCTTTGTTCCTGGCTCCCAGATAAAGCATAATCGGCAGACCTTTTTTGTTGAGCGTTTGCGCGGCCAGTTCCCAGTTGCCGATGTGCGACATCAGCAGGATCGCTCCTGTTTTCTTCTGTACAGCCTCTTCCAGATACTCCCAGCCTTCTTTGACGTATTGGATATCTTCCTCATCGAAACGGATGAACCGATGGATATAGACATCCGTAAATTTATGATACTGACGCCATGCGCACCACAGGTGAAAGAAAAACCAATGCTTGGGAAATAAAGTACGGTAGAACTCGAAGCTGTTGGCCACGCGCAAAGGGAACAGGAAAAAATAACCGGTCGCGATAAACCAGGAAAAAATCCGGAAAAACCACAACCCCATTTTCCGGGTCAGAAAAAGCAATATTTTATAAGACAGTTTTTTCATGGCTTCTTTCCTACAAACCATTTTTCTTCTATTCCCTCTGTGTCGGAGGAGAAGACTTCGACGGCAAACCCTGCCTTTTTCATGAAATTGGCAAGTTCTGCCTCCGGTCGAAATCTGCTCGGCGCATTTTCAATTTTTAATCTTATCATTTCTATCCAGCGTTTCCATGGATTCGGTTTATCCGAAGGAATAGTTGCCCGCACAAGCAACTTTCCGTCTGAAGTTAGTTTTTCGTAAATTCGCTGTAAAGTAATTTGTATTTCATTATCGGATAGAAAATGCAGCATGTCCAGCATTAAAGCATGATCGACTTGCTCTTCAATCTGCGGCAAATCCGGTGCGCGGCCGCCTTCAACACAACCGCGACTGCCGATGACGCGCGATGCAATCAAAACGCGCTCCTCATCTGGCTCAATGCCATAAAGTTTAGTCTTTGGATAGATTTCCAGAAGCCAAGTGGCGGGAACGCCGAAACCGCAGCCGATGTCGATTATCCGGCGGGGATTTTTTATATACTTATCCAACTCTTTAAACATTGGATCAAGCAATATCTTCATGCGGGCAAAAACACGCGGGTAAGCCGGTAGATGCCGGTAACGTAAAACTGTACGCCGCAAATGGTCGCGCGAACCGATAGTAAAATTGCCTGTGGGGTACGGAACCGGAGCAAATATTTTTTTCATCAAGACGGGCAGAATGAAGTACGCGCCGATTAATGAATATCCGATCCCCAAAAACGAAACAATGCCGATACTTCGCAAAAGCGAATGGCCGGCAAAAATCAAGACGCCAAAACCCGTTAAAGTGGTTAACGCCGCCAGAAAGATCGCCAGTTTTATGATTTGCATGGCGGAAGATCGTTCATCGGGGTAACGCTGATAGGTGCAGACATAATATATGGCATAGTCAATACCCATGCCCATAATCACAATCCAGAGCATGATGCCGGGAATGTCCAGCGGATGGCCGATAAGCTTGAGCGTTCCCAGAGTGGCAGAAAGCGCAAAAACAATCGGCGCCAGCGTTGCGAGAGACAGTTGCCAGTCCAGAAAATACAAAAAGACAACCATCGCCAATCCTATGCTGATAATCAAAGCAATTTCCAGAAAAAGATTTTTCAGAAAATCGCCCAGCCTCTGGCTGAACAAATCGGCGTCAAATATTTTAGCCAGGCCGCTTTGGTAAATCCGTTCAAAGAAATCAGTCGCGTTATAATTTTTGCCGGCATGAAGCAGGCTCAACTGTGAATAGCCTGTCGGATTATTGACGATACCCAGCATTTCAAAATATTTTTCCGGAATATCAAAAGAATCGGCGGCTTCCTGATGAATGATTTTCCAGAATGGTTCAAAGGCATCAGGAGCGAATCCGTTCTCTTTTCCCGCTTCGCTTAGATGGCGTTTTAATTCAGCCAAACGTTCTTTATTCCAGAAGGCCTTCCAGGCGGCAAAATTACTTTTTGCCTGCTCTCCGGATGGGAACAAAACAGACGGAAGAAAGACAGGTTTCAGTTTGTCCTGCCGCACGTCATTGGATAGCCATGCAAATAGATTATCATTTTTTTGTTGTAACTGAGCAATGCTGGGAGCTTCCAGATAAGCATAACACTTGCCGGAAAGATTCCCCCATACATCCTGCATTTTTTTGTCGGCGTTGACGGTTGCTTTGCTCATGGAATTCATGGCGTTGAGATCGACGTTGAAAACCGGTTTGGCAAAGAAAAGCATAATCAGGCCGAAAGCAATGGCAGCAATTATTTTCCAGGTCGCGGGAGCGGCAAATTTCTTAACAGCATTGAAAAGCACGGGATTGCTTGATTTCGATGCGGGCGGCATAGCCGGAAATATTTTCGGAAACACAAAATGAACGAATAAAAGAGCAAAGGTAACACCCAAAGCGGAAAAGACGCCGATTTCCGCCAGGATTTTAAAATCGCTGATAAGCAATAAGAGAAAAGCGCCCAGGGTGGTCAACACAGCCAGAAGTTCCGCCGACCAGACTTCCCGCGCCACTTGTTTGCCATAGGTGGCTCGAGGCTGGTCCAGAAACAGCAGATAGGTAATACCCAGATCAACCGTGAAGGCCATAATCGCGCCGCCGAAACCTATTGCTATAAGAGACATTGATTTGAAAATAAAAGAACAAACAAACAATGAGGCAATAGCTCCAACTGTAGAAGGCAGAAGAGCCAGCAGTCCGATGAGTGGTCGTGGAAAAGTAAGAATAAGCAGTAATGCTATGCCCAGAGTAGTAAGAATTATGGCAATGCGTACATCGCGTTTGGCGATTGTTTCATTATCGAGGGCCACACGATATGCACCGACGGGTGTAAGAATATATTTATCATGAAAATTAGTATTTGCCGCCAGTTCGTTGCGGCAATCTTCAATTAGTTTTTGGATTTTCGCGGCCTTGGTCGTATCAGTGCCTGATCCGGCAATTGTGGCGATAATAAGAGCATGTCTGCCGTCTGCAGAAATCAATTGTCCTTGATAAAATTGCGCCTTATTGGAGGGAACCAGAGCGGACAATCGTTCCAGAACAGTGCCGGAAATTCCTAAAGGATCTTTGGCGATTATTTCGCTGCGGCCGATGCCCTCAAGTTGCTCGAGGATTTGTCGGTTTTGCGCCATAGTCTCTCTGATTTTTTCCTGTGTCAGAAGCGGCGCGATTTTTTGTTCCAGATCAGAAGCGTTTAAAAGAGAAGGTAAATTGTTGGTTATATGCGCAATAAGTTCAGGAAAGTTTTTGGCATTGTCGCCTATACCGACTTTGGTGAAAAGGCCACTTTTACCGAGCTTGTCCGATAGAATGACCGCTGCTCTGACCAGTTGGTCGCGATCTGATGAATCCTGTTCAAGATCGATGAATACTTTGTCTTGAGCGGGGAGATGTTTGATAACCTGACGTGCGTCGGCAAGCACAGGATCATTATACGGCAGAGATTCCAAGATGTCTGTTTCGATTTTTAGATTTTTGGATTCCCAGAAAAAGAGACCGGCCACAATTAATGCAGCGATAAAAATAATGGGCCACTTTATTTGATATTTGTGTAAAGGCATAAAAATGTATTAATTCATTTGTTTATAAGTTTTCGGGGTTAGTTTTATAAACTATATTTTACAGGCAGCAGCAAGATAAAAAGCCTGTTAAAAAGTTTTATAGTCATTATCCGGTAACAACCATGTTTTTTGTCATATCGAACCGCCATTGGCGGTGAGATATCTTATTTCTAAAGACTCACATACATTCGAAGTGATATTCTGCGGTTTAATTATTTCAGAAAAAATATCCGCCGGAAAATCAAACGGGTGAAAGTTGAAGAATTGCGGCAGAAATCCACGAAAGGACGGAAGTGAGAAATTCTTCCTCCTTCAGGATTGTAGTGAACGCGAATGGGAGATTCGATTACCGGAATGCCGCTTCTGTGAGCATGCACGAGAATTTCAACTTCAAACTGAAAACGTCTAGCTTTTGTTTTTAAATTAAGCGCTTCAGGCAGTGGATAAATACGAAACCCGCTCTGGGAATCGGAAATTTTTGGACATCCTGAAGTTCTCACCCAGAAATTGGAAAACTTTCTGCCGAAACTGCTTGTCCATGGGATATGCTTGCCTTCCATTCCGGCTCTGGCTCCCACGATAATCGGCCGGGAATTTTTGGGGATAGCCTGGATTAGTTTATTTGCGTCTTGGGGATAGTGCTGGCCGTCAGCGTCAATAGTGATTGCCCAATCGGCAACAGCGGAAGCTGCGGCAAAGCCGGTCAATATAGCCGCGCCCTTTCCCTGATTCTGAGGATGCCGCAGGATTTGAATGTCTGCTATGTCCTTAATTGCATCATAAGTGTTGTCGGTTGAGCCGTCATCGACAACAAAAACAGGAAAGCCCAGATCTTGCGCGTCTTTGACAACCTGCGCCACAGTTCCCGCATGATTGTAAACGGGAATAACAAAAGCAAATTGTTTTTTTTTATTTTTGATGATCATATTATCAAATTAATAACTGTTATGCTGTCTTCATATTGAAGGTTTAAAAATAGCACATAAAAGAAAATTGTTAAATAATATTATAAAGTGCAAAAGAAATATCACTCCCCTGCCGGGTAATGACAAATACGATACGGATTGCCATACCGCATAAGACATGGCTCTTAATGATATTTTATTCCAATTCTAGGTCAAAACTTAATGACAGTAAGAGAGTTTCTGTTTGACAAGAGGCATTAAAGGAGGGTAGGTAGAAAAAAGTTAAATTAGATTTATTATTCAACCTGATTACTTGCCTGACTGTAATGTTTTTATTTAGAGGTTTGTAATGAGATTAATCAAGTCCATTCCAGAGTTAATACGTTTAGCAATAAAATCTGTTCTCCAAAGAAAATTTCTTTATATGTCCCAGGCAGGGCAGGATTTCTGGGTTTTTGGCGAAGTCTTCAACGAAATGAAAAACGGGTACTTCATAGATATCGGCGCGCATGACGGAATTTATTTAAGCAACACGTACATATTGGAGTGCAAATATGATTGGAAAGGTATTTGTGTTGAGGCAAATCCGACCAGTTTCAAACAATTGAAAAGAAACAGACGGGCAATATGTGTCAATGCATGCCTCGATGGTACAGAAGGGTTTGCTGATTTTGCCAAAAGAGGTTTGATGAGTGGCATAATAGCGCCGGATAAGTTCAATAAAGATGGTGACTCATGCCAGGTAGTCAGGGTAAGAACACAAACCTTAAAGAACCTTTTCAAAGAAATGGACGTGCCTCATGAAATTGATTATCTCTCCATTGATATAGAAGGTGCGGAAGAAAGCGTGTTGAAGGAATTCAACTTCAAGGATTATTTATTTAAGTGCATAACCATAGAACGCCCCGCGAATACGCTTAAAAAAATATTTACCGAAAATGGATATATTCTCATCAAGGAAATTCCTTTTTTTGAGTGTTTTTATGTTCACGAAAGCTTTTTCGGTCAATACTGTACTAATATGTTTGATTTCTACAATAAGAAATATTTGACGATGCGCTGGAAGTGAATTTAAGAAGGCGGGTGAGGAATCTTGAAAACAAGATTTCTCGCTTCGCATCGAAATGACATGAAAAAAATTGTGTTGGGGACTTTTTCCGAAGCCGTTACTCAGGTAAGAATGCTATTGCCCATGTTCCCGGTCCCATATGCGCGCCGGCAGTCAGCGACAATGGTTGCACAATAATTTCCGCCCGTTTATATAGTTTAGCCACCATTTTTCTTAAGGTGCCGTTTACCCAGTTTTTGTTGTCGGAATATTCCAGCATGATAAGCGCCTTTGAATCATTATTGAGTGAAACGGAAAGTTTTGCCAGGGCGAACTTTACCTGATCTTCCTGATTTCTGACCATGCCGACTTTTTTGGCTCCTTCCGGCTGAGGAGATATTACCGGTTTCATATTCAGCTTATCGCCCCAAAAGGCGCCGGTCTTGGAAAGACGGCCACCTGCTGCCAGATATTGCAGTTTATCGAGAAACACGTATTCCTCACATTTCTCCGCTGCTTTCCTGGCGAACAAGGAGGTTTTTTTTATGTCGTTTGTCCGGACAAGATATCGGGCAGTTGCCAGCGCGATTGTTCCCAGTCTGCCCGAGGCTGCGCCGGTGTCCATTATTAAAAACCTGTCGTCTTGATCATGTTCTTTTTTCCAGGTAAGCGCTTCCCGGTAATTACCGGTAAATACAGAGCCAACGCACAGATACAACACTTTTTCAAATCGCTCCAGTACGCTTTCATAAAACTGATGCCGTTCATAAACAGAAGCCTGTGAAGTGGTTACTTTTACTCCTTTGTTCATCGCATTATAGAGCTCTTCCGAATGAAAGTAAGTTTCCGGCAAACATTTTTCACCAATAGTCAGATAGCTATTCAGAAGAGTAAAGCCATATTGCTTTGCATCCTGATTGGTCAAAGAGCCGGCGGCATCGGTCATAATATGCAATGGTCCGGTATGAAAATGTTTGAATTCTTCAACTTGATAAGCCAAATTATCATCTTTCCAGCTTATCACACTGCCCAATCCGGTAATTTGAGACCGTACTTTTTCCTTGTCTTGGGTACGCAGATGTATTTTATAAAAATCACCTTCGGGAATAATAATAACTTCTTCCTGCGTACCGGTGATTATTTTTAATTCATCGGGAGAATAATGGGGAGCTTTAACTACAAAATCAACGCAGTAACCCGATTCTGTCTTTTCCTGAAATGAAGGCGATATTTGTAAGCGGGTCTTAAATGTTTCCGTGACCGGGCGGCAATTATCCGGAATACCGGCCAAAGTGTAAAAAAATCCTTCAAAAAAAATATACATGCCCAGAGCTCCCGCATCTACTACTTGCGCATCTTTCAACCTTGGCAGTTGCTCATCGGTTGCATGAACGGCTTTTTCCAAATCGCCAATTATTTTATCGGCATTTTCTTTATTGATATTTATTTTTTCGGGTAGAGCATTCGAAAGCGCGTCAAAAACACTGAGTATTGTACCTGTCCGTGGATTGCTTATAGCCCGCCAGGCTTTGATGGTTCCTTCTCTGGCACGATCCGTAAGTTCAGAGATATTCTCAATTGTGTAGAAGGCGGAAAAAAACTGAGAAGCGATATTGCCGGAATTACCGCGTGCCGACAAAAGCAGCTGATGAATCATTTTTTCTTTTGATTGGCCGGCATTGCGTAGAGGAAAAAGACTTACGGATAAATTTCTCCCTGTATCACCATCGGCAATCGGGAATACGTTGATGGAATCAAGCAGGTCTGCCCAAGCAATCAGACGTTCCAGTCCGGTGATGAAAGATTTTTGTAAAATTTCATCCATTTCAGAAACCGAAAGCGCGGCGAATTTCTTCCGGCATGCTGAATAACATTTCCATTTCAGGAATTTTTACCGCCACCTGTTCCGTGCGGCCGCGCGTGCATATTTTTCCATCTGCCGATTTGCGGATTTCAAAATCAACAATCAATTTTACATAGGCGTCAACAAGCGTTGCCTTGCAGATAATTTCGTCGTTGTGACGCAGAGGAAGAACATGCTTGGTCGAAGTTTTGATAATAGGAAAAATCAGCTGATACTTTTCAAAAAAAGAATATAAATCAATGCCGTTGTTTTCGAAAAGCGCGGCACGTGCAATTTCAAAGTAGTTCAAATAGTTGGCATGCCAGACTATTTGCATCGGGTCGAGATCGTAAAAAGGGACTTTTATTTTTACTTCGAAACTTTTCTGCTTTTCTTTCATGATTTTATCTTAAAAAAGTCGGAATATTTAATCACTTCGCAGATATTTTTTATATCTTTATCCATTTCTCTGTCTTCCAAAAGGGGTGCGCTGACCGACCGGATTTTTTCCATGATGTCTGACAGAAGCGGCCTGGCCTCGATATTGTTTCTGATATCACAGGCCTGTGCCGCTGCCAGAAGATGAATGGCTACAACGCGTTCCGTCAAAGTACATATTCTTTCGGCGTCGCGTGCTGAGATTGTTCCCATGCTGACCTTGTCCTGGTTATGCGATTCCGTCGAGCGGGAAAAAGAAGCAGCCGGCATGGTTAATTTCAGAGCTTCCGCAGTCAGCGCGGATGACGAAATGGACATAGCTTTAAAGCCGTGCCGCAACCCCTTCTCGTGAGGAGGCTTTCTTACCAGATCACCGGGAAGTCCTCTGTTTAAACTCGGACTAACCAGAAACATTACCTGACGGTCACACATATCGGCGAGCGATGCCAGAGCGGATTTTAGCCCATCCATGGCAAAAGCAATATGTCCGCCGTAAAAATTGCCGCCCATCAGAACATCACCTGTTGCGGGGTCGAAAATTGGATTATCATTGGAACTGTTGGCTTCTATCTCCACCCATTTCTTTATCCAGTCGAGACTGTCATATAAAACTCCGGCCACCTGCGGAGAACAACGCAGAGAATAAGGATCCTGCAGCGTTTCCAATGAATCGTCCTCCAAGTGTCGTGCCGATACTTTTGTTTTTAAGAGACGTTTAATCTGGGCGGCTACAAAAGTCTGACCGGGAAAAGGTTTCGCTTCCGAAATTACCGGGTGATAATGTTCGGCATTTCCCTTGAGTGCGTGAATGGAGAGTGCGGTGGCATAAATTGCGGCTGATAGAATTCGAGAGGCTCTCTCGATGGCTAAAACCGCTATTCCGGTCATAGTAGTCGTTCCGTTGACTATGGCCAGAGGTTCTTTAGGAAGATAACGATAAGGTTTTATTCCTGCCTTTTTTAAGGCTTTGGTTGCAGGCATTACTTTACCCTGAAAAATAACCTCGCGTTCACCGGCAAGGCATGCCCCGATATAAGACATCGGTGTCAAATCACCGGATGCGCCAACCGAACCTTCACAAGGAACAACAGGTGTTATGCCGCAATTCAGAAAATCGGCGAGATGCTGGAGAAGTGCGATGGATACGCCGGAATAACCTTTTGCCAGACAAATAATGCGGCACAGCATTGCCGCCCTTGTTTCTTCGATGCCTATGGGATCTCCCGTGCCGCATCCATGAAAAGTAAAAATATTGACGCTGTTTTTCATGGCAATATCCGGAGGCATACGCTTGCCACAGGATTTACCGTAACCGGTTGTCACGCCATAAACAGGTATTCCCTTGCGCATAGCTTCCATGAGTATTTTTCGGGTTTCCCCCATCTTTTTTACAAATTTACTGTCTTTGCTAATCTGTACGGGCGCTCCGTATCTCGCTACGGCAATAATATCCTCAAATCTGACATTGCTGCCGTCTATAACTACGGCGGCCTTGTTCACATTTTTTTTCATCGGTTAAAATTTCCTTTCCTGTGTTACCGGTTGACGTACACGCGGCTTGTACGTACCATCCGCTTTTTCTTTATCCATAACCTTTCTAAGCAACTTGTACATTTTGTAATTTGCCGGTTCTTCTTCGTAGAATTTATCCCAGCAATAATAATAAAGCTCTTGAAGTTGTTCCGGCGCTAACATCTTGGGCTGAAAAACAACTTTTCCGCAAGTATATTCATTCCAATCGTAGGAGAAAATTCTTCTCTTGTTATGCAAATCATCAAAAGTGCGCGTGTGCGGAAAAGGAGTAAGCACGGTGAATTCCGCCATGTCCAGATCAATTTCCAGAAGAAAATCAACCAACTTTTTTATATAATCTTTAGTATGGTAATCCAGACCTAACAGAATACTTCCTTCCACGCCAATCCCGAAATCGTGATAGCGCTTAATGCGATCGCGGATAAAATCGGAGGTATCGAAAATAGTCTGATAAACAAACCAGGCTCCGGCCTGAGCGGCCAGATCCAGAACCTCGTCGTCCTTTTCAATGGGATGACAGCAAAACTTTTTTTTCAAGGGAATCATTTCCCTGAACAAATCAATTTCCCATTTTTTGTCCTGCGCCAGCGAGTTATCGACGACAAAAAGCCTGTTATTGTTGATACTGATCATTTCTTCGACGACTTTGTCAAACGGACGGGGACGGAAATTACGACCGCCCAGGAAATTAACGCAGCATGGATAGCAGTTAAACCGGCAGCCACGGGAGGCATGAACCAGATCAACCATCTGAATGCCCCGGTAATTATAAACCTCACGGTCTAAAATGCTGCGCCGTGCGGTACCGATAGTTTCAATGGCTGGAAAATTCTGCATGTAGTTGTAAACCTTTTGCAGTTTACCGTTTTGGAAATCGGAAAATACCTGTTCCATCCGGCCTTCGGCTTCGCCCAGAAAAACACAATCAGCGTGTTGTTGCGTTTCTTCCGCGTGCAACATCGTCGCAATACCTCCGAAAATTACTTTGATTCCTTTTTCGCGGAATTTATCGGCGATTTCCCACGCGCGTTTTATCTGTGCGGTCAACATTACAGAAATGCCGACAAAATCAGCCGTTTGGTCAAAATCGATTTCTTTTATGTTTTCGTCGGTAAAATCCACTTCTACGTAATCAGGCAGAGCGGCGGCGAAGACAACAGGTCCGTGCGGTGGCAGAATAAACCTTGTTTGACGATCCAGCTTTTCCCATTTCGGATAAATTAATTTGAATTTCATGTTGTTTCTTTCTATAAAAGAATAAGAGAAATTTAATAATTGTGATATTAATAACGTTGAAAAACAAAAATTACAAGATGTCGTTTACAATATTTTAAGATTTCCGCCAATAAAAAATGGGTAACGTTCAAAAGTTGGGACAAAGGTTGATTTTGACGGTTTGGATATGAATGTTGAAATAGCCTTTGATGCCCAGCTTC
>MAEO01000019.1:0-590 GCA_001683985.1 Smithella sp. M82
GTGACAACCGCCTTTAATTCCTCAAAATCGCTTTTCTTTATTGTCTCAGCCAGCTCTTCCCTGAAAAGCTCCAGCGCCTTTGTAAATGGAACTTTGAATTCCTTAGGTAATTCTTCTATGGCCTCAAGATATTTAAGCATCTTAACTTAAGCCTTTTTCAATAGAGTTCGGTTCTCCCCTAAAATAGCAAATCAAGAGGTTAAAGTCAAAAAGAAAAAATACAATCGTCATAACCGGATGATTCTCTTCCCGTCTTTAAGTTATAACGTCCCTGCAAAGCGGGGAGCCTGGCGGTTGTGAGCCGTCTCAAAGACGGCCAGGAAAACCACATTTCCTCAACCAAATGTTTTTACCCAATTGAACCAATAACATTGAAAAATCCCCTCTTACTCCCCTTTGCTAAAGGGGAGAACCTTTTCTTTCCCCAGTTTGCCGGCCTGAAAGCCATAATGACTTGAAAAATATAAACTGTCAGGATGATTTCTTATGTTTTTTATCTACGTCCCCTATTTTTTCCCCCCGATTTGACAAACGTCGCAATAAATGATAATTTTCAAAAAAAAATAGGATTTAACATTATGCAGAACACC
>MAEO01000019.1:600-1035 GCA_001683985.1 Smithella sp. M82
GTCCCCTGACAAAAAAGTTTGTTGACAAAGAAAACGGATCTTTGTACGATTAGGCTATGCTACCTATTAAGACCGAAAAACAAAAGGATAATCTGGCTAAATTCTCCTATGATATAGCAAAAATCATCCTTGTAATCACGGTAATTAGCCCCATAGCAAAACCAGAAACTTTCCACCTTTCCCTCTTTATTGGGGGTTTTATGGTAACCATGCTATTTTTTGTATTGGGTTATATACTCGATGCCAAGGAGGTAAAATTATGACATACTATGGCATTGCTCTTATCATCTTAGGTATTCTTGCTTTAGCAGGAATCATCTATGTTCAGCTTGATAAGAAGCACTTACAAGATAAAAGAAACTGAAGAAAAATGTGAACCCGTCCCTGATTCTTTCTGCATAATATGTGGGTAAATTGTCACCCTGATGGTTCCAT
>MAEO01000020.1 GCA_001683985.1 Smithella sp. M82
GTTTTTTTATTTCAGCAATATCTAACTGAGGGGAACTAATATGTCAAGTATCTATTTAATTAAGTGTCGTTGTAGGGCTAAGATGGGAACCTCTCTGTTCATCGGTTCTATGGAATCCCTGAGCTCAGAAATGGATAATGGTCTTGCATTCAGATATACGTTTCCATTCTTGTCTATCTCTATGGTCTGTGTCCTGAGTATCTCTTCATGGCTTTTAGATGCTTTCGGAAGCTCAACAGGTATAACCCCCGTGGCAATAAATGTAGAGGTCATAAGGGTTATGGTAAGAAGAACCAGCATAACATCTACAAGGGGAATAACATTCATGTAATCAAACTCTTTCTCTTCCATTCTTTATCTCCCACTGCATTATGAGAACCTTCACATTTCTTAAGAGAAAGTTATAAAGGGCAACAGATGGTATTGCCACAAGTAACCCGACAGCGGTTGCCTTAAGTGCAAGGGCAAGACCGACCATTATCTTATCTGTGTCCACAAACCCTTCTTTTCCCATTGTATAAAATGTGAGCATAATTCCGAGGACTGTCCCTAATAGACCTATATAAGGCGCATTACTTCCTATGGTTGCGATAATGTGGAGCTTCTTTGTTAGCTCAAGCTCAAGTTCCCTTCTGTCGGAGAAATTATCCGGGTTAATATGTCTGTACAGCAGATATCTTTCGACGGCAATTGCGACAGCGATTATACTCAGGATAATTAAAAACCCGATTATTCCATAATCAACAGTAACCTTAAGCCACTCCATTGCTCCTCCTCGTTAGTCCTTCGTTCCCTACCTTTTATTCCATAATCAACAGTAGCCTTAAGCCATTCCATTGCTCCTCCTCATTAGTCCATCGAGTTCCTGCCCGAAATATCCGATCAACCCCGACCATTACATCGCGAGACAGGCAAAGATTTTCTCCTTATCAAATTGACAGCGCC
>MAEO01000168.1:0-3966 GCA_001683985.1 Smithella sp. M82
TGAGGAGTTGATTGATGAACTAAAAAAAGATTATACTATCATTATTGTTACCCATAATATGCAGCAGGCGGCCAGAATTTCCGATGAGACAGCTTTCTTTTACCTGGGTAATCTTATCGAATATAATAAAACTGAAAAAATCTTTACCAATCCCGATGTAAAGCAGACGGAAGACTATATAACGGGAAGATTCGGATGAAAATAAATTGGAGGAAAAACCGTGGAAGAAAGAAAGCATACCAGTTCACATTATGAGATGGAGTTGCAGGAGATAAAAAACAATCTGATTTATCTGGGCGCATTGACAGAAAAAGCCATCCACCTGGCTATGCAATCGCTGATCGACAGAGACACTGAAATGGCAAATAAAGTTATAGCTAATGATTATGAAATTGATAAACTGGACAAGGATATTGAAGAAAAGTGCATAACTATGTTGGCTTTACGTCAGCCGACGGCGATAGATTTAAGATTTATTACGACCGCCATAAAGATTACCGGACATCTGGAAAGAATCGGCGATATGGCGGTGAATATTGCGGAAAAAGTCGTTCAACTCAATGAAGAAGCGCAACTGAAAGCCTATATTGATTTGCCCCATATGTCTTCAATTGTGGAAGAAATGGTCGCAAAATCTCTGGATGCCATGATTAAGAGGGATTTGGGCATTGCTGAGGAAGTTAGGCAGATGGAACAGGTGGTTGATGACCTCAATGAACAAATATTCAGAGAGCTCTTAACTTTTATGATGGAGGATTCCAAATCCATTCACAGGGCTTTATTGATTATGCATATCTCTAAGAATCTGGAGCGCGTGGCCGATCACGCCCAGGGAATTGCGGATATGGTAACTTATATGATAACCGGTGAAAACGTTCGTCATCTTAATATAAGGTAACAGTCAGAAGGAAACATAGTGAAAAAACTTTTTTATAAGATTTTTTTCAGCTATCTTGTTATTATATGCGTGTCGTTCTTGCTAGTGGATGTTTTTGTTAGCGGCAAGGTAAAAGATATTCTTACTGATCAGGTTGAAAAAGAATTATTATCCTATGCCAGATTTATTGATCAAATTTCTTTAGAAAAAGCATCCCGGCATCTTAATCAAATAGCAAATACATCCAGTGCCAGAATTACCCTGATTAACTCGCGAGGCGAAGTATTTGCCGATTCTGAAAAAGAAGCGGCGCAGATGGACAATCATTTTAATCGTCCGGAAATTCAGGAAGCAAGGGTCCGTGGAACAGGAAAGTCAATCCGGTTCAGCGATACCATCGGCATAGATATGCTTTATATAGCTGTAGCCGTTAAAGATGAAAAGAATGTTGGCGGTTATGTAAGATTAGCGCGTCCTCTGCACGAAGTGCAGAATGTTATCGACAGAGTATATCAATATATGCTTCTGACAATGTTTATAGCGGCGGTTATTTCACTGATTATTGCCCTGTTCTTTGCCTATCGACTGTATGAACCGATAAAAATCATGGGCCAGTTTACTGAAAAGTTACGAAAAGGAGAGCCGGTAGGCGCTATCATTCTGAATACGGATGACGAAACAAAAACACTGGCTGATAATATTAATTATCTTGTGGAAGAACTGAAAAGTAAAATCAGAATTGCCAATGAAGAAAAAAACAAACTGATGACTGCTTTTACCAGCATGAATGAAGGTGTTTTGATTATTAATGAACATGATTTGATAGAATTCAGCAGTCCCGTTCTAAGCAATATGCTGGCCGTTCAATACGGCGATGTAACCGGCAAAACACTCATGGAGGCTTTCCGCAGTATTGATTTGCAGAAGGCATTTCTGGAGTTCAAACAATTGCGCGCCAATGTTTCCCGCGAAATCGTTCTGGGCAATATAGAACCGGTTATTCTAAAAGTCAGTATCTCCGATGTTTACGGTGCTCCCGATGATGAAAAAACGATGATTGTTTTTCACGACGTGACAAGACTTAAAAAACTCGAGCAGATCAGAATGGATTTTGTAGCCAATGTCACTCACGAAATCAGAACGCCGCTGACGGCGATTATCGGCTATCTGGAAACAATCCAATCCGGCGCGATTAATAATATTGAAGAAACGAAAAAATTTATAGATATAATATTGAAACAGGCCGAACGTCTTAATCGTCTCGTTGAAGATCTTTTGATTATATCAAATATTGAAACGAAGGAAATGATTATTAATATTGAAAACGTATCTTTGAGAGCGGCGGTGACCAATGTAATTTCTCTGGTGGAAGCGAAAGCTGATTCCAAAAATATCATCATCGACTGTAATTTACGGGAAGATAGTTTTTCAATAAAAGCCGACAGAGACAAGATTACCCAGATATTTGTCAATATTTTGGATAATGCAATCAAATTTACACCGGAAGGAGGAGAAATTTCTATTGCTGCCGGACAATCGGATGATTATGTTGTTGTTACAATAACGGACACCGGCATTGGTATTCCTAAAGATGAAATACAACGATTGGGTGAGCGTTTTTATCGGGTTGATAAGTCGCGTTCTCGTGATTTGGGCGGGACCGGATTAGGTTTATCGATTGTCAAACATCTGATGATGGCGCATGGCGGCAAGATGGAAATTAAAAGTCAATTAGGTAAAGGCACAACAGTATCTTTGTTTTTCCCGATTTAAGAAATTTACACTCAAAAAGTTATCATTCTTTTCAGTTAAGATACAAAATCACTTCATTGTTTAGTATTAATATTTTAAAGTATTCTTATTTCTTGAATTTCCAGAACAGCAATACGCCAAGCATGGAAATAACGGATAAAGAAAGAATAATCCAGAAAGCATAATTATGTTTCTGAAGAGGAATGGCCACATTCATGGAAAATGCGCTCACAACGAGTGTCGGCGCCATCAATGCGATGGCAATGATATTGAGCCGTTTCATGAGAATATTCAGATTGTTATTCACAATTGAAACACGAGCGTCCATCATACTGGAGAGAATGTTGGAATACATTTTTGCCTGTTTGAATGACTGACTGTTTTCAATAATAATATCGTCTATAATGTCCATGTCTTCAACGCTGAACCCCATAGTTTCGCCGCATTTTTTGATTTTCTCCAGAAGGATGCCGTTGGAAGTCAGCGCGTTGAGATAATAAACCAGACTCTTTTCCAATCCGAATAACTGCAGAAGATATTTGTTTTCCATTGAGGAACTGATTTTATCGGCCAGTTCATCCGACATCCTGTCTATAACCTGTAAATGACCAAGATAGTTATTGATGTAATGGCTCATAATTTTGAGCATGATTTCAGGAAGACTTTTTAATCTGCTGAAAGCCTTTCCACCGAACGGGCCTACCCTTTCCGGCGCCACAAGAATAAGACGTTGCGGAAACAGGAATAATCCAATGGAGGACACTGCGAATTCAATTCTTTCCGGATCGTACTTTACGGGAATTTTAAAAATAATAGCTGAATGGCTTGGTTCTTTTTCCAAACGAGCCAACTCATCCGGATCCAGCGCGGAGTTAAGAGTGTGCTCATCAATCTGGTATTGTTCCGTAAGAATAGTTTTTTCGTAATCACTCGGGCATGTCACCACAAATACCTGAGCCTGTTCATTGTCACAGGCAGCCAGTCGGCAATTATCTATGCTGTAATGTTCAATCATAATAATACTTATCATGGTGCGTCTCCTTTGCCGTTAAAGCAAAAGAGACACACCATGATTTCATCTGAAAATACACATCTAAGTTATTGTTTATATTGTTATTTAAAAACTATCCTCATCAAATCCCCCTCGATCCCCCTTTTCTAAAGGGGGAAGTTCCCCATCAAATCCCCCTCCATCCCCCTTTTCTAAAGGGGGAAGTTCCCCTCTTGGGCAAAGAGGGCAGGGCTTGAGTTCCCCCCTTTTCTAAAGGGGGAAGTTCCCCTCTTGGGCAAAGAGGGCAGGGCTTGAGTTCCCCCCTTTTCTAAAGGGGGGTGAGGGG
>MAEO01000168.1:4033-6640 GCA_001683985.1 Smithella sp. M82
AAAAATACACATCTAAGTTATTGTTTATATTGTTATTTAAAAACTATCCTCATCAAATCCCCCTCCAGTCCCCCTTTTCTAAAGGGGGAAGTTCCTCATCAAATCCCCCTCCATTCCCCTTTTCTAAAGGGGGAAGTTCCCCCCTTCGGCAAAGAGGGCAGGGTTTGAGTTCCCCCCTTTTCTAAAGGGGGGTGAGGGGGGATTTTTGTGCTCCTTTGTGACGGATACCGTCATGTGGGTTTCATTAGTTTTCATCCTCATCTTGGGGTTGATGGGAAATTGTAAAGGTTTCATCAACCGCCGGTACGGCTTCGCTCTTCTTCCATTTTAATTCAATGGATAATTTTTCGCGCAGGCTGTCTTTATCCATCTTGCCTTCCGCCTCCAGTTCAAAAGTGACCGGGTCGCAGGGGGTAAGTGTGACGGCTTTTTCATTTTTTCGAATACAGACCGTTCCCGCCTTCAGGGATGCGACAAGCTGCTCCAGATGATTGACGATTTCCAGACGATTTAATGTTGACTTGATTTTTAAATTCGATTTGCCCATTTATTATTTCCTCCTTTTTGTTTGTTTTTTAATGTTATCCGAAGATTATTCTCCGGGGATATATATTAATCATAAGTTTGTTTTTCGCTGCCGCGTCGAAGCTGTCTTTCCGGATTGATTTTCCCGCAGCAGTTTTTTCCGAAAGCGGGTATTTTTATGAGATAATTTTATCTGTTGTTTTTTGTCGGAAATATCTGCGCGGATTGCCTGCTGCGGTCCGACAATATCTTCCGGTTGAACACAGACGCCGTTCAATGATTTATTATTGACAGGATTGTCTTTCGGAGCATAGATTATCGACGGCCATGAATCCGGTTTTCTCCGCCACTTGAATTTAGCCGATAGTTTCTGATGGGAGTCTGACTTCTGTGTCTTAATCTCTGCTTCCATATCAAAACGTATGGGGCCTTGCGGTTCGAGAATCAGCGCTTTTTTGTGAGTTATAATTGTCATGCTGCCTTTTTTTAGTGATTCAATCAGATATTCCAGTTGCTTGATAGTGTTGCTTACGGATGTCACGGATTTGATTTTTAATTGATTGTTCGACATGACAGTTTTCTCCTTTCTTAAGGATATATTTTCAGGTTATGGATAAAAGAACCTGGCAAAGCATTTCCGGATCAACATAAGGAAAACTTTGCGGTGTTACCAGCTTTGTGTCCAGAACATCAATTCCCATGTTCCGGATCAAATTTACATTTAAATCATAAGGGTACTTTGCCTGCGTCGTGTCGATAAGAATGAGATTGATGTATTCGTTAGGGGCGGCCTGGTTTCCGTTTTGATTCAGGCATTCGATAATCATGTTCACCGCGTCGACCAGATTCATGCCGAATTGTTCATCATCTGCCAGCGTGTTGGGAACGTAAACTTTCGGACAACGATTTGCCGAAATGGCTTCAGCCACTCCCCCCGGAAGCAGATTTGCGGCTATGCTCGTGAAGAAGCTGCCCATCGGGTAGCAAATGATTTCCGCCTGACGGATACTTTCCGCCGTTGCCGGTTTGATGTCGACTTCGACCGGTTGCTTTGATTCTGACGAAGAACTCAAAAACAGTTTTCTTATCGGACTTTTGTGTTCACGGGCAAACCCGCCTGTTATTGCATGCTGCCCGACGGCCATGTCCCCGTTTTCCAGTTCGCAGCCGAGATGCAAGTCCTGAGTGATAACAGGTTGTACATATCCGCGCGCTTCAATGATGCGGGCGAACAAATACAAAACGGTTTCAATCTGACGGTGATTCATCAAATACCCCGCTGTCAGGATAAGATTGCCGATGTTGGCGCCGCGCAGATCGAAATCTTTCGGCATTGCACTGAGAAAAAATTGCAGGTGATTGCAGATGATGTCGCGCATCGGCGTTGGTATATCATCCACAAGCGCATCGCAGCCGTCGGCAATGTATTCCAGTTTTTTAGAGAGAATGTCGAAAGATTGCTCAAGAGGCAACCGGTAGGAAAAAAGTTTGTAGATATGGGGATTGCCTTTGACGGTCTGGTCGGCCAGCGCCATCAGACGGTTGCGCAAATCGCCGATGGAGAGCATGGAAAACGCCTTGCGGAGCTGAGCCGATGATCCTCCCGAATCAAAGGCCGTAATAATATGATGGGAATGGTGTGTGTAATGGATAAGACGTTTACAGGTTCGCTTGAGCGCCGTGCCGCCGCTGAAAAAAAGAAGTTTTGGACCGAGTTCCGGAGACCGCGCATAACGAGCCGTTTTTATCGGATCGGGAACAGATACACATCTTTGGACCGTTATTTTTTGTGCCGGAGATGGATTTTTTTTTGAGCTATCAATTGATTTCATATTCTTAACGGTTATTTTTCATTCGGGTAATTTATTTTCAATCGTCTGGAAATCTGTACATTGTTTGTCCTGTTCCAGAAAATTACGGCAGAACCAAACCGCTTCGGAAAAATTAACGCCGCCGGTTGCTTCAAATACATGGCATCCGGAAAGCATTTCGATGTAACGCATGGAGGAAAAATCCGGAGCCGGCATTCCCGAATCCGGTAAAAAGAACAAACCGGGTGACTTGATGAAAGCATTCAGAAGA
>MAEO01000168.1:6650-22381 GCA_001683985.1 Smithella sp. M82
GAATACATGGCATCCGGAAAGCATTTCGATGTAACGCCTGGAGGAAAAATCCGGAGCCGGCATTCCCGAATCCGGTAAAAAGAACAAACCGGGTGACTTGATGAAAGCATTCAGAAGATCGCGTCTTCTGGAAATATCAATTTCAGAAATGATAAGAGGTTTTCTTGTGCGCTTCCAGTTGAGAATAAGAAGACCGTTCATGGGTGAGGACAGCTTGAACCTGTCTTCACCGAAATGCTCATGAACGATGACGTCGTGTTTCTTTTCCATGTTCCACAGAGTTTCAATATCCATTTTCATGGCTGCTTCGCGGTCTTCTTCAGTCATGACACCATGTAAAAATTCCAGCGAAAGAATGGTGCCGGGATTAACACGGGGATGTTTGGGAATGCCATACATCCGCAAAGCATCATTCTGTTTCTCAATCATAAGACGGTCATTGCTTACAAAGCTTGCTCCGTTGCAAAGCAGCTGCAAGGCCAGTGTCGATTTGCCGCTGCCCGAAAATCCCGCCAGCGCCAGTCCTCTGTTTTGAAGTAGAATGCCGGCGGCATGTGCGAGCAGACTGCCCCTTTTCAGCATCCATTCGATAAACCGGTTGTTGATAAAATTGACCACCTGATTCACATTGGCCAGGCAGGGGCCGACGGCCACGTGGTTTTTTGCATCAAACATGAGAACTATATCGGTTAAGCGCTTTCGAACAATGCGTCCTCCTGCAATATCAACAAATTCTTCCTTGATTCTGGTTTTACCGGGATCAGGTTGTTTTTTTGTGAAGGTAAAGGGCAACGGCTCCGGCTCACCCTCCAGTGCATATATGTTGATATCCGCCGGTGTTTCCGGTCCGAGAAATTCCCTGAAGTGCGTACGCAGTGCATTAAGCAGATCGGATGAATTGGATCGCACGACAATAACCGCGCCGCCCAGAGACAGATTAAGTATTCCTTCAACCGGATAGCGTTTAAGCAGCGACGTTACGATTTCGGGAATCGTATCAGTATTTTTCATGGCTCAAACCCTCCAAAACCTGCTTGACAATCAAAGATGCCATATTAATGCCGCAAGCTTCCTGCAAGCCCCTGAATCCTCCCAATGCCGACACCTCGAAAACCATCGGACCCTTATCCGTTTCCACAACATCGACACAGGTAAAATCCAGTCCAAACAAATCCTGCGCGCGCTTGGCGACATCGATAATCCGGGTGTCCGGTTCCGATGGCTGATAAGAACCTCCGTTGACCGTGGTGGTATTCCAGGACTTATCGTTGCTCACACGCGCGTACGTGCCGACATAGTTTCCTTTGAGAAAAACAACTCCCAGATCGCGGCCGGGAATGGGAATCATTTTCTGAATGTAAAGCACGTTATTGCCCAGACTTTTAAATTCAAGAATCTTATCCTTGATGTTGGGCAGCGCAGCGCTGATGATTTTCATACCGCGAGCCTTGGATGTAAAAAGGGGTTTGGCCACGGCCTGTCCATAAGAGCGCACTGCTGCAACGGCAATGTCCGGGTCTTCCGTCAGGATGGTCGGAGGCATGGGTATGCCCCCCTGGCGCAGCGTCAGCGTACAGCTTAATCTGTCGATGCAGCGGCTGACGGCGTCAGGTTGCGAAAAAAAAGGCAGCCCCCGGTCGGCCAGAAATTTAAGAAGACTCAGCCTCTGTAAATGATCCGGACTGTAACGGGCGCCGATTTTCTTTATAATTATTCCGTCAAGATCCATCAGGTTAGTCTTGTTGAAGAAAACACTGTTGAGATCAGCGTCATAATAAAGACGCTCGGTTTCTATCAGCAGTCTGTAACCGGTTTGTTTTTCCACTTCATTTGCTGTCATTTCCGAGGACCATCCTCCGGTAATGCCGATAACGCCGATTTTTTTGATCATAAAAATGCTCCTGTTTAGTAAAGAAAAACATCTTCCGGTATCCGGAACTCGCTCCAGGGACGCCCTTCATGATCCAGAAATTTTTCCAGCAGATATACTCCCCGCAGATACATGGTTTTGGCAAAATCCTTCTTGAGGATGAACCGTGTCGAGGAGATAAAAGACCGGCTGACACCAAGCGCGAGGCGCGCTTCAAACGCAGCGTCACCGTTTTTTTCCGCGAAATTCCGGGTAAAAGAATAAAAATTACGAATGATGTCGGACAAACTTTCCCTGATTTCACTATCCAGAATAGGGATCCGGTAATTTGATACCAGAAAAACGGATACATCCTGAATATAGTCGGCCTGTCCGGAGCGATGAGGATCGATAAAGACAATACGGTCTTCTTTTTCGTTGTAAATAATATTGTCGGTATTGAAATCCCCGTGAATGAAAACGCTGAAAGGTGTAGGTAGGGTTCGCTCAATGGATGCGGCCCGGGTAATGCTTTCCGGAAGAGAAGGACGTTTGAGTGAGCTTATGGTCCGCGAAGGAGTGACCAGTGAAGGGTGCACTTCGTGAACTTCGGGAAGCCTTTTTTTCAATTGACCCATAAAATCGGCGCTGACCGGTTGTGTTTGTTTTGTTTTCTCCCATACCTCGATGGTGACCTGTTTTAGACGTTCAAAAGCTTTTTTCAGCAATTGCCGGTTCCGGCTTAGAACAATTTCCTGAAAATTGAATCCACCGATGTATTCCAAAAGGATAAATGCTTTGTCGTTGAGATATTCAAATCCGAATACTTTCGGTGTCAGGCCGGATATGATGTCCTGCCATTTTTCAATTTTTTCCTTCTCCTGTTGAATCTTGTTAATGTTGCCTTCTTTAAAAATGACCTCCTGATTTGATCTTTCATCGTTCCGTGTCAGGATTTTTTCAATACGGCATCCCGATTTTGTTTCCACGTCCAGGTCTTGAAAGAGAAACTCGCCGGTGTCGCGGCGCAGGCTGTCTTTGATGGCCGTGTATTCATATAATTTCAAACGTGTGCCGGCATAAGCGGAGATGATAGCCTCACCGATATTGAGCAGCGAGTCGCCGATTCTCTCCAGATAACGCAGAATATTGAAAGTAGTGATAGCGTCGCCGATTTTATTGGTTTCCTTCATGGCATCCATCAACGCCGTAAAATCATTTTTAAAGAGACTGTCTATTTTGATTTCCGCATGGCAGATTTGAAGGGCGTCTTTGATTTTGCCTTGGCGAAGACTTTCGGCAACCAAATCCAGCGCAACACCGATTTCCTGAAAATACGCCCGATAATTGTATTGGCTTAAGAACGAGCGATCCTGAAAATACTGCGTTTGGTTTACAATGTTCATGAGATAGTCGCCGATTTCTTCCAGATTTGACGCAACAGTATTAAGCGATCCCATGATGCGGATGATGCGGTCTTCTTCCGAGCGGGCCCTGAGTGTTTTTTTATAGCTTTTGCGTTCAATGATTGTTTTGAGGTTGTTGATGTAATCCTCGCGATTATTCATCCTTTCCGGAACGAAACCATCTAACTGCTGAAGCGCAATCAACGTGTCTTCCAGTTGCTGATGGATTTTGAGCATCAGGAAAGAAAAGTTCTCATTTAATCCTTCAAAGTCAAAAAGGCGCGCGTTACTCATTGCGCGTACGAATCGTAAGCCCTTTGCTTTTCTTGGGCGGGGGCTGTCCTTTCCATGAAATTTTTAAAGACAATTTTGATTTCTGTTCCTGATTTTTAACCTTGATTTCAACATGAACAAGATTGGATGGCTTCAAAGTAATCGTGTCGCGATCGGAACTAAACTCAATGGAGCCTTTGCGGAATCCTTCGCAAAGTGTTTCCAGATATTTGATGACGGACTCGCGATCTTCAATGGATTCATGCTGAAAATTTTTTTCTGATTCCGAACTTTCCATCGCTTTTACCCCTTTAATCGTTTTTTGTAATCACAAATGATTTTTTTCTTATCCATGCCCATGGCATTGAGCGCTTTGCGAATCGAAGGGTCATCCCATGCCGGTTGATAGCCGATTTCCCGGGCTGCTTTGTCCGGATTCTGCGCCTCCGCGTCCAGTAGTTTTTCGCTCAGGTGTGTGTCGTCTCCCATAAAAATCATCAGAGAACGTAATCTTGAATTCTGGAGCTGATTTTTCCGGGCGATGGTCTGAATAAGGAATTCGGTAAATTCACGGGACTGGGGATTCCAGACTTCGTATCCGTCCACGTCATAATCGGCCAGCAAAATCGGCCAAAACTGCTCGGGATGAGGAACGACGATACATCCGCCAAGATTCCTGACTTCCGCGATAACGTCCTCGACTTCATAAAAATAATCGAGAGCAAAATGACGTTTAACGATTTCCTTGACGGCCAATGCGAAAATAACAACCCGATCTATGGCATGATGATCGTAATGTTTTTTCTGAGAATTCAGGTAATTGATAAATAGTTTGTTCTTTATGGAAAACTCCGGAATATTCGGAGTGTGAAGTTGAATCAGCTTCTGAAGTTTAGTTGCTTGTATCCGGGCGAAGCGGATAATGTCTGATTCGACGCCGGTTTTGTCAGCTGCTTCATGAAGACGTTTTTCATAGCGTTGATTCGTGAATGAATCGAGAAAATCATTGAGTTGGGTCGCTCGATATCTTCGGGTATGAGCAATCATATTGAACAATCTTTGCGCGCCGCATAGCCGGGTTTTATTAAAATGGATAAGAATCTGCACCTTACGGTTAAATGCCGAGGCGCGGCAATCGATTTCTGCGCCGGCGTAGTCACCGTATATTATAATCTCATTATGCTGAGTAGGGATGATCAAATACTCCGTGATATTTGGATACATAACATCGATTCTGGTCTTAATTAATTCCAGAGGGACATTTTCCGGATGCCAATGAATTGCAAGTAAGGCGTCTTCATTTTCGAAACGATTTGAGGGACCTATTATTCTTTGAATTTCGACAGGTGTTAAATCAACTGCGATGAGCCTTTCAAAGACGTTATGATCCCAAGTTGTTATTTTTTCAGAAGAATTTTTAATAGTTTGCGTCATTTTATCTCATGCCTTAGAATGATTTATAACATCATAATATTATTACAGTATCATTACATTTGCATAATGATGTTGTTAAAATGTAAATACAACTGGAAATTCTATCAATTTAACAAAATCGCAACATAATCTTCACCAAAGCACAACACGCGTTAATTAAAGTTTATAACTAAATAACGAACTGTCGAATTTAAGTGGAGGATTATGGAACTTCACATCTATGGTGACAAAACCGAACAGCATTTACACAGGCAGGCCATTGAAGATATTTCCTTATATTATAATCTGCCGATTGATCAGGTAATGTTAACATATGAGCGGGAATTAGGCCGAATGAGTAAAGCTGCCCGTGTCAGGATTTATTTGCCAATACTTATCAGACGAAGAATGAAGATTATTTTTAATAGACAATGAAATTATGTTATAATAATATCTTAGCGCCGGTTTTTCCTTGCACGGTCTGGCCGTGGCAGGGTGGTCGGTGGCAACCTGATCGAAGAACGCATCCTTTCCATGCCTGGTCACATCCCTTCGGCGGGCCTGTTGCCCCGAGATCATTTTTATTTGGCAAAAAGCGTTTTGAACTCAACCATTCTGCCCTGCTTGCTTGGCGGCGGTTCATTATATCCAGCGCTCACTTCGGACAATGGCGAGGCACGTTTTAATAAAATTTAATAATTCTGTCACATGATCGTAGCATTTTCCTGATAAACATATAAAGTTACTGCTCGACTGAAAGAAATGGGAGAGTCGTCAATCATAATTCCATTGACACATAAGAGAACGTTTCTTATAATTCATATAAAAGAAAGTTTTCCTCAACCCAATAAAAAAACCGGCTGATCCGGAAGAGGAGGCGTACCCGCAGAACCTCTACTTTTCATAACTTACAATACATCAATCTCAGGAGTGATCTCATGACGAATGCTAAAAAAGCTAAAGTGCGAACTATTGCAACGGATACGGTCGAATCGGCAAAAAAAATTCCGGAGAAATATTTTGTGGTGGATACCAGCGCTCTGGAATACGGGATAGATGTCTTTGAAAAGTTGCGTCAGGGCGGCCGCAATTGTGTGCTGATTCCATACGCGACATGGGAAGAACTGGATAGTCATAAAACAGGAAACGATTTCAAAGCGGATATCGCCCGCAACGTCATTCGCAACGTCCGTAATTTATTCCGGGCAAAAGACCGTTCCGTCCGTTTTTTTCATTATG
Organism: Smithella sp. M82; assembly: GCA_001683985.1. Classification (GTDB taxonomy): domain Bacteria; phylum Desulfobacterota; class Syntrophia; order Syntrophales; family Smithellaceae; genus Smithella. The sequence continues at coordinate 12,831 of MAEO01000168.1, forward strand.
ATTTCAATCTGGCGAAAGATGCCGATCTCAAGCCGGATAAAAACGACCATTGCATCATCGCCGCCGCGCTAAACGCCAGAAAGAAAATAAAAAAGGCAAAAGTCATTCTTGTTACCCAGGATGCCGCTCTTGAAACTCTCGCCCTGAATTTCGGCCTCGATGTTCAGTCCGTCAAAATGCATCAAACGGAAATTAAACAGCGCCACACCACCCGTACAACCGTCAATATTCAAAAGGACTGGATTTCCGATAAAACCTTTCCATTGAAACTTCCCGACGCCAAACTGGCTGCCCAACTGGAACAGGTTCGGCTTAATGAAGGCGTTGTTTGTTACTGCGATACCGACGGTGTTTGGGGACCGGCTTTTGCCGCTGTGCGTAAAGGCGATTATTTCCGTATTATCGATAAGGACATTAATCTGCTGGGGATAAAACCGCGTTCCAATAACGGCGACATCAACTGGGCCCAGTTTATTGCCATGGATTTGCTGCGCGACGAATCTATACCTCTGGTTGCTCTCACCGGCAAGGCGGGAACAGCCAAAACTTTTCTCGCGCTGCTTGCCGCTTTTGAACAGGCGTCGCATTACCGGCAGATTCTGGTCAGCCGTGCCACAATCCAGTTGGGAAACAAGGATCGTCTGGGCTATTCGCCGGGCGACATCGATGCGAAAATGAAACCCTGGATGCATCCGATTTATGACAATATCAATGCCATCAAAGGACTTGTTGACGACAGGATAAAAGAAAAGATCAATGACTGGCTGGCTAACGGAAAAATCGAAATGATGGATCTGGACAAGGTTCGCGGCCGCTCCATCCAGAAATGTTATGTGATCGTCGATGAAATTCAGAATCTCCCGCCTTCGCACGTCAAAGCTATTGCGACGCGCAGTGGCGAGGGAACGAAAATGGTTTTCACCGGTGATTTTTCTTACGACCAGATTGATGTTCCCTGGCTCGACGAGCGTTCCAACGGTCTTTCCGCACTCAACGCGAAGATGACGGGCAGCCGTCTCTTCGGGAACGTGCATCTGGATCAGGCCATCCGGTCGGAACTCACCAAGGAAATCCTGGAGCGCTGGTAATAAAGAACTGTATTGTTATAAATTACAAAGACCATGATGACTTAATAACGATATGGAAAGTGTTATTGCTAAAGCGATAAAGTTGAAATACCAGCCGGTGGCGCTTTTGTGGTCCGACGAGAAACCGGCGGATGCCATGCAGTTTACCGAAGGCAAATGGGGCTGTGTGATGTGGCTGGCGGTTCATGCGGCCAAGGGGAAGGCCGCTGTTGCCGATAAGAAAACATTCGGTTGTTTCGGCGGCGGCGTGGGATTGGGATTCGGCAACCAGTATAAAAATTTCCCCGGCGGAGAAGAAGGCTTTTGCCATTTTCTTTCGAGCGGAAATGCTGAACGCAAAGGTGGTATGGAGATTGCCGAAAAAATAAAACCTTTCATGACCAAAGAAAGCCATGAAAATTATCTGCATGGCGAGCGCTACATCAAAAGTCCGGAGCTTGTCGAAAAATTTATCGCTGCCCTGCCTCTTACTGAAATACCCACAACGTATGTTATGTTTAAGCCACTGTCCGATATCGATCCAACGAAAGAAAAACCGCAGACGATAATATTCTTTGTTAACCCGGATCAGCTTTCCGCTCTGACAGTTCTGGCCAATTACGGACGCGGCGATAATGAAAATGTAATTATTCCCTATGCTGCCGGCTGCCAGACCATCGGCATTTATCCTTATCGCGAAGCCAAATCAGTCAGGCCGCGCGCAGTGGTCGGTCTAACCGATCTTTCCGCCCGTGTTTATATTCGCAAGCAGCTGGGAGATCCGAATTTCATGACCCTTGCTGTGCCTTTCGCACTTTTCGAAGAAATGGAAAAAAATGTTTCCGGTTCTTTTCTGGAGCGTCATACCTGGCAGAGCCTGTTATCAGAAGACAAGTGGTAGTTCTCAATAAATCATTAAAACTTCAGCTTGCCAATGGCGTTGGAAGCCTTAAATTTGTTATTCTGAATAAATTCCTGTTCGTATTTTTATGTGTTCTTCAGAAAGAATACATAAATGAAAATTCCAACCATGAAATCCGTGCTATATCGGGAAATACCTCAGAAATTCTCGAAATGTCGTTTTGTCAATTTGTTGCCATACAGTCTTCGTTAACAAGTACAAAATTAGTAGAGATGGTTCAGTATGGCGCTATTGAAACCGATTTAAACTTTTTATATTCTTCAAATTAAAATGTTATAAATTCATTGTCTGCTTGGGGAAGGTGTGCTACTTTGTCGTAGCGATTCTATATTAAATTACTGCTTAATTGGCAACGTGGTATAAAGCATCAATTATGAGGAGGACGAAATGAGGATAAGAGTCCTTGGTTGTCACGGGTCTCAGCTTCCTGATTATAATACAACAAGTTTTCTTATCGGGCAAAACGTCTTAGTCGATGCCGGAACAGTTACCACCGTTTTAAGCCTTAAAGAACAACTGAAAATAGATTACATTTTAATTACCCATGCTCATCTGGATCACGTTCGCGATCTTATGTTTCTTGCCGACAATATTTACCGTCAACGCAAAGGAAATCCGCTGGTTATTGTAAGTACAAAAGGCATTATCGAGGCAATTCGCCGTCATCTGTTTAACAATGTTATCTGGCCTGATTTTTCCAGGATACCAAGCACAAAAACTCCGTTGATAAAATTTCAGATTATTAAGCCCGGAAGGAAGCAAATAATAGGTGATTTCCGGGTCCGTGCGGTTAATGTTCATCACGTTGTGGAAACTGTCGGATACTTAATTGAAAGTAAAAACAAGACAGTAATTTTTCTTGGTGACACCGGGCCTACCGAGAAGACCTGGCAGGTGGCAAAGAAGATTAAAAGTCTCAATGCTGTTTTTATTGAAACTTCTTTGCCGGATTCCATGAAAGATGTTGCGAATATAACAGGGCACCTCACTCCATCTTATTTGCAGGTGGAACTAAAAAAATTGAAAGGCAAAAAACCGGATATTTACCTCTATCACATGAAACCAAGCTATCATGAAGTTATACGTAAAGAAGTGTCGGCAATAAAAGATAGAAAAATTAACATTATTAAAGATGGTCAAATAATCCGTATTTAAACACCCTTAAGACAAATGAATAGATTTAATACCTCTGCATATCTTGCCGGTTTAAATGTTGATAAGATGCATTTCGGACTTGCGGCGATTACCGATCTGCTGTCAAGGCTGGGAAATCCACAAAAATCATATAAAACAATATTGATTGCCGGGACCAATGGCAAAGGATCAACTGCGGCAATGACTGCTTCTATCTTATGTAGCGCCGGTTATAAAGTTGGCCTGTATACTTCTCCGCATCTGGTTGATGTTCGGGAAAGAATTATCGTCAACGGGAAAAAAATTCCTCAAAAGGAATTTAACCGTATAATCAGTTATGTAAAAGATAAGACGAAGCAATCTGTAACATACTTTGAGTTTTTAACCGCCGCAGCTTTGCTTTATTTTCAACACTGTAAAATAGATATTGCTGTTCTGGAAGTCGGTTTGGGCGGAAGGCTTGATGCTACAAATGTTTGTAAACCATTAGTTTCAGTAATCACCAATATTGATTTCGATCATATGGATTATCTGGGCAATACGCTTGAATCAATAACCGGCGAAAAAGCAGGAATCATCAAGCAAAAGGGGATTTGTATTACAGCGGCGAAACAAAAAGAAGTTTTACAGGTATTGAAAAATGTGTGCCGGAAACGACAGTCACAGTTGTACTGTCTGGGCGACGATGTAAAAATCAAAAAGCAAAAAGATGGTTGTTTTACTTACCTGGGACTGGATCGTAATTTAAAAAAAATATCAATTTCTCTGCGCGGTGAACATCAGTTATCTAATGCCGCTTTAGCTTTAGCAACGATCGAATGTATCGAAAAAAAAGGTTTTGGTATTGATGATGCGGCAATTTATGCGGGATTGAAAAATACACATTGGGAAGGCAGACTCGAAATTCTGCAAGATAAACCTCTTTTTCTTCTTGACGGAGCTCATAACCCGGCAGGCATCAACGTTTTATGCCGGTCTCTGAAAAGTTATTTTTCTTATCGCCGTTTAATTATTATCTTTGGCGCTCTTGCAGATAAGGACTATCATCAAATGTTGCAGAAAATAATTTCTCTTGCTCCTGTTATAATATTAACACAACTAAAAACCAAACGGTCTTTGTCTGCAGATGATATTGTGGAAGCAGTGAGAAAAAGAGACTATTCCGCAATTGTTACCGGAAATGTAAAAGAGGCAATTGAGCAAGCGCTGATGATGGCTAAAAGGCATGATTTGATTTGTGCTACAGGTTCTTTCTGTTTAGTTGGCGAAATAAAAGAGTCATTTCCTAAAACTACCTTATGTGATAATACAAAATCGGTAAAGAAAAAGCAGGTTTATCGAGCAAAGATAAAATGATGATGTCCATCGGGTGTGGAAAACGCAAATCTAAAAAAAACAATAATATATTTTTTGTCGCGTTCGATATATTGAAGGTCAATTCATTTATTGCCTTTCTGATAGTAATAATGTTCTTTATTTCATCCCTCTCGGCTTTTGCTGCCTTAGCCACAAATAATGTAGATTTGGTGAGTATTAAATTAGAGGCGGTTCAAGAAGAAATTCACGCGGCACATAATGCTGAAGGCAAACTGGTCTTGATTTACAGCGAAAATGCTCCTGATGCCGAAGATGTAGAAACAGGCGGTAAAGATGATAGTATTCCTGTTCAGGAAACTTCTGCTGCTGAAATCGGGAAGAACGGCAAAGCCGCCAGTATAGAAGCAGACAGCATGGATTACGACAATGTTCGTGATGTTTACCATGCCAGGGGCAAAGTAAGCATATTTTACAGCGGTGCGGCTCTTTACGCAGATGATGTAGAACTGGATAATAAAAATAATGTTGCCACTGCTTGCGGCAGCGCCCTTTTGAAAATGGGGGACGATACCTTACAGGGCGATAAAATTGTTTTCAATATAGAAAACAAAACCGGTGTTGCTTATAAAGCGAAGGCTTTTTATGCGAGCAACAATTTTCACGTGAAGGGCAATGAGATAGAAAAGAGCGGTGAAAATACGTATGTTATCAAAGAACCTTCAGCGACAACATGTGATGGCAATAACCCGGATTGGGAAATCGCCGGAAGTAAAATGAATGTAACGATTGAAGGACATGGTATAGTAAAAGACGCTCGCTTTCTGGCGAAAGGCTTGCCGATATTTTATTCTCCTTTTCTTCTTTTTCCCGCAAAAACCAAACGTCAGTCGGGATTTCTGCTTCCATATCTTTCTTACTCCGGAGATAAAGACGGTATTAATATAGAAGTCCCTTTTTTTTGGGCTATTTCTCCACAGATGGATGCCACTTTTTATCAGCGCTATATCGAAAAGAGAGGATTCAAAGAAGGCGGAGAATTCAGATATTATCTGGGGGAAAAATCATTCGGTACATTCTATGGTGACTATATAGAAGATACGCGCCACGTTACCGAGATAGCAGACATGGCGACAAGCCGCGACTGGCAGGAAATGCACAAGCGCTGGTCTTATTATTTTCATCATCAGACAAATTTCGATTCACAGTTTTATATAAGAACCGATCTGATAAAGGCATCGGATAAATGGTACTTCAAAGATTTTTCTTCTCAAAATTATTACCTTGATAATTACGCCCAGACAGGTGAAAATAATTTTAAAAATATTCCGTTCAAAGCCGATCAATCGCTGCGTTATCTGGAATCGACTGCCCGTATTTATAAAGGATGGTCTAACATTAATATAACGGGGCTGATCAATTCCACCGAAGATTTTGCGGCTGTAAACAATGACCAAATTTTACAGAAATATCCGGAAATCGTTCTGACGGGTATTAAACAGCCTTTTTTAAACACTCCCGTGTATTACGAATTCACGGGGAATTATGATTATTTCTATCGGGGAGAAGGTCAGAAAGGTCACTATGTTGATTTTTCGCCAACTGTTTCCGTTCCGTTCAATGTGTCACGATACATGAAAATAATCCCACAGTTTACCCTCAAAGAGACATTCTGGAGCAGAGATGACAACCAAACCGATTCAAAAGACAAGACAGCTGATAGAACTGTTTTTAATGCATCGGTGTCTTTAAGCAGCCAGCTTTCCCGCATATTTGATGTTAATATCAGCGGTTGGGAAAGACTAAGGCATGAAATAAAACCGGAAATTATCTATTCTTATGTTCCGGATGTGAATATGGATAACGTTCCCGATTATTATCGGCCTGCTTTTTCAATGTTTCAAATGCCGGGTACAATTTCCTTTAAAACAGCAGCCGGCGACGCTTTAACGGAACAAAATGCAGTTGCCTGGTCCCTTACCAACACTTTTACGGCGAAAATAAAAGATGATCATGGCGCTTACAGCTATCTGGAATTTCTCCGCCTCAGATTATATCAGACTTACGATATACGTGAAGCCAACAAAAGCATGGAAGGCATTACAGAAGAAAGAAGACCATTCTCCGATCTGGAGATAGAATTTGATCTTACTCCTCACAAATATTTATCATTTATGGCGCGCAATATTTACAACGTGTACGATGGCTGGAAGCAAACGAATTATGACCTGAATGTAAAGAATTGGCGCGGAGATATGATGACAATCGGTTATCGTTATACCGTAGACTCTATTGAAGAAATAAACCTTTATCTAAAAGCAGTAATTACTAAAAATATTGATGGCACATTTATTTCAAGACATGACCTGTTTAATTCCCGGACAATAGAAAATACGGTCGGATTATTTTACCATAAGCAATGCTGGGGTATGGGATTCGATTTAACCGAAACCGATGACGATGTTAGATTTTTATTCAAAGTATCACTTGCCGGGTTAAGCAATTTGGGGAGTAAATAAATATTTTTTATAACTGATTATAAGTCGTATGTATTTCCCTAATATCCATTTCGCTGCCGGAAAGCGTTTTGGATAAATCTAAGGCTCGCTTCAGGCGATTACAAAACTCGCCTTTGGCTCAAACACTTGTAATCGCTTATCTTAAGCTTCGCCAAGATTTATTGCCGAAATACTTTCAATAGCTGCTCAAACGGATATTATTGGAGGCGGGGATATGGTCTTGTTGAATGAAACCAAAATACCATTTTCCTAAGAAAAATATATAATTATGGATACGTTTATTTTAGCCGCAACCAGTTTTACAATTTCTGTTTCTCTTATGATTACCGGCAGGAATGACCGGCTGCAGTCTTCCTTCTCCCGCTTATGCGCTGCTGTGTTTATATCGCAAGGCGCGATTTCCATAGGGAATGTTTTTCATTTCGGTTTTTTGCAGAAAATCAGCTATCTCGGAACTCTGGCCATCGCGCCTTTAGCGCTCGGATTTTTCCGTTATCTGACAAGAACCAAATCTTTAATTTCTTTGAGGATGTTTATCCTGTTTGTCTTGGCAAGTTCGTGCGCGGCTGTTTGCGTTTTCACATCCTTGTCCAACGGAGTTTATTTTAATGCCGTAATAACATCATATACGTTTTTTGCTTTGGTATTATGTTATGCGGCACTGCTGTGGCATACAAACAAATTGCCGTCCGGTAACGAAAAAAAGCGTTTGGGATATTTACTTTTTGTATGTCCTGTTGCTCTGGTTCTGGCTTATATGCATTTGTTGAATTACTGGGGATTCAATTTGCCGGTAGTAAAAGGCATTGCTTCATCGGGTTTGCTTTATTTTATCTTGCTGATCATTGCTTATCCGCAGCTTCGTGAACTGCATGATTTTTTTGCGCGGTGGCTGATAATATTTGTCAATACTGTTACCGGCGCTGTTATTTTTTATTTTGCAACTTTATTTTTCAACGGTACTCCGCCCACCATCATGGGCTTGTTACTGGCCGCGTTTCTAATATCATTGTCTTTTTCGCCGATGAAAATGATTTTAAGAAAAATATTCAGTTACTTTTATCCGGACAGTAAAGATGTTTTTACTTCTCTTTATGAATTTGACGAAAAACTGGAAAGAGAAAAAGCGTTGATGCTGGCGGAAATGGCTCCGGTTGTTGCCCATGAAATTCGTAATCCGCTGGGCTCCATCAAAGGAGCGGCGCAGTATCTGAAGTCGGAAGCTTCCACTCAGGAGCAGCAGGAACTGTTGAATGTTATTGTCGAAGGGACTGACAGGTTGAACAACGTCGTCAGTCAGCTCATTGATTATGCGCGTCCTTACAAGCTCAATCTGAAATTTCAGAATATCAATTTGCTTATCAAAAAAGCCATCTCCATTATTTCTGCAAACAAACTGGTAGAAAAAATTGCCATAGTTCAGACTCTGGATGAAAAACTTCCCGAAGTGGAGGTGGATGAACAGCAATTTATACAGGTAATTTTAAATATAGCTCTAAACGCAATTGAATCAATGCCGCAGGGAGGCACTTTGACTTTTCGTACGTCCGGTGAGGCATTGGAATCTGAAGGGATGATAACTGTGACTATTCAGGATACGGGAATCGGAATCAATAATAAAGAAATCAAAGATATTTTTAAGCCGTTTTTCACGACCAAGGAGAGAGGTACGGGATTGGGGCTGGCCATCTGTCAGAAAATCATTAAAGAACACGGCGGCAATATCGGTGTTGAATCAGTTTCTTCTCAGGGCACTGTATTTTCCATCAGACTTAAAACGATTGAATAAGATTGAAACAATCCGGCTTGATTTATATTCCAAAGCGTAATAATTAAAAATCATGGGAAAGATTTTAATAGTTGATGATGAATTGAATATGCGGCTGGTGTTATCGGCCATGCTGAAGAAGGAAGGCTTTGAAATTTCTTCTGCTTCCAACGGGCGTGAAGCGCTGCAAATTCTGCAAACAAATAATATAGATGTAGTTATTACCGATTTGAAAATGCCGGATATTGACGGCATGGAATTATTAACTGTTATTTCCGAACGCTGTCCGGAAATTCCCGTTATTATGATTACCGCTCACGGCACAATAGCAACCGCCGTGGAGGCTCTTAAAAAAGGTGCGTTTGATTATATTACCAAACCTTTTGATCTTGATGATTTAAAGAATATCATTTCCAAGGCTGTTAAAACACGCGCTTTAAAAGAAAGCGAATTATCTCTGCCGCCGGCAGAAATTGAACGCATAGGCATTATCGGCGTAAGTCCCCAAACACTGGAAATATTCGATGCAATTAAACGGGTTGCCTCAACAACGACGACAGTTATGATCACGGGTGAAACAGGCACAGGCAAAGAATTGGTTGCCGAAGCGATTCATCGCAATTCTCCGCGTAAAAATAATCCGCTGATCAAGCTCAATTGTGCCGCCATTGCCGCGACATTGATGGAAAGCGAACTTTTCGGCTATGAAAAAGGCGCCTACACCGGTGCGGCCATTACCAAACCGGGAAAATTTGAACTGGCCCATAAGGGGACATTATTTCTTGACGAAGTAGCGGAAATCCCGCGCGAAATGCAGGTAAAGCTGC
>MAEO01000169.1 GCA_001683985.1 Smithella sp. M82
TCCCCTCTTCGGCAAAGAGGGGTTAGGGGAGATTTTCATGCTCCTTTGTGACGGATACCGTCATGTGGGTTTCATATAAAAGGACTCCAACTCATGGGGTTGCAGAGACTCATTTCTGCTACTTGTTCTTTGTCTGTGGTTTTTTCGCAGCAGAAGAAAATTGCCCCATACGTTGAACGTTCTCATCTATTTGTTTATTGAATTCGTCATAACCCTTCTTATACATTACCGCCATGTCTTCCATGTGTTTCATAAAATCAAAGGGCATCCAGTTCTTCTGGTATGAAAAGAGGTCGAATATCTTCTTCGTCTGGTCTTGAAACATGGCCGCTGCATTGCCATCGAAAAATACCTCAACCTTTTCGTATCCCTCATCAATAGCTTTCTTGAAATCCTCACGGTTTTTCTTGTACACACTGTTTATCTGGTCCATGACCTTTTTGCCTTCATCGGTTATTCCCGGGTTACGATCGACAAAAGTCTTCATCATCTTTTCCGCCTGGTCCTGAAGCGTTACCATTGTTGAAAAGAAGTTCCCAAATGATGTCTTGTGCAAATCAATCATCTGCTTAACTATTGCTTTGTTATCCATAATTTGCCTCCTTTTGTATGTTTTTGATTGTGAGACTCAAATTTCGAAAACGAAGTGAACTGAAATTTGTAAGTTGAACAATCCCGCACAGCGGAGGGTATAATACCCCGCAGCTTGATGCGGAATTAGAGTCCAGTCCCGATAGCAATCGGGATTACTCTGGGGTTCATACCCGTGATTTGTAGATTTAGAACTAATCTCCTCTTTTTGTTTATAGCTCGAACTTCCAATAGCCGTGGATATTACAATTCTCGACTATCGTAATTTTGCCTTCCGCTTCTTTCAAATAGAAACATGCTGCCGGATATACACCCAATGGCGTAAGGTGCATTCGGGCAATAAATTTATCATTCTGATAAGCGTCTATGAAACGAATGTAGTGCTTTTCTTCCATCGGGTGCATTACCTTGCCGATTCTTACAATTACTTCCGTACAGCCGGATTCCGGGATAAGGCGGGAGCTCTTATTAACAGTTACAGCGGGAACGTGTTTGACCTCAGCTTCAGGGCTTTTTTGGCTGGATTCTTTAAAAATGGCATCGTTTTGTAAAAATTTATCTTTTTCCGCACCGCAGACCGGACATGTGTCCGGCAAATTGTTGAATGCAAGATGTCCGCAAACCTGGCAAATATAGATTTTCATAAATACCTCCTCGAAATTATTTACTTCTTTAACCGCAAATTAATGTAAGGGATGGGGGAAAACAATACTAATTAATAGTAAGGGGAATGGTAGGCATTGCCTACCATTGCTTTAAAGGAGGATGGGTCAGGTTTGCCTTTGACCTTTGCAACAGTCAAGGTCAGTTTCTTATTCCCGGTTTCTTCGTCTTCCGGTGCGGCACCCAATCTCAAAATCGCCGAGTTCCAGCATCATTTTTTTCAACTCCTTGTCGGAAACTTCATCACTTCCACTTTCAAATTCCTTAATATGGTCTTCAAAAAGCCTGTCCAGCGGTTTTACTATGTCAGTATCCTCATATTCCATAACGACCTCCTTTGATAACGCGTTATAATTTGATATTTTTATGAGACAAAATGGATGAATCCATCATCAAAAGCAATATTGGAAAATAGTAAGTATAATGGTAGGTAAATGCTACCAGAGGATAACACCTATTTCCCTCTGTCATACAGGAGCAAGCCGGTATCCAGGAAATAGACGCACTAGATTACAAAGTCGTCCCGGGTAATGACAAAAAAGTGTGTCATTCCCGTCGAAGATGACCCTATAGTGTTATTTAGGTTACGAAGGCGGGCCATGGTGCCTGCTAGGGTAAATCCAGTTTGTGGTATCTCTTTCATTGGGGCAATAAAATGATACCTGTAATTATCCTAATGTTAAGAAAAATTATTATGGGACCCCGGATTTTGTTAAGGCTGGGACATCCTGAATTATGATTGCAGGAAAAGGCAAAAAGATTTATCAAAAAAACCAATTTGACAAACAGGAGGCAAAATCATGTTAATCATTGAATGCACCTGTCGTTGCAAACCCGGTACAAGAGACCAGTTTCTTGAAATCGTGAAACCCAATGTAGAAGGTTCCCGCAAGGAAAAAGGCAACATCAGCTACACCCCATATCCCTCGCCCGATAATGATGTGGACATGTTTGTTTTCGAAAAATGGGAAAATCCGGAAGTTTTCATCAATCATTCCAGTGCGCCTCACCATCAGGCTTTCAGCGCGGCCCGACGACCTCTTCTTGAGCCCGACAGTTTTCACATCACCATCTGGAACAGCGAAGTGAACGAGGATCTCACCGAACTTGCCCGCGCATTCGTAAAGACCAATATCCACTGATCTGTAATTCGACAGATATGCCGGCAATAGTTATATCAGAGCAAACAAAAATGGGAAAATAGGGCGCTGTTGTCCCTATTATATCAACGTGGATATTTTTTTCTCTTGACACGTGCCTTTTAATGGGTGACCCCTTGCTCGCTTGCTTCTCCTTAAATAGTCCGACCTCATCATTAGAACGTGATAATTTCATTGAATACTTTTATTGCAAATGAATCAGTCATTCCTGCTACAAAGTCGACTATCGCTCTGCTGTAATCCTTCTCTTCATTAAGATTATATAATAAAACGTTTTTGTATTTTTTATCTCGTTCCTTTGTATCTGCATACTTTAATAGCCACTCAAGAAATACACTTGTTAAAATCGGATAACTTTTAGCATATTTTTTTATTTCGTTTAAAGTCCGCTCTTTCACTCGAAAATGCACCTCTAATATATTGATTTAATTATATATGGTAAAAACTGCACTCATGGTTCCCCAGGAAGCCG
>MAEO01000170.1 GCA_001683985.1 Smithella sp. M82
AGGCGTCGTCACGAAATAAATCTTGCAATTCATGATATCTGTGGTATAATAGGTTCATGGATGCAGAGAAGATCAAAGAACGATATATTCTCCTGTCGCCGTTTTTAAATGAGCGGCAGCGTCGGCTGTATCTGGCTGCCGAGGCCAAAGTGATTGGCTATGGGGGCGTATCGATAGTGTCGAGAATGACCGGTGTTTCGCGTGCTGCAATTTCAGCAGGATATGTTGAGCATGAAAAAACGGAAGAAAAGAAATTGCCACCTGGTCGGATCAGGAAGGCAGGAGGCGGTCGTAAGCGAACAGCGGCGACTGATGCCACCCTCAAGTCAGACCTTGAGATGCTGATAGAACCTGTAACCCGAGGCGATCCCGAGAACCCGTTGCGGTGGACGTGTAAGAGTGTTCGCAACTTGTCCGATGAATTGAACCGGATGGGTCATAAGACAAGTCATCGGATGGTAGCCGAGCTTTTGCATGAGATGAATTACAGTCTTCAATCAAACCGCAAAACGCTTGAAGGAGAATCCCATCCTGACCGCAATGCCCAGTTCGAGTTTATTAACCAGAAGGTAAAGGATTTTCAGGCTATAGATCAGCCCGTCATTTCTGTTGACACCAAAAAGAAGGAGTTTGTGGGTGACTTCAAGAATGCGGGGAAAGAACTTCGGCCGAAAGGGAAACCAGAAGAAGTACGGGTTCATGATTTCAAGATTCCTGAACTGGGGCGGGTTGCTCCCTATGGTATTTATGATATAACCAACAATACCGGATGGGTAAACGTTGGAATCGATCATGACACTTCATCTTTTGCCGTAGAAAGCATCCGACGCTGGTGGCGCTCCATGGGAAAGGACGTCTATCCGGATGCCGGACAATTGATGATAACAGCCGACGGCGGTGGCAGCAATGGCTACCGGGTAAGGCTATGGAAATTAGAGCTTCAGAAATTGGCGGATGAAACAGGCATGTCTATTCGGGTAAGCCACTTTCCGCCGGGAACGAGCAAATGGAACAAGATCGAACATCGGCTCTTTGCTTTCATCAGCCAGAACTGGCGAGGTAAGCCATTGATAAGCCATGAGGTTATCGTAAATCTGATTGCCGCCACCAGGAATAAAACCGGATTGAAAGTAGAGTGTCAACTGGATAAGAACACCTATCCCAAAGGCATTAAGGTGTCCAATGAAGAAATGGCCAATATCAATATACAGCATGAGTCATTTCATGGAGAATGGAATTATACCATCTCACCCAAAATGAATCTGCAATAGTTAATTTGTGACGACGCCT
>MAEO01000021.1 GCA_001683985.1 Smithella sp. M82
TTCCTTTATATTTCTCCATTGCTCAACGGTTCACTTTTAATTCGCAAACAGTTCACTTTTAAAAAATTCCTAACATCAATTATTCAGTGTCTGCCTTGATATCCACATGTTTTTAAATAGAAATGATCTATATAGACCGGAAAATATGGTCAATATGGGTGGCAAATTTCTTCTTGACAGCTAAGTTCTAAAGAATTAATTTAAATTACAATTATTCCGGTTAACTCATCAACCAAACCATTAACCTTTTGGGATTCGCCGTGAAAATTATCTGCCGTAAGTTACCAATGTTAGGCCTCTAAGGGATTGTGGAATCTTTTGGAAGCTTTTATTCTCAGTTTCATTAAAGTAAACGCGGAAAGGCAAAGACAAAAGCGATAGCCATTGTCTTTGCGCAAATGAAAAAAATTGGCTTAATTTTTCTGATTATTCTGCTTTCGCAGGCTGCCTTTGTCGCGGAGAATACGGGTTTCTATTTAGGAGTATTCGATGGATTTGCGATAAATGAATTAATTAAAACCATCCCCTTTATAGTGACCCTACAGCGAGTTTTAGTTTATCCATGGTAAATTCAATTTTTAAATTACTTAAAACTTAAAACTTCTCTTTTTACTATTCACTTTTCACACTTCACGTTATTTTGCTATAATTACACAATGAAAAAACCGAAACAAAAAAGCTGGACTCAAAAAGTAATGCAAACGAGCTTTGCTCTCGATCTGGAGCAGGGTGTATTTACCTTCGACGATCCGCGTCGAATCGCCCAATCACTAAAAGAATCCGCCGAACGCTCCACTCAAAGAAAAGCGGGACCTTTTCAATCCGCAATGTCAATGCTTAACTATTACATCAATCGTGCAGGCACAAAACTACCAGCCCAGCGAAAAGAAATTCTGGAAAAAGCCAAAGACGAACTCCGCGAACTATACGGAAAGAGGAGGCGACGACAACCTTGAACATAGAACATTGAACTTGTTTTTTCTTTCACCATTCACATTTCCTCTCTTATAACTGCTTTTTTCCAGCAATAATGTTTTGCCCCAGAAAATCCTTGGTCCTTTAAATGATGCAAATCCGACCTCTCCGGCCATATTTATCCGGCCGCCTGCTCTTTCAACAGGGCACAATCGATGCTTTTCCTTTCTCATACTCAGCATTATTATGAATGATTCTCCTCAGGCGGAAGATACTTAATCCTTGGGCAGCAGAATAATCGCAATTCTCCTGTTTTTTGCCCGTCCTTCGGGTGTGCTGTTGTCCGCCAGAGGCTGATATTCGCCATACGCCGTAGCGGAAATAAGTTTCGGATTGATGCCCTGTTCCTGCAGGTATTTTGCTACATTCAGCGCGCGTGCAGCGGACAGTTCCCAGTTGGTCGGATATATTTTCGCCAGGCCACTGGCGATCGGAACATTATCCGTGTGTCCTTCGATACGGATGTTTTTATCTTTCACGTCTTTCAAAATATCCACAACTCTTTTCAGCACCGCCAGGCCTTCCTTTTTCACCTTCGCTTCGCCGGACGCAAAAAGAATTTTATCAACCACGTCCATCGTGAGTTTGCCTTTCAGCTCCGTGATGGTAATTTCCCCTTTGGCGACTTCCTCTTTCATTTCCTGCAGAAGATCTTTATACGTGTTGCTCTGAGCTTCTGCTTCCTGTGATTTTTGTTTCAACTGATCCAGATTTCCCTTAAGCTTGGTATTTTCCGCTTCCAGATCGGCAATTTTTTTTCTGCTTTCCGCAACGCTTCTGGATAAGTCATCCGTTTTGGCCTGTAAAATTTTATCCAGTTCGTCCCGTTGACCGGTCAGCGTTGCTATTTGTTTTTTAAGTGAGGTGTTTTCCCCGGTGAGTGCCGATATTTGATTTTGAAGCGAGGTATTTTCATCGGTCAGCGCCTGTGCTTCATTTACCTTCATCAGATATTTGCTTTCCGCCACCACGCAGCCTCCGCAAAACACAGCCATTATTAGAATGCTCAAAAAGAAAGATGTTGTCCTTTTCATAAAATCCTCCTTACCTAATCAGTCAGGTTAAAATTTATTGATAAGAAATTGCTTCCGAACGTTTAAACTATAGAAATTCAGGCCTTGTATGTCAAGGGAAAAGGTGCTATTTTTTTCCGAAATTATGCCTTCCATTGATCGGTTGGCTACTCCTGTGGGAATCCATGATTTTTTTCTTCACCTTTCAATGAAACTCGCTGAGATCGAGTAAAACGAAGATTGAAGTGCAAGTCGAACTATCCCAGGAGCAAAGCGACGTGGGACACCGTTCACAATTTTTTCAACCTAGAACCTGGTATCACGTTACTGTATGCTCATTTACCGGGTTTGGACATGACGTGAAAATCGGGTCCGGGTCAACGATCAGTGCGCATTGTGATATAACAGGTTATGCCGAGATTGGAAACGGAGTTTTTCTGCATTCTCACGTTGTCGTTTTGCCCCACCGAAAAGTAGGAGACTTCGCCTGCGTCGGCGCGGGAAGTGTCGTAGCCCGTGATGTTCCTCCGGGAACGTGTGTATGGGGCGTTCCGGCGAAGAAAGTGAACCCTGAACTATAGTTCAACGTTCAAGGTTCTAAGTTCAAAGTTCTAAGTTCAGTGTTGAAAAGTAAGATGTTTAGACGGATTGGAAGTTTGGAAGATTAGAGGAAGAAAAAGGGGCAGGTCTTTGCTTGGCTCATGATTATGAATTAATTATTTCGATGGTTTGGGACAGGAATTTTTCTATGGCAATACCCTGCGCACCTATGAGAAGTTTTCTACATTTCGGATAGGATTTTGCAAATTCTTCCATTCCTGGAAGGGCGGTTTTTTTTGCGCCGCTTTTTACTTCCAGGGCAATTAATTTGTCTTTAATCTTTACAATAAAATCAACTTCTCTGTTGTTTCCCGACCAATAGAATACTTCACCATCGCTGCCTTTGAGGCTGTTTATCAGTGCGGCGCCAATAGCTGTTTCTGCAAGATGACCCCAATAGTCGGAATCTTTCTGCGCTGCTTGCAGATTTTTGTTTGTTGAAGCGCTCATTAATGCCGTATTGAGAACAATCAGCTTGGGGCTGGATGCTCGCTGTCTTACTTTTTCAATGCTGATTTTTTGTAAACCTTTAATTAAACCGGCAGTCTCTAGTAAATCGAGGTAATGCGCAAGCGTCGTGGTATTGCCGGCATCGTGCAACTGTCCGAGCATTTTCTGGTAGGATAGAATCTGGCCGGAATACGCGCAGCCGAGATCAAACGTGCGACGCAGCAGTGCCGGTTTGTCTATGCGAGTCATTTGAAGAATGTAAGGATTGCCCTGCGCTTCGACCTTCATTTCATTCGCTCTCAGCTCGGCTCACAAAAAACCGGACTATTACGCGACACTTCTTTATATATTTTTAAGGTACAAATCCCATGTCGCTACGCTCCCGGGATAATTCCATTTACTCTTCAAACTTCGTTACACTCATTTTCAGCGAATGTCACTAAAATCCACAGGGTCTTTGATGACCGTGTGACTTGAAAAATATTGGCGACGGTTCTATTTTTATTTGCAAACAAATCTAATCAATCGACCTCGATTTTCTCCAGCCCGGATAAGACAACCTTCTCTTCCTGGTTTTTGTTGGTTAAGCGGCGGATTTCTTGCGCAGCTCTTCTCCGATTTTTTCCGCCAGAAATATTTTCAGCAATGATTGATACGGGACATCCCGCTTATTGGCAAGCATTTTCAGCTCTTCCAGAACAATTTCCGGCAAGCGAATGGATATGGTTTTTGATGAAGGTTTCAATTTGGAAAGAGTAACCTTTTTAGCTTTTTTCCAATCCACATAATCTACCGAATCATGCTTGCCCCAGAATTCCCGTTCCTGAGCTTCACTTCTAAATTTTGGTCTAATCGCTTTCATATTGTTTATATACCTTTCTTTCATTGCTGCTCATGTCTCTTGCCGATATTATACGAATTTTGTCTTTTCTGACCGTAAATACGGCAAAGAGCAACCGCTCGTCATCTGTTCTACCCAAAGCAAACAATCGTTCTTCTGCTTCGGAATGGACGCTATCTTCCGCCACAACAAGCGGCTGATTGAAGAACATCTGTTCGCACTCAGAAGGTGATACGCCATGCTTAATCCAATTTTTATCGATGTTGCCGTCATCCCATTCAAAACCGGTTGCATGCAGCAGTTTATCCATTTCCATGGCTTATGTATATTACCATAATATACAATAGTCAAGTCCTATTTTGGAGTCTTTAGAGGAGTTCGCTATCCCGCTTTGCTACGCTTCGGAGGGGAATTTAGACGAAAATCAGGGGACACCATACATATCCCGCGTCGCTTTGCTCCTGAGGTAGTTCGAATAGCATTTCGAGTGTCGCTTCGTTCGCTTTCAACGTGTCTCACTATCAGCGAGTTTCGTTAAAATACCTGTTGACAAATTTCCACTACATTGATAGCATTTCAGTATGAAAGTAGCGGAAAAAGACAATGTCGTTCACGGGATGCTGGAAGATGAATTCAGGCGAAGCCAGGAAGTTGTTCAAGCTCTTCAAGCCAAGCTGAAAAACTATCCCAAGGGCGCCCTCAATGTGCGCGGGAAAAAAGTTAAAGATAAAAAATATTTTTATCATTACCTTGTCCGGCGTGATGAGGGAAAAATTGTTAATCTGCATGTTGCCGAGCAGAATCTGCCGAAAATTAAGAAGCAAATCGAAGAGCGTGAAAAATGCCGTAAAGAAATGCTCGCATACAAGAAACGCATACTCTATTTGGCAAAGTTTCTAAAAAAATCAAAACGGGAAGGTTACCGTGAAAAATAAACTACCGGATAATTTATTCCCGGAAAACATAAAAAATCTTCTCCATGCGATGAGTGATGTCGGATTTTTTGAAAGATCAGTCCTGATCGGCAGTTGGGTCATGCTTATTTATCAGGAACTCTACGGCGCCAGGTATGTTTTACGCACTCTCGATGTTGATTTTGCCGTTAATATTGCTCACGCAAAAAGTAAATTAAGAGCTGATTTGAAAGAGCTCATCACAGACAGGGGATTTACTGATTACTTTGATGCCGAAGGGGTACAAAAGTTTACCGGCGGCAGTTATGAAGTGGAGTTCATCGGACAGCGCTCCGGCGGACGCTGCAAGGGCGCTCTATCTGTTCCTGAATGGAACATAGCATTTAATTTATAGAGGCACTATGAATGAAGAATATTTAAACCCGACAGAATTTATCGACAGCAATAATCCGGAGGTTCAGGCTTTTGCGCTCAAGGCTGTTGCCGGAGCCGAAACACCGCGTGAGAAGGCAATAAAGCTTTTCTATGCCGTCCGTGATGGTATTTATTATGATCCATATCGGATCGATGTTTCCCGTAACGGTTTTAAGGCCAGCACTACTTTACGTCTGGGTTACGGTTTTTGCGTAACCAAAGCCGTAACGCTGGCCGCCTTATTACGCGCACAAGGTGTTCCCGCCAGACTGCATTTTGCCGATGTCCGCAATCATCTGACTACGGAGAGGCTTAAAAAGCTCATGCAGACGGATATATTTTTTTACCATGGCTATAACGATATTTTTCTCGATGGACGCTGGTTGAGGGTTACGCCCACATTCAATTTATCTTTGTGCGGGAAATTCAAGGTAAAGCCACTGGATTTTGACGGAATGCATGATGCGATCTTGCATCCTTTTGATATGGATGGCCGCCGTCACATGGAATATATTGCCGATCACGGTTCCTTTGCCGATTTGCCTTATGACAAGATTATTGAGTCCTTTATCACCTGTTACGGAAACGCGACGAAATATTACGAGAAGCAAATAAGCCAGGCCGGTGATTTTGAGCGCGAAGCAGAGTTAGAAATTGAAAAACCTGTGAAAAGTGAAGGGTGAAGAGTGAAGAGTGAATGGTGAAGGGAGGAAAGAAAAGGACTGGGTCCCCGCCGGAGTAACATTGGAAATGAGAGATGACAATTTGTCTTGACTTTACTTGTATTAGGTATAGTCTGTAATTGAATAATGTAATAGACATCGAGATATGCTGTGGATTTCTTTTTGTTATACGGAAATCACAGTAGTTGTTAATGTCCTGCCCATTACAAGGAGGCAGGTTTTTTATTTTCAGATGAAACCCGCATGACGGCACGCCGTCACAAAGGAGGATAAAAATCCCCCCTCACCCCCCTTGAGAAAAGGGGGGAACTCAAGCCCTGCCCTCTTTGCCGAAGAGGGGAACTTCCCCCTTTAGAAAAGGGGGATGGAGGGGGATTTGATGAGGATAGTTTTTAAATAACAATATAAACAATAACTTAGATGTGCATTTTCAGATGAAAAAACAGGGGAAATTCCGGATTGTCTTAAATGGTTATTAGAAAGAGGGGATAAAATGAATATACACGTAATTGAGCAGTTGAATAATTTTGTAAAGTTACCGGATAATAAATGGGAAAGCGGTTGGTGGAGCTTAGACGAAAATAAGGCCCAGAAACTGGTAGGTGGCGTAATTTATTTTCACAAAAAACGTAATGAACCGTCTTTTTTTGGTGGTTCAATTACAGGCTATCGCATTGATCAAAGCTCAGAAAATCAGGGCAAAATTGTTTTCACGTTCCAATATAACGTAAACTGCAGAAATGTTAATACAGATAGGTATGGATGGTCGAAAATGATGAAAATAATCAGCAATGAATAAAGAGCGGCAGTCCCTCCCCCGGCATTCGCCGTGCAGGCTATTGAGGAAGGGAATTTCATGAGGAGGAAAACTGGACTATTATGCAACACTTATCTATATTCTCTCAACTACAAATCCTTAAGGTAATTTATGTTAACTTCTAAATATAAAGTGGCGTCCATTCCTCCATCGGTTTTTTACATCAATGGAGATGATCATAAGGCATTGCGTTTTTGTTTTGCCAGGAAGGATGAAACATTGATTCAGGCGGCGGAGAAGTTATGCAGGATTTAATTCCACCTTCCAGATCGAGCGCTGCCTTTGTTGGCTGCGTCGTCGTCCTTCCGATGTCATTGCGAAAAGCCTCTCAGGCGTTGTGGCAATCTAATATTTTCAGTAGTTCGTGAGGTTGCTTCGTCGCTTCGCTTCTCGCAAAGACAGAACATTTGTTACAACGTCAAAGACCGATATTAAGGGGAAAAGACAAAGCTGGATTCCTGTCTGTACGGGAAGGACAGCAGCGGGAGACTTTATGAAGGATTTAACAGCTACCCTGATCCAGACGGAACTAATTTGGGAAGACATACCGGCCAACCTCGCCATGTTCGACCGCAAGATTGACGGTATTTCTGAAAAAACGGATATCATTATTCTGCCGGAAATGTTTACGACAGGTTTCACCATGAATGTCGGCAAACTGGCGGAGCCGATGACCGGCTCTGCTGTTTCCTGGCTTGTTGCCAAAGCAAAGCAAAAGCGTGCCCATGTCCTGGGAAGCGTGATTATTGAGGAAGACAAAAAGTATTTTAACCGGCTTATCTGGGCAACACCGGACGGTGAAATCAAGACGTACGATAAGAAGCACCTCTTCAGAATGGCCGGCGAGCACAAGGTATTTTCAGCGGGAAACAGTCATCTCACGGTTGAGGTCAATGGATGGAAGCTGCGTACTTTTATTTGCTATGATTTGCGCTTCCCCATCTGGTGCCGGAATATCGCCAACGAATATGACGCGGCTATTTACGTTGCCGACTGGCCTGCCAAACGCGCGCTTCACTGGAAGACTTTGCTTCAGGCAAGAGCAATTGAAAATCAGTGTTATGTTATCGGTGTAAACCGGGTGGGGAAAGACGGTAACGGCTATGCTCACAGTGGCGATTCGTCCATCATCGGTCCTGTGGGGAATATTATGTTCCAGCAGCCGGATATTCCATGTATTCACATGGCTAAATTAAATTTCGACATACTTAAAAAGTACCGTGAAACTTTTGCGGCATGGCAGGACGCCGACGCGGTCTGTTTTGACAGAGGTGAGAAATGAAAGTTTTAGCTTTGGGAGCTTGTGGGGGCATGGGCAGGCACGCAGCCAAAACCCTCTCGTATCGTAGAGGAATAAAGACATAAGACAGGAGAGAAATTCTATGGATAGGGATATGGCGCTGAAAGCTTTAAGATATAATGTGAAAAATGAAAACCTCGTCAGGCACATGCTGGCTACGGAAGCCATTATGCGCGCGCTTGCCCGGCGGTTCAATGAAAACGAGGATGAGTGGGGATTGGCAGGTCTCTTACATGATATTGATGTTGAAATGACCAATGGCGATTTGTCGATTCACAGCAGGCCCGGTGCGCAAATGGCCAGAGATTTGGGCGCCTCTGAAGAGGTTTGTCATGCGATTCTTGTTCATAACGAAAAGCATGGTGAACCCTGTGTGTCATTAATGGATAAAGCCCTCTTTTGTACGGATCCCTTGACCGGCCTTATCACTGCCGCTGCTTTGGTGCGTCCCGACAAAAAGCTGTCCGGTGTGGAAGTCAAGTCAATCCGCAAACGTTTTAAGGAAGAGCGTTTTGCGGCAGGTGCGAATCGCGAACAGATAGCCGAATGCAGCGAAATAGGTTTAGAACCGGATGAGTTTATCGCGCTCAGCCTTGACGCAATGAAGGGTGTGGCGGGCGATTTGGGATTGTAAAATCTTTGAACTCCATCAAAACCGGTAAATGATACAGATGCATTATTAATAAAAAAAATAACTTATCTTTGTTGCAGTTTTATCGATAAAATTTTTTGTTTTCAGAAATAGCTTTGACAAGTTTTGGTGACTCTGGTAGAAATCCGCTCACTTAATTGGGGATAATAAAATTTACAATCGGGGGCTGATATATGAGAGTAAAGAACGGCATATTAACAAAACAGTATTGTTTGATTTCTTTTATATTACTAATTAGTGCGGTTTTTGTTTTATGGATAGGGATATCTCCGGCAAGTGCAGCCAGGAAAGCTGATGTACAAAAGGATGCTTCCGGTCTTGTAGATATTAATAACGCAACGCAAGAAGACCTGGAAAACGTGAAGGGCTTAGGTGCAGCGACGGCAAAAACGTCCATAGCCGATAAAATTAAAACAAAGGCTAAATCCGCCCCGGAGAAACTTGCTCCGGGAACAAAAATCAATGTCAACACGGCCGATCAGACTATGCTTGAAAAACTTCCTGAAATTGGTCCGGTAAAAGCAAAAGCTATTATCAATGGCCGGCCATACAATACTATTGAAGATATTATGAAGGTTAAACGCATTAAAGGTAAAACTTTCGAAGCGATCAAGGATTACATTGTTGTCAAATAACTGTCGTTTAATTTTAACTTAAACATGAGGGGGTGTTTTTGTGAAAAAGATTTTTATTTTTGCGTGTGCGTTCCTTTTTGTTGCAACAGTCGCATTTGCCGCGGGGGAGTAAAAACTTATCAGGTGACCGGGCCTGTTCTGGAAGTTGCCTCGGATATGATTGTTGTTCAGAAGGGCAAGGACAAATGGCAGATAGGCCGTGATGCAGCAACCAAGCTAACAGGCGATCTGAAAGTCGGTTCCAAGGTTACTATTGAATACACTATGAAAGCGGTAACGATTGAAGCAAAAGAAGTCAAAAAGAAATAGCAAAATTTTTCACTAATAATCAGGCGGCGCTCTTTACCCGGTAAGTGGGAGCAGCCGCCTTTTTAAAAATTAATATCTTATCAGAGATAGGAAAATTAAATTTACAGAATATCGAACCGGTAAGCGCCGATCTTGCCGCAGAAGTATTTGGGGAAGTAAAAAAGTTGAAAAAAGAATACAAATACAGCACGGAAATAATGCCTGATGTTTACAGCATTAAGTTGCCTCTTTCAGGTTATAAGCCTGGTCCTGTTAATGTTTATCTTTTTAAGGGTGATAAAATTACACTGATAGACACGGGTATGAAACAGACGGCTGATCTTCTTAAAAAGGCTCTGGGTGAGCACGGCATCCGTTTCTCGGATATAGAAAATATAGTACTTACGCACGGGCACGTTGATCATTACGGCGCGGCGAAGAAAATAGTCAAAGCCGGTAAAGCTAAAGTAACCGCGCATGCGGAAGATATTATCGCCATTGAAAAAGGGATGGAGGTATCAGTAGGCCGATATACGAATTTCCTCAAATTGATGAGTGTTCCCCTGCCCATCAGAATCATGCTGGGATTTTTTTTCTTAAGGTTCAGAAGCATGTCCGATAATTGTAAAGTTGATATTGTCATGCGTGACGGAGACGAAATCGAGCTTGGAAAATATCGCGGGAGGATAATAGAAACTCCCGGCCATTCCAAGGGGTCCGTTTCTATTTTTCTGGAAAAGGAAAAAATTCTTTTCTGCGGAGATACTATTATTGAACATATAACACCCAATGCGTTTGTAATGCTTGATGAACATAAAAGGCTGCCGGTCAGAATGAGTCAGACTGAATTTTATGAATCGCTTGCCAGGATAAGAAAACTTTCGCCTGTAATGATATATTCAGCCCATGGGAAGGCTGTTTCCGATATTGACAAAATCATCGACGGTTACGAAAAAGCATTTGCCGAAAGACAGGAAAAAATAATGTCGATAATCAAATCCGGAGAGAAAAATATATACCGGATAGCCAGGAAACTCTTTCCGGAAATCGGGGGGACAAAGCTTCCGCTGGAGATATTTCTATCCATTTCCGAAGTTTATACGAACATGCAGATTCTGCAAATGAAGGGTAACATTTCCTTGAATATCGTAAAAGGTCTTTTGGAAGTAACTGAACTGGAAAAAGAAAATTGATTTTTTAACCAGGATATTCTTGACAAAAAGTTCTTTTAATTTTAATCATAAACATTCAAAAAAACAGGACAAGTTATGCGCATTGCCGCAGATTAAACAGCTATTTCATCATAAGAAATAAATATGGTTTTGCCGACATCGGTTCAGGCATCTTTGGATGTTGACGGTGACTTCAGCGGCACACTTCTTCTAGATATGGTGGTTACGGTGGTATCGCTTACGGCATTTACATTGCTGAAAGTGTGAAAGCGGCTGATGTCTATAACTACGGCGTCATCAATGCTTTAGGTGGTACCGGTGATGATGACGGCGGTCGGCAATGTCCTCAGTCAGGGTCAGGCGGCTAAGGGAACCAATTGGGGTCTCTGGGCTGATGGTTACCTGGGCATGGGGAATCGCCGTTCGGATGAATTAATTGCCAAGTACAGGCAGAATCTGTTCGGCGGGATAATCGGTTTCGATTACCGTGTTGCAGATGATCTGTATGTTGGAATCAGCGGAGGAATTTCCAGAACCAATGTGGAATTCGATGATCTGCCGGATGAAGGACATATGGACAGCTATCAGGGATCTTTGTATCTGTGCTACAACGGTAAACCGTGGTATGCAGCCGGCGTTTTCACTTACGCCTACAACAAGTATGACCTGGATCGTTACATCACTACTTTAGGTCCGACAATGATCGCCAATTCCGATTACAGCGGCAATGAGTATACTGGTTATGCCGAAGTCGGTTATAAGATCAGCGCGGGCAATGTGGAAATTCGTCCGTTGGCGGCATTCCAGGTGGATTATCTGGAGCAGGAATCCTTTACGGAAACCGGCGCCGGCAGCTACAATCTTTCTGTCGAAGAGCAGGAAACCGGATCTTATAAGAGTTTCCTGGGTGTAAATGTGACCGGCAATATCAAACTCAGCGAAACCGCTGCTTTAAGACCTGAGTTTAGATTGAAGTGGGCTCATGAATTTTCCAACGATGATCATATGATCAACGCTCAATTCGCAGATATGAGCTCCGGTTCTTTCGTGGTGGAAGCGGAAACATTAAGCCGCGACACAGCGATTATCGGAGTAGGTATGAGTCTGCTGTTCAATAAGCATGTCGGCGCATACATTCACTACGATGCGGAATTGAACAGCGATTTTGTGAACCACACCGGTTTGCTTGGTTTGAGACTGGTATGGTAAATAAGTAGTTTTCCCGAAATGAAAGTTTCGGAAAAAGAAAGTTGATAACGCATCTAAATTGATGCTTTAACGAAAGGCAGGGTCTTTTATAGACCCTGCCTTTTTTTATTCATCGTAGGGCGCGTTCCCCTTTTTATTCATTGTAGGGCGCGTTCCCCGAACGCGCCGCAATATTCCGGACAGCGAGGCCTGCCCGGCGAATGCGGGGGGATTCTCCAATATTCAGGAAAATTGATGTTTTAGGACCTCGATAAAATAGGGCTCGATCTTGTCGATTTGTTCGATGATTTTGTCCGGATTGTTAAGATATCCCTTTTCATGAAGAAATCGATAAAAGAGTTTCAGGGCAGGCGGCCAAAGAATGTATTCCGGAGGAGCGGCCATCATTTTACGGATGAGGAAATCTTCAAAAAATTCGATCCAGTATCGATCTGTAACCGTTTTCAAAACAATCACATCATCATGCATATAGCCGTATACGAAATCAAAGAAGATAAAGGGGCATCCGGCAAAATCCTCTGCCTGCTCATCCAACCCTTTGGCAACGAGCCACTGCCGAAACCGCTCCTCGCAACTGTCCTTGATCTCGACCAATAGCGATTCAAACTTTTCGTAATCGGCCTGTTCCATCACAAGGCTATCAAGCTGCATCAGTTTGTCGATGGCATTCTGGTCTTCGGTATCAGGCGATATGAACTGATCAGAGATATTTAGTTTGCTGTAATCAAACGGCCGGATGAGATGGCGGACCTCTTTTCGGATGAACATAAAGGGTAAGGGCGGTTTGGGCTGGATGTCTTCCGGAAACAAATACTGGTGCCTTGCGGCCATTTTTTTTATCAGCGCTTGAGTTTCTTCTGTGTTCATACCCAAAGCGGATTTAACCCCTTTAACGATCTCTTTTTCAATCTTTAGATCGACCTTTCCATCTCGCACGCTCTGCGCATAGTTCCAGAGCAAACCCGAGAGTTGCAGCGCTGCATTCATCGCTTTTTCGTTTTTAGCCTGCTCCATTAGAGGTGCGCCGTATTCCATGATGGCCTGCGAAAATGAAATGGAACGAAACCCTTCGGGTGCTCCCAAATGCGGCATACCGGGTCTTTCGGCAACCGCCGGTCCGGAGGTGTCTCCTCCTCCACCTTTGATCAGTCTCAATTTACGCTTTTTTACCTTTTGTTGTTTAGTCTTCTGCCGTCTTTTGAAAATCCTTGTCTTGTCTTTTTTCCCTGTCATCGGCGACTCCTGTCCATGCTCAAGAATGTATTTATTTACCTATTTCGACAGCCTCAACGACCTAAATCACTGGCGGCTATTAGCCATCCGGTGGATTTGATTGTTAGGCGCTTTTTCGAGTCAATTTATTATCAAGTTCAAGTTCGTAGGAGAGGATTGTTTTAATGTTCATCTTCTTGGAAGCATTAAGAATTTCTATTCCGACTATCTTATTTTCAGACGTTGTATCTAAATTAACACCCTCAGAGATCTCAATAACGCCATCGGGTTTCTGATTCCCTAATTTTATATATATGGCGTCAACTTCATTATCATAATGTACTCTCATTTCTTCCTCCCTTTCTTTAGCGGATAGTTTATTATTACTGTCATTAAATCTTCTTCAACAGAGACGACTATCTTCAAGGGATATTCAAATCCCGGAACATCTTTTATAATCTCATGCTTACCTTGATGCAAATTCATATTTGATAAAATATCCATCACAGTCTTTTCTGAAATATCGTAAAGTTTTGCCCGCTTTTTAGCATGTCGTGAGAATTTTATCTCCATAAAATGTCACCTTCTAAAGTATAGCTTTTTTAATGGCCGTTGTCTCTATTTTATTCTGCAAAAATTATTCTTGCCGAGTCGGATAGTGATGTGCACAAGGATTGACTCGATCCACTGTTCCCACATCAATGTCTATGACTTCGGATATATGATTGCCTTTATCCAGCAACAATATTTTAAATAGTTCCTTCTTTAAATCCCGCATCAGGGGCATCAGAAAATCCACTACATCAGCAGACGACTTTACTACACCATAAAATGCCTTTTCCTCGCTCATCATCCGCCGCCCCAATTCTATCGCCGCTTTTAATTGGGCAATTTTGGCATCCTTCAATCCGGAAATTTCTTTAAATTCCGAAATATCAACCCCGCTCATTGCCCGCAACGATTTGAATCTATTCAGCAGCTCCCTTCCCAAATCAATAGCGCTTTTTCCAGCCGTTCCCGTCCTGATTAAAATCGCCAGCAATTCGGCATTGCTTAAAACATGCTCGCCGTGTTTTAGCAATTTTTCTCTCGGCCTATCATCTTCAGGCCAGTTGCGGATGGATAAGGGGTATTTTTTAGTTTCTGACTTTTTATTCATGGTATTTATAGGGGGCTAACGAGACTGTCGAAAAAGCCCCAATGTTGCGATTTTAGAAAATTCACATATAGTAAAATCAACTACTTACGTGTCCGAAAAAACCCGATTTAAGGTTTTTCGACAGGCTCAACGAAAAGCTAACCGGCGGCAATGGAGCGCAGCGGAATTGCCGTCAGGTGGAGCGACTTGTTAGACGAAATATAGACTTTCCATAGTCTTTTGGTGTCACTTCAGTGATGGTATCCCCAAGTCCTTGCAGATTTTCCTCACCAAGTCATCTTTTATCTCAGTATGTCGAGGAACTGAAGATCTCTTATTCAGCACGGGATTCCACCACCATGAATGACTACCACACCTTCTCTGAGAAACTTGCACCCATTCCTGCGCAAATATGCCAGGACTTCCCTTCGCTTCATACCTGTACCAGCTCTTCTTGATAGTTTGACTCAGCAGCACGAAGAGCGTCTTCACGATTGAAATCCAGCGCTTCCTTCAAAGTTACTCGTAGGCTTTTCAAGAGTTTTTCTTTCGTTCGCTCTTGGCAATTTACTCCTGGCACTTCTTCAATCCATCCTATCCACCAATCTCCGTCCTGCTTCGTCACTGCAGTGTACGTGTTTTGTTGCATATTTCCTCCTTTTCTCATCGCCTAACAATTAATATACCAACTTGGTTTTTTCCGATTTATGGAGCCTATATTACTCTTTTTTGAGCGGAATCCCAAGAAAAAAGCGC
>MAEO01000171.1 GCA_001683985.1 Smithella sp. M82
GGGGGATGGAGGGGGATTTGATGAGGATAGTTTTTAAATAACAATATAAACAATAACTTAGATGTGTATTTTCAGAGGAATGTATAAACTTTGATTCCTCCCTTTCCCATAAGCTCAGCAATCCAACCAATGAAAAGGCAGAGCTTCTGGTTGTCATATATGTGCCGTAAGGAGGCGATATGTCTTTTCAACTCACTGAAGAACAGGAAATGGTCAGACTCATGACTAGAGATTTTGCCAGGAAGGAATTAGAGCCTGAGGCTGCCAGAAGGGATAAAGAAGCAATATTCCCTTTGGAAGTTGTAAAAAAAATGGGGCAGTTAGGACTGCTGGGCATGATGGTACCGGTTGAGTATGGCGGAGCCGGCGCTTCTGCAGTCAGTTATTGCCTGGCACTGCAGGAAATCGCGTATTCGTGCGCGTCAACCGCGGTGACTATGTCCGTGGCCAATCTCTCTACCGAACCGTTACTAAAATTCGGCAACGAAGATCAGAAGATGAAATACCTTTGTAAACTCGCGCAGGGAGAACTGCTGGGGTGTTTCGCCCTCACGGAACCGGCCGCCGGATCAGATCCAGGCAGCCTTTCCATCAGAGCAGAAGACAAAGGAAACTATTATCTGATCAACGGAACCAAAGTCTTCATTACTCACGGACAATATGCCGATATAATCAATCTGATTGCCAGAACCGGTCCGGACAAAGGCAGCAAAGGTCTTTCGGCTTTTATCGTTGAAAAAGATACACCCGGGTTTTCCATAGGCACACGGGAAGATAAAATGGGACTGAGAGCTTCCAATACAGTGGAACTTATCTTCGATGATTGCAGGATTCCCAAAGAAAATCTGCTGGGCAAAGAAGGCCTGGGCTTCAAGATAGCCATGACAGCTCTTGACAGCGGTCGTATCGGTATAGCATCGCAGGCTGTGGGCATTACCCGCGCCTGCCTTGATGAAAGTATAAAATATGCCAGGGAACGTAAGCAGTTCGGCAAGACTATCAGCTCGTTTCAGGCTATTCAATGGATGATCGCCGACATGGCGACAGGGCTCGAAGCGGCCAGTTTACTTACCTTGTCCGCCGCCCGGAAAAAAGACCGTAAAATGCCTTTCACCAAAGAAGCGTCCATGGCCAAGCTCTTTGCTTCGGAATTGGCCAACAAAAGCGCGTACCTTGCCCTGCAAATTCATGGCGGATATGGTTATCTTAAAGATTTCAAAGTCGAGCGGCTTTATCGCGACGCAAGAGCCGCTTCTATATATGAAGGAACGTCTGAGATACAAAGACTGGTTATTGCCAGAAATCTTCTGAAAGATCAGAGTTACGGATTATACGACTAAAAAAATTATTTTTAAGGAGGATAGCAATGGATTTTGAATTATCAAACGAAATGAAAATGCTTGCGGACATGGCCTACAAATTTGCCGTCAAAGAAATAGAGCCGGAAGCACAAAAAGCAGACGAAGAAGAGAAGTATACTCCTGAAATCCGCAAGAAGGCCGGGGTCAACGGTTTGATCGGTTGCTGGATACCGGAGGAATTCGGAGGAAGCGGCGGTGGTTTTTTAGGTAATGTCATCATAACAGAACAGCTTTCCCGGGTATGCATGGGTATAGGTCTGAATATAGTTGCTGCCACATTCGGATGCGAAAACATTTACTATTATGGCACAAAAGAACAGAAAGAAAAATATCTCCCTCCTGTTTGTTCGGGCGATAAGGTTTTCGCGGGCGCCTATACGGAACCGAATGCAGGCACAGACGTGGCCGGCTACAAAACAAGGGCCGTTCAGGACGGCGATGATTTTATTATTACGGGCAACAAAATGTTCATTACCAACGGAACCGTTTGTGACTGGATGGTGGTACAGGCTATTACCGACCCGAACGAGAAAGTTCATAAAAGTTTCAGTCAGTTCATTGTACCCGCGGACGCGCCGGGAATCACCAAGACAAAAATTAAAGGTAAGCTGGGAATCCGGGCCAGCGACACTTCGGAAATAGCGCTGGAGGAAGTCAGGGTTCCTAAAGAAAATCTTATCGGCAAAAGAGGCGCCGGATTTTATCAGCTCATGCACTTCTTTGATACGACGCGCATTATGGTAGCAGCCCAGGGTCTGGGACTTTCACAGGCATGCCTGGACGAGTCCGTAAAATACTGCAAAGAAAGAACCGCTTTCGGAAAACCTCTCGGGTCATTTCAGATTACAATGCAAAAGCTTTCCGAAATGTGGATCAGGATAGAAGCTCTTCGGAACATTACTTACAAGGCGGCATGGTCGCTTGATTCCGGTCATCCGGATTATCACCTATCGGCAATGGCCAAGTATCTGGCAGGTCAGACAGCAGTATTTTGCGCCAATTTTGCCGTAGAGCTCCATGGCGGCTACGGATACATTGAAGAATATAAAGTGCAGAAATTTTATCGTGACGCGAAGATTCTTGAATTATACGAAGGAACCAAAGAGGCGGAGATCATGACACTCGGAAGAGTTCTGATGTCCCGTTAATAAGATATCGTTTGCTGCCGGAGATTCGGCGCCGGCAGTTGGAAAATTAACCCGCAATATCAAGACCATAAAGGAGCAATGAGATGACCAGCAAGATTGTGGACGTGAAAGACCAGCATTTTAATGCTCGGAGTGGACAGGCTTTGCGAGTATGACCAATACAAGGATTTTTCCAAGGACATGTTCGATATGATTCTCAATGAAGCTGAAAAAAACAGCCGCAGATGTTATCTTCCCAACCATGTCCGAAGGCGACAAGGAAGGCTGCACACTTAAGGATGGAAAGGTATCTGTTCCCCAGTGTTTTCCTCTGAAAATACACATCTAAGTTATTGTTTATATTGTTATTTAAAAACTATCCTCATCAAATCCCCCTCCATCCC
>MAEO01000172.1 GCA_001683985.1 Smithella sp. M82
TAAGGCAGCGATTCTCTCCGGCGCGAGAATTGTCTCCTCTTCTTTTGCGACATCCACCGCGGCTTTTATCTCGATGAGGAGGTTGCTCAGAGCTTCGCTCCACCGATGGTTGTAGTTCTCTGAGATCCCCCGGAGTTCGCGCAGGAGGTGGGCATTACAGATAGCATGATCACTGGAATACCTGAAGTATGGCGCCCAGAAGTCATGGATCATCGTTCCCTGGAATGCGGGCAGGATCCCCATGGCATCGGTTGCTTGCGCTCCTCGTTTTCGATGGCACCCGTAGGAGGTGAGGAGGTCGGTACTGGCGACATGCAGCCAATGCCGCGTGTCGCCCACCCGCATGCTGGTTTCATCGACATGGAGAACCTGTGCATCTTGCAGGAGGTTTCGGGTATGTTCTTCAACTCCGGTCAGGTTTCGAGAGCACTCGCCCGTGATTGCAACCACAGTTGCCTGGCTCAACGAGTGACCAAAGAGGTCAAAAACCATCTCAGAGGCTCGTTCATAGGGAAGCAGCTGGTAGATGCAGAAATAGACCAGGAGCGCCTTCAGGTTGATGCCATACTGCACGGGGTGCGCTACCTCGACAGGAAATTCAGTTGGGTGAAAACACCCACAATGGGGGCACCGTTTGTGTTCTGCACGGTGTTCAGTCACGATAATCCGGGGAGGAGG
>MAEO01000173.1 GCA_001683985.1 Smithella sp. M82
AGCGACACAAAGGAGCATGAAAATCTCCCCTAACCCCTCTTTGCCGAAGAGGGGAACTTCCCCCTTTAGAAAAGGGGGATGGATGGGGATTTGATGAGGATAGTTTTTAAATAACAATATAAACAATAACTTAGAGGTGCATTTTCGAGTGAAAAAGATAAAAATTGGTCGACTTGTTCTGATATCTTTATTCTGCGCCATAATTTTTTCGGCTTGCGCAAGCGCACCGGTTGGTAAATATAAGGTGCTGAAGGATTCAAGCCAGTCTCTTTTAACGAATACAACGGACACGTACATGCGAATTGAAAAACTTCAGGCACATTTTGCCGTACTCTCGGCTAAGGACGGGCCGATAGATATAAATACCTTCAAGCCGCTGATAAAAGGGCAGAGTTTTGATATCACCCCTGCCTTACGCTATAGGGAACAAGCTTTCGAGGTTCTTGTAAAATACCTTAATGTGTTGAATGTACTGGCTTCAAAAGATTATGTGTCAGATATCGACAAGTCCTCTATAGAACTTTCAAGCAGTCTGCAAACATTACTAGAAAAAACAAATGCTGTTGACGCTGCTAACGCCGCACAAGTTGCAGGAATTTTTGGAACACTGGTTGATACATTAAGCCGGCCCATTGTTGAAGCAAAGCGAATTGATGCATTAAAATCTATCATGGATTCGTCGCAGGAGGATTTGCAGACACTTACAAAGCTCCTAATAGGAAGCAATACAAAAATTAAAGATTTTGTAGACCTGGCGCGTATATCAATCATTAATCATGCAAATGAAGTCAGACCCCAGCATAACTCGCCCCTTCGATATGACTATGATAAAAATATTGCCAATCAGTTGCAGGAAATCGAAGAAATATTGGCATCTTTGGATGCAATCAACAAAGGAATAGAAAAAATACCTGCCGCGCATAAAGAAATAAGAGTTTCATTAGACCAAAAACAAAATAGCATTGAAGCGCTGAAAGGCTTGGTCCAGGAAGTCCAGAGAGTGAATAAATTCTATAGAAGCCTGTCTCAGACAAAATCATAAATGGAGGGAGATACCATGAGTCATGAACTAGTGGAAAAAACTGCCGGCCTGGCATCGCGCGTCAACAACCTTGCTGTTAAACAGTCAGGTATTTCCAGCAGGCAGCTGTTGATTCAACAGGATAAGCTGATCAAGCTTGCGATGGTTGCTATTGTACAAGATCTCGAATGTGAAAAGCCCGCATACAAAAAAGCTATAGATGGTCTAAATAAAGCTATAAAGGCAGTTGAAAACGCGGATAAAGACATTACTAAAGTCGCTGACGCTATTAAACGAGTGAAAGAGGCTATCGATTTGATAACTAAAGTAGTAGAAGTAGCTGCCGCCTCAGCATGTATTTAAAATAAAGCATTAGAAAAGTTTCATCTCTGCGATATTTGCATGGACATAGGTAATGTTCATTAACCGCCAGCGTAGCAGATAGACATAATAAAATATCAATTGCCGTATAATTGCCGGAGGAAAGTTATGGGAAAAGATGCTAGCAAGAAATATGATAAAAAAAGTTCTTATGTTATCGGCGACAGTGAAGACTTGGAATATTTTGGAGCAAAAAATGTTATCGATGCCGAATTACAGTTAATCAACAAAAAATATGAAAAAGAACCAAAACAAACTAAAGATCTCGCAGGTCTTTCTCTTTCCGGCGGAGGGATTCGTTCCGCCAGCTTTTCTCTGGGCATCATGCAGGCGCTGGCTTACAAAAACTGGTTGAGTAAAATAGACTATCTTTCCACCGTATCCGGCGGCGGATATATCGGCGCCAGTCTCACCTGGCTTTTGAGCAACAAATGGCAGGTGCTGGATAAAGACTTCGATACCAGTCCCGAAAATTTCCCGTATGTTACTTATCCGATGTGCGGCAAGGTGAACAATAAACAAGGGGAAGACTGTACAAAAGACTCGATGAGCGTGAAGATCCGCGGCAGACTGCTCCAATATCTGCGGCAAAATGCCAAATACCTTACTCCCGGCGGCGGCATCAACATCTTTTCGCTTATAGCCGTTTTGCTGCGTGGAATTACCCTGGGACTGGTCACGTATTTTGCACTATTCGTCCTTCTTTTTTTATTCCTTAATATGACGAAGGTATATTGTCAGATAATGCTTACGGGTTTAAACTGTTTCCTGTTAATAGCATCGTTGATATTGTTATCGTATCTTGTATCGCTGCCGTTTTATTCCCTCGGTACATATTTTTACAGACGTACAAAGGAGAAGGCTTATATGTTACGCCGCCGCTATGAAAAGCTGGCGGGAATCCTGTTGCCTTTGGCTTTCGCGCTGGCGGTTTTGGGCAGCATACCTTTTGTAAGTGGATGGCTAGACAAAAGTCTGAATTCAGATACTTTTAAAAACATATATCCATCATTCATAAGTAATGACAAAAATGGGACCGGTTTCTTTGGAGTTATTTCCGTTATTATCGGTATCATATCCAGCATTGCAGCGTTTTTCAAAACAAATAAAACCAAATCGAGTAAAATCCCCGTCGGCTTTTTCGTGGCCATCGGTACTGCTGCGCTTTTATTCGGGATACTGATTCTTGCTTATCAGACGTCGCTGAAAATACCTGTATGGTTGCCGGTTAATGTGACTGTGATCTTAGCAGCTGCTGTTGTGATCTTCGCGATTTTAGTTAATTTAAATCACGTGTCTGTCCACCGTTATTACCGTGACCGCCTGATGGAAACATTCATGCCCGATGTAGCAAGTATAATGACGAATGATTATAAAAGATCGCACAAGACCGAAGAAGCTAATGGAAAAAGGCTCCATGAAATCTACAGCAAGAAGGGAAATCCTGAGTATTTCGGTCCGTACCACATCATCAATACAAACGTGGTTCTTCCATCTTCCAGAAGAGCGATATTCCGTGGCCGCGGTGGTGACAATTTCATTATGAGTCCCCTGTATTGCGGCGGCAACGCTACGGGATGGCTCAAAACCGAGAAATACATGGGGGGAGAAATGACCCTTGCTTCCGCTATGGCAATTTCGGGAGCTGCCGTAAATCCGGATGCGGGCTGCGGCGGCGAAGGAGTTACACGTCAGCCGTTTTTATCGATACTAATGGGGATGTTGAATTTACGCCTGGGTTATTGGGTTCCCAATCCTAATCCTCACGAATCAGAAGGTGCGATTAGACCTTCCGTGCCGAATTATTTCTGGCCCGGTCTGTGGGAAATTATCTTTCGTTACAGATTAAATGAGAAGGCATATTTTCTCCAGCTTACGGATGGAGGTCATTTCGAAAATCTTGCCCTGTATGAAATGATTCGGCGCAGATTAAAACTAATCATTGTCTGCGATGGCACGGCTGATCCTCAATACACTTTTTCCGAGCTAGCTAATGCCATGCAAAAGGTGCGCACCGACTTTGGAGCTCTAATTATAATTAATAATGAAGATCTGAAAGATCTTACGCCATCACAGAAAATAGATCAGGTTAAAGTGGCGAAAAAGGGCTTTCTGAAGGCTAAAATAGTATATGCCGACAACAGCAAGGGGAGACTAATTTATATTAATACAACATTCTGCGAAGAGCTGAGCGCCGACCTCTACGGTTATAAGAGAGAGCATCCTTCTTTTCCCGAGGAACCGACAATCGATCAATTTTTCGATGAAAAACAATTCGAGGCATATCGCGAATTAGGTTATCAGATTGCCTTGAAGATGATGAAGGATAAAGATGTCATGGACGATTTAATCGTGAAAGAAGTTATGGATTTATAAATCCTCTTCTCTTCCTTAATGTTATCATATATGCAATCCAGTAAAAAAGTGGACATTAGAGCCATTGCCACATCCCTATTATCTGTAATAACCGGGCGAGCCTTTGCATCTTATGCCAACAAATATATTGGATTGCATATATAATACCGCAATGTGTGGAAACAAACAAGAAAAAATGCAATAGGCGGACAGTAACCGGGTAATTTTTCCATATTTTGACAAATAATATTGCAATAAGCGGAAAATCTATCCATCTATAGGGGATGATATGATAAACAACTTTTCGTTTATTGCACTGATAAGCTGACCGCGGGTTCCGCTCACGCTCCGCCTATCAAGGCGTGCACCTGACTTTTTCCCGCCGCTTCGCTCTGGAGAAAAGCGGGTGATTTACAGCGTTGAGGCTGTCGAAAAACCTTAAATCGAGTTTTTTCGGACACGGAATAAGTATTTGATTTTACTATATGTGAATTTTCTAAAATCGCAACATTTGGGCTTTTTCGACAGTCTCGTTGGACGTAAATAAAAGAACAAGAATCTGGGTGGAAAGATATTTTTACCTTGACAAGGTATATACCGCAATATATATTAATCGTGGAGGTGCAAAATGCAAACAGCTAAATTATTTCAAAATGGACGCAGTCAAGCGGTTCGTCTGCCTAAAGAATACAATTTTGAAGGGACAGATGTGCTAATTCAAAAGATTGGCGATTCTGTCATTCTCTTTCCTAAAAACCGAGTATGGGAAACATTTCTCCATGGCCTATATGGGTTTACCGATGATTTCATGGAAAACGGGAGAGAACAGCCGCAAATGCAGGAGAGAAAGGGTCTGTAATGTATTTGCTTGATACGAATATCTGTATTTTTATCAAGAACAAAAAGCCTCTTTATGTCCTGGAAAAATTGCGAAGCGTACTCGAACAAACCGTTTATTTATCCAGCATTACGGTAGCCGAATTGCAATTTGGCGTTTACAACAGTCAAAACATTGAAAAAAACAGAATATCACTAACTGAATTTCTGGCTCCATTTGAAATTATCGATTTTGGTAATACCGATGCTGAACACTTTGGAATTATTAGATCACAGCTAAAAAAAGAAGGAAATCTTATCGGCCCTTACGACATGCTCATCGCAGCTCAGGCAGTTGCGCGTAATCTCATCCTTGTTACCAATAATACAAACGAATTTATAAGAATTAAAAACCTAAAACTCGAAGATTGGAAAGAATAGCGTCCAATAATTAAATCCAGCCGGTCTCGTAAATTCGGCGGGTGATTTTTTTGTTAGGCCAGAAGAAGGACGAAACCAATGCGTCAGACCACCAATGCCGGTAATGCGCTGATTCCTTTGGCTCCTGATGTCAACGGACTCGATCCTCGCCACAGTTTGGGGAAATGGGGTCAGACCCAATAGTGTTCGGCACATAATATGCGATGGCTGATAGAACCTATTGGCGGGCGCATAAATTGGGTAATTGCCATTGGGATTATGGATGCAGGAGGATAAACAAGGTCTTTATAACAGAAAAAAACGGGTGAGTTCAGAATTATTTTAAGAAAATTTTAAAGATGTTCCCACCGAGTTGCGTCTGTATGAGGAATATAAAAGGGCTACAGAGAACAGCAATATCCGTGCCGAACACTATTGGGACGGGTTCATATTTTCAGTTGAAAGCGAGGTTCGTTTTTGATATAGATATCATATGGGAAGGCATGCCAGAAAAGCAATAGCCGATGTTTCGTACCATATCATTAATCGAGGTAATAATCGGCAGGCCATTTTCTTTTGTGATGAAGATTATCATTTCTTCCTCCTCAAAAGGGGATAGATTTATTTTTGGCAAACGCGTTAAATCGCATACTTTTCGGCACAGTTTCGCTACGCATCTTTTGCAGGCGAATTACGACATACGGACGATT
>MAEO01000022.1 GCA_001683985.1 Smithella sp. M82
AAGGTGGACCCATTTGTCAAGACATTTTTTCGTGAAAATTAAGTTACACCCTGGGGCGGTTTTCTGCTTTTTTACTGTCCCAAATTCCCCTGATTTAGGGGTTATCCATAGCCAACTTCTGCCCGCGCCCTTTCGCGGAGCATGGCGGGCATAAGTTGGCTGTGGGTAACCCCGCCACGAATTATAAAAACTTGAATTAGCCGTTTGCTCTTTGAAAATATACCTCCGCCGGCGTTTTGTATTCGAGGGACTGGTGAAGCCGGACATCGTTGTAGAAGCCGAAGTAGGAGTCGATTCCCTGTCTTCCCTCGGGGACTGTCTGGTAGTGCATGAGATAGACATTCTCATATTTCAGCGATCTCCACAAGCGCTCCGTGAATATGTTGTCCATGCAACGTCCCCGGCCGTCCATGCTGATATCAATCCCGTTATCCTTGACCCTTGTGGTGAAGGCATTGCTGGTAAACTGAGTCCCTTGGTCGCTATTGAATATTTCCGGTTTCCCAAACTCAAGGGCCATTTCCAGCGCCTCCAAACAGAATGCCGTATCCAGCGTTGTGGATGTCTTCCAGGCAAGGACATAGCGGCTCCACCAGTCTATGATCGCCACCAGATACATGAAACCTCTGGCAAGAGGGATATAGGTTATGTCGGAAGCCCAAACCTGATCCTTTCGATCAATGACGACGTTCCTGAGCAGGTAAGGATAAATCTTGTGTCCCGGATGCGGCTCGCTTAAGTGGGGCTTCTGATAGATAGCCTCCAAACCCATTTCCCTCATCAGCCGCTGAATATGCTTTCGATTGACCATGTACCCGTCCCGCCTGAGTTGTTCGGTCATTTTCCGTGAACCGTAAAACGGCGTCAGGGTGTACTGCTTGTCAATCAGAAGCTTCAACCGAAGGTCGTATTCACCCACCACAGGCTCATAGTAAACGCTGGATCGGGATACTCCAAGAAGCTCGGCCTGATGGCTGATGGACGTTTCGCTATTCGTTTTGTCAATGAGCAGTAACTTCTCTTTATGACTTAAGTCCAGATTTTTTTTTAAGCCAGTTGAGATCGGCATTCAACTGGCCAAGCTGGCGATAAAGCTCCTGGATCAATTCTTCCCGTTCTTGATCCCGGTTCTTTCTCTTGTCAGTAAAAAGATCAATGAATCCCTTGGTGGCCGTAGCTTTCCAGTTCCGTATCTGATTGGGATGAACCTGATACTGACTGGCCAGCTCCGCCGATGTCTTCTGCTCTTTGATCGCCTCCAAGGCAACTTTAGCCTTAAATGCCGGTGTGTGCTTCCTCCTTAAATTTTCCACTTGGTCCTCCTCATTTTTTACTCCCAAGTGTAACTTAGCACACTGTCCAAATTTCGGGGTCCATTATA
>MAEO01000174.1 GCA_001683985.1 Smithella sp. M82
TGGCGTCAGACATGGGCTGCGCATATCACCGCCAAAACTAAATGTCAATACATTTGTTCAGTTTATTTTTGCTAAACGCCTTACGATCAACACACAACAAAGAGAATCTGCCATCTGTTGTGCCTCAAATCAAAGAGCTAATTGCTCAAAGAAATAGAGAGAAATTGAGGAAGCCCAAAGCTTATACTGATATTGTCATATATCATGGAAATCAGAATCACATTGCAGACATAATGGAATCTGCGGCTCACGTGAACATGGATGCAGTCGTTCTGCACAGGGTTTTTGACATGCGGCAGGCAGATTCTGAGACAGCATATATTTCTGTTCAGGATGAAAAAAGGCTTTTTGTAAGGGTAAAGAATCTGGCCAGGAAACTAAGGTTGAAGCTTTATCTGCCTCCTAAGCCATCCATACCCTGCATAGCAGTTAAGCAGAGTATTTTTGTTACGTCTGAGGGGAAGGTGACTCCCTGTCCTTATCTTCCGGAGTTTTATTTGGGAGATGCGTTTAATGGAAGGGATCTAAAAGAGGTTATCTCTTCGGAGAGATATCGGAGTTTTGTCAGAAACATGAAAAATCATCCTGTCTGCAGGAAGTGCCCACTAGGTTCAACAGGCAGCAACTTCTATACCCAGGAGAGTGGTCTGAATATGTGCTTTGAAGTTAGTTCCTTGACGTGCGCCGTGGAAAGGCGGCGATTTTCAGTGGGTGAGATTCCCACCCGGCCTCTGTCGCTCCGGCCGGTAGCGCTGGGAGCGGTGGAAGGAGGCAACGACTTCTGCTGAAACACTTCCAGAAAAGGGTCCCTTGGGGATTCAGCAATGAAACGGATGTGTTTGCCTATACTGCCTGGACTTCTTCTTATAAGGATGGATTGGCAGAAATAAGGCTACTGCAACAGGGGATCTGGATGATATTTGTCAGCCATAAGCTTCCTTACCCTGACGCTAAATTGGCTGATGTCTATAGTTATCAGGCCACTTTGACCTTTGAGGTTAAACCATAACAATTATCAATGATCAGTTGTTAATTGTTATGAGTTTTTAAGTGAAACCCACATGACGGCACGCCGTCACAAAGGAGGATAAAAATCCCCCCTCACCCCCCTTTAGAAAACTAACCCTTCCCCATAAGTTGGGTATGTCATGG
>MAEO01000175.1 GCA_001683985.1 Smithella sp. M82
AAGTCCAACTTGATGCACATTCGGGCGCTTTGGCGCAAAACCTTCTTCAAAGCTTTCTTATTGTGACGCCGAAACTCCGCCCTGGTAAAATTATGACCAGGAAGAATTATACACATTAATATCTTTTTGCTTGCAACTTAGTATGAGGCATGAGCGTTGACTGGATAGTGGCAATATCTGGGATGGCTTTTGCCTGCCAGCGCACTATGCGGATGTCAGCCGAGGTAAGAGCCTTGTCTTTCTTTGCGTCTGCGGCCTGGCGATCTTCTTTTTGATGGGTTGCATCATCAAGCTCGATGACAGCGACAATGCTGGAGTCCTTGTTGCACACCACGAAATCAGCGCTCATGCGGTTGATGCGATTGAACCATGCCTGATAGTTGTTGCCTTTCGTTACCCCGAGCAAGCGTGAAAGCTGAACTTGGGCGAGCACTATGTGCTCCGGTAAAGCTTGGACAAGGCGAAAATACAAGATCTGCTCAGGTTGAGATAGCAGCTTCTTTGCATAGAACGGCCATACTTCATCGGCACCGCCACCTTGGGATTTGGCTTTGAGAACAGCCAGAATTGTTATTACTGCAACGACAACAACCAACAGCAAAATAATCGTGCCCATTTTTCTTTTTCCCCCTTGTGAGTGAATGCCTGACGAGACTGTCGAAAAAGCCCAAATGTTGCGATTTTAGAAAATTCACATATAGTAAAATCAA
Organism: Smithella sp. M82; assembly: GCA_001683985.1. Taxonomy (GTDB): domain Bacteria; phylum Desulfobacterota; class Syntrophia; order Syntrophales; family Smithellaceae; genus Smithella. The sequence continues at coordinate 711 of MAEO01000175.1, forward strand.
CTACTTACGTGTCCCAAAAAACCCGATTTAAGGTTTTTCGACAGGCTCAACGACGAAGCTCACCGGCGGCGAATAGCCGTCCGGTGCAGTGCCTTGTTAGACCTTCTTTGTGGGTAATCCAAGCCATGCGAGCGGCAATTCATTGAATTTATAGTGACAGTTAACACTGTGTATGTAATCCAATACATCTTTATATTCCGGTTTTTTGAACCAATCGTTCAATACATAAACATATTCCACCTTTAATCCCAATGGAGCCACTAACTTTAGGTATTGTTTTCGCTTAAAGTCGCAAGTCTGTAATTTTTCGTCAACTGACCCTGCAACCTGTTGGTACTTGACTTCGATAATGAATAACGTTTCCCGAACGATAACGATCATTGCATCGTCCGGCAGTAGTTTCTTGGAAAGCATGCTTTGCCAATTGACTTTGGACTCATCCAAAAATCTATAGAAATCGTGTTTTTTGAAACATCTGGCGACCAGCTTTCCTTCAAAGTAGACTCCCTTTCCAGCCTTGTTGGGAATCTTGGCAATGCTATAACCAAAAATTCCCCCAAGAAGCCTCTGAAAGTCAACTCTTCCTTCAAAATTCAATTAAGAACAGACGCACGTTCTTTGATAGCCATTTCAAGACGCTTTGAAGACAACTCTATAAATTCTGCCTCCAATTCACACCCAACAAACTTTCGCTTTAGCATCACAGAAGCAACGCCAGTCGTCGAACTTCCAGCGAATGGATCAAAGACCAAGTTGCCTTCTATAGTGCTTGCCAAGATAATTCTCTCCAGAAGCTGGACGGGTTTTTGCGTTGGATGCTTTCCGAATCCCTTTTCATCTCCATTTGGAGCGGTCATAGTCCAAACGGACTTCATCTGTTTGCCATTGTTTATTTGACGCATCTTGTCGTAATTAAAAAGATGCTTCGACTTTTCAGTCTTTGCCGCCCATATTATTGTTTCCGTAGAATGTGTGAAGTAGCGGCACGAAAGGTTTGGGGGCGGATTTGGCTTTTCCCAAGTAATGTCGTTTAGGATTTTCATTCCCAGTTGTTGCATGGCATAGCCCACAGAATGGATTACATGATGTGTACCAGATACCCATAGGGTTCCATTTGGTTTTAGCACATTCTGACATCTTGAAAGCCATGCCATATTGAACTCATGATTCATCTCTGGACCATTGGATTTATCCCACTGTCCTTTGTCAACCTTCACCATCTTTCCTGCGTGACAGGTAATACCGCCATTCGATAAGAAGTATGGCGGGTCAGCGAAAATCATGTCGAATTTCCCTCCAGGGAACTTAGCAGTGATCATATCCATAAACTCAATGCAATTGGCATGATATAACCAAATGCCGTATTCATCATTGCGGTAAACGCACTGGTTGGGAGAGTATTCGGAACTCTCCATTACCATCAGAGGAAACTTTGCAAAATCTTCTGATGTTTTGTATTTCATCGGCTTTACTCCTGTTGAGCTATCAGCTTTTGCAGAAGAACCTTTATGCCTTCCCATGACATGTCCCTTCCTTGACCTGTTGGATAGTTTACGTCTTCCAGTCTCCAATCAATTCCTGAAGCATATTATCTGAACTGATAATCCCCGCATCCTGCGCCGTGCCGGTATG
>MAEO01000176.1 GCA_001683985.1 Smithella sp. M82
ACTGCTCTATATCACAGATCAGCATATTTAGCACCGATCTTTTACTACTAAAAGAAGAATTGTTTACTTTTTCGACAGGCTCAACGGCCAAGCTCAGTGGCAGCGATTTAGCTGTCCACTGCAGCGTCATGTTCGGCGATACGTTCTCTTGAATCTTTTATAGCCTCAAGGATATCCTTAGTGGTCGCTTTGGTTTTTATGCCGGGGATGTCAAAAGGGGATTTAGGAGTTTTTTTGAAGACAATTGTAAAAGTTTCTCCACCTCGCCTTTTTATAATCACTTCTTCCTCTCGTGCGATATTAAGAACCTCGGCAAACCGTTGTCTTGCTTCGGAATATGTATAGACTTTCATGATGTTTACTCCATAACTTGAATGCCGATTTTTTGCGCAATCACCTTCATCTGCCGATCAAGCGTCAATAATGGGCTGTGCAAATTAATGGCACATTCCAAAAAATAGGCATCGTAAGCATATATGTTGTATTGAGTTGCTATTTTTAAAGCTGCTTCGATTTCTATCCGCCGCAAGTCGACCGGAATATGCTGAACCATATCCTACGCTATAATGACCTCGTCGGCTTCGAGTGCGTTTCTTTTCATCATTGCCGTCAATGCGTTACCAATTTCAAATGGCAATGCCTCGGGGGCGACTAGATCGTGTCCTTCAGTAAGACGGATTATCATATCCTTTTCGGGCTCATTTAAAGCCACTGCAATAAATATATTGGTATCGGCAACAATTTTCATGTGTACAATTGTACTCTATAGTTTTGTTTTTTGTCAAGCCGAACGCTCGGCATAACCGGCTGGCAATGGAGCGCAGCGGAATTGCCAGTCCGGGTTGATGCGGTTGTTAGCCATCTTTTAGCTGAAGAAATGACAGAACGCTACCCATCAGATCGTTTATCAATTTATAACGATCTGGGCTTGCCGATAGGATTTCTTCCTCCGTTTGGACATATTTGGCTGGAACTAGCTCATCGCGGCAATTGGACACAATTTCACTCGCCGATTTTGGCGTCGTTTCGAGGTGGAACTGCAAGCCAATTACCCGCATCCCAAGTTGAAATGCTTGATTCTCACACCCTTCGCTCTTTGCGAGCCGTATCGCACCTGGTGGCAAATCGAATGTCTCACCGTGCCAATGGAACACCGTTTCCGAAGGAGGAAAACTGTAGATCGATCCATCAACAGGAGCAACCGCATGAATGGGAAACCAGCCAATTTCTTTTGTATGGTTTTGAAATACCTTGGCACCCATTGCATTTGCAATGATTTGGGCGCCAAGGCATATGCCCAAAACGGGTTTTCCGGAATCGATGACTTCTCGCACAAATTGCTTTTCCAAGGCAAGCCATGGGAATTTATCTTCATCATTAACGCTCATCGGACCGCCCATGACCACAAGCAAATCGATTGCTTTAGGGTCTGGTAAGTCGGCTGATTCAAAGAATCGTGTGCTGGTCAGCTCGTACCCATTTGAATCCAGCCACGACTCAATACTTCCAAGCCCTTCGAATGGAACATGTTGAAAATAGTGCGCTCGCATTTTCTCTCCTGTGATGGCTAACGGCGCAAATCAGCCGCGGGGCTTTTTTGCGTCGGCTGAATTTGCCTTGTTAGGGAATTTGGTTGTATCTTTTAACAATTTCTTCTGCATCCGTTTTTTGCAAATAATCAATTACAGCATAACGACGCCCAATACCATTAAGAGACGTTCCAACAAAGACACCCCTTTCACTGTCTGCTATCCAAAACCTGTCATGGAAAACATCTGAGTATTTATTCTCGATAGATATTTGTGAATTCATCCTCTTTATTTGATCTTTTATTTGCTGCTCTAATTCTTTATTCCGCTTTGGAAGGGTACAAATTTTAATGTAACTACAGTTGTTTATCGCGCTCTCAAAAATCTGAACAAAGAAAGCGATGTAATCGCAGTCACAATTAGTTGGATATAAATAAGGATCGATTATGTGTAATGATTGCTTTGGGGCGCAACGATTTAACATGCATTTCAGCGTATCAAGAACCGCATTTCTTGGGGTACTATCAGGAAGAACTTCTTCGGTTAATAATTGCTGAGACAGTATTGAGGACGTTCCCTTTTCAAGAAGCATCTGCTTTGTTTCTGTCATCAGAAATATTTCTTTTTCGGTGTAAGAAAGGATGTAACCATCACTTGATAGCTTTTGTGCTAAATACAGCAAATAGTCACCATTAGGTGATGGCTCGATAAAATATATGGTTTTAGACTGCATGTTTTACTCCCCAACGATAAAACTCACCTGCCGCTATGGAGCGCCAGCGGAATAGCGGTCAGGTGGAGTGCCTTGTTAGGCCAGCTTCATCACATGTGCTTCGAGATTTTGCGACCGAGACACCAATCAAGAGCTACATCCGAACTACTGTGACAATGTCAGATCGCCACTTCGCTTTAGGCCACTCCGAAAACACTTGCGCCTCGGTCAAGCTTTCTTTTGGATCTGCGATAGCCATGATTTCAAATTCTTTGCCGGTATCTATATCGCCTGCCCTCCCAATGTAGACGGAGACCCGCCATGTGCCATCTCTCCGTACCGTCACGGGTGGCTGTATCCAGTACGACGACAGCCCAACTGGATGTACAATCACCCACACTTCTGCCTTTGGATCGGTTACTCTCCCTTCGACAACCGGTCTCCAGTTTACTACACCGCTAACGGGTACTGAGATCTCGAGATCGGTTGATGGCTTCTTCTCAGGTGCGCGTGGTGTAATCTCAGGCGGTGCTCTCATAACTTGGTCTAACAACTTGGTCTGAAGACCCTCAATCCGCTTCATCAGCCGCTCCTGCGTTGCCGCGGCCAATCCATATAGGATGGAAGTAGAGCAGACATACGTGAGCGCAGCTGACACGAGGAGTGCCTTACCCATTCGGTTAAGGCGGTCATTTGAGCGTTTGGTTGCCTCCAAGATGCCAACTACGCCCAAGGCTACGACACTTAATGACTGCAACACAACAATAATGAACTCAAGCCACATGTTGGTATTCTTACTTTCTTATGACCTCTATGACTTCGGACTGCGATTGAGCTTCTGGCCATGTTCCAAGAACTTTGCCTTCGTGTAACGTCTGTTTAGGGTTAGCAACCGCCATCATCTCAAAGTGCTTACCTACGTCAATGTTTCCCGGCCGACCAATGTACACCTGTACCCTCCATAGTCCTTCTTTTCTCACAGTGACTTTCGGTTGGACCCAATAGTCAGATGTCTTCATGGGATGAACTATAACCCACACCTGCGCGGTCTTATCCATTACTACGCCTTGGACTATGGGACGTTCTGAAACGCTTGCACCGTCAGATGGGAACTTGATAGTTATGTTTTCGCCCTGACCCGCCGCCAAATGCAAGACGGAAAAAAAGTAAAAAAGAACAACCAACGGCATTATGATTCTTCGCATTGTCTTCCTCCATTTTGGTTTTGAGCAGCCATAACGCTAAAATCAGCGGCGCGGTTTTTTGCGTCCGCTGGATTTTTTTGTTGGGCGATAGTGGCCCTTTCACAGCTATCCCCGTTGCGTTTAATCCAAGCTCACAAGCAAGGAATTATCCATGTGTTCGTATTCTTCAAGTAGTCTTCTAAAGTTATTTTTAATGATACGATTGTGATAACTCACAACCCATCTGATCTTTGCTAATACTTCAGGTCTTCCATTCACCTTTGCAGCTCTTAGCAATTTCGTTAATTGATCTCGGTGCGCAGTAAGTACCTCACTGTTTTTGATATTTGATGTACGGTGCGCCTCATATAGATGGGGTAAATAGTTTATTGCCCATTGCCCGTCATCTGCTCTCTCTAAGTAATCATAAATTTGGGAACTGACTGAACACCAATCATGATATGAGACATTCTTTAAAACTGGGTTGCTATTTCCATATGAGCATAAGCACTCCTCAATTACGATGCGCGGATACCGTGCTAAAGATGATTCGATAAAATAGGCATTATTGAATGCGGGACCAAATATTCTATCTTTATATACACATACTTTTCCATATGTGAGCCCACCACGAACCAAGACACCATTGCAAACAAGATTACCTTGGGCCAAAAGCAATGTTGTGATTTCTTCATGAAAAAAATCTAATATACTGATATTTTGATCATTCTCGTCAACTGGCTGGACTCGAATTATAGAATCAGAAAATTGTAAGACCATCGGCAAGTGTTTTGTTTGGTCATAGGGATCGTGCCTAAGCTGAGGTTGATTAGAAAAGAAGCCCATTTTGTCCAAAATGATGTTTATTTCCTCAGGTTTCTTATCCGAAACAATCTGGCGAAACCCCAACACATCGATGAATGTCACAAATGCTTGCCGATAGCTTGTCCCCAAATCTCGAAGAGAAGTGGGCTTCTTTTCCTTAACACCATTCAAAGGGGGGTTCAGTACCATTTTCTATTCTTCTTTTTCCTATACTTTGGACGCCCAACGTAGAGATCACCTGCCTCTATGGAGCGCCAGCGGAATAGAGGTCAGGTGGAGTGGAAGGTTAGACGTTACCTATTGCATCCGTATCCAAAACGAGCAACCGTGTGTCTCGACATTTTTCATTTCCTCTTTTTCCCATAACGGGGTCAAGATACTCCTCAATTCATTATCGTGACTTATGAACATGCTTGGAAGGATTATGTCGAAGATGTGTCCCTTGGCAAGTATATACGCCGCTAACAAATACTGCTCAGAATAGTATCTATTAACCCACTCAGTTGGATAATCATACGGAAGTGTTATGTCATGGATTTCTACCAAAATACCTGATCTCAATCTGGGAATGACGTCTAGAAACATCGTCGTTGCATCAGAGTTCATAAAGACTCTATGCGAGTTATCAATATACAAAATGTCATTCTTGTCCAACCGATCAAATATTTGTAGTTCCACTTCTTCCACTGGTTTTCGGATGGACTCATCACATATTTCAGTAACCTCCACCCGGGGACATGGATCTATCGATACTATTCTCGTTTCAAGATTATGATCGACGATGGCTTTACGAGCAAACATCGTGGAATTGCCCGAACCAACTTCCATGTATATGTTGGGTTTATGAATTACCATATAGCCATAGAGCGCAACGCCATCTAGTGCGGGCATCCACCCATTTATCCAGCATGGTTCAGTTGGTAACGAGTTGGTTGTACGCCGTTCCGGAATATTGAGGAAATTTTGTGATAGCGGCAAGAAAGCTTGCAAGGCGGCTTTATAAGATGATCTATTTTGGTTGATGATATTATATAAGCCTTGGTGTGGGTTGTCTTCAACCCATCTTCGTCTTGAGTTAATGGGGTAGTCCAACAATGCCACTGTTTCGGGAGAGACTTTGTGTGCAACTGACCTAAGCAACGCAACAAGTCTTGGATGCTTCCTAATTTGCAAAGTGACATGTCTCATTAGGTTCATTTTGTTCATCATGCCTTTCCTCGGAACGTCTAACAGTTCAATAAGTGTAAAACATTCCATCATATTAAGCAATATAGATGGAACTAAATTCCACTTATTATGATATTAAAACATAAAACATGGAAAATTGGCCGATTAATTTTCCACTTATTACAATTTCGGTTGCCAAATTCCACTTATTATGCTATTAAATGAGCAAACATGGAAAATAATGGTTGTCAGCCCCATTGCCAACGGTCCCGGTTTTGACGGGATTATTTATGCAAATATTAAATATTATTTACTTTTAAAACATGGACATCACAAATAAACCCAAGTTCCGCCCCAATCCGAAACTCAAATTAATGGATCAGGTTCGTGAGGTTCTTCGGTATCATCATTATTCTTATCGCACAGAGCAGACCTATTGTCAATGGATACTTCGCTATATCCGCTACTTCGGGGGCAAAACCCATCCGCGACTGCTCGGGGCAAAGGATGTGGAGTCGTTTCTTTCCCATCTGGCCACTGCTGAAGGCGTGACCGCATCCACCCAGCGGCAGGCGCTTAATGCTCTGGTATTCCTCTACAAGCATGTTCTGAACATTCATTTGGCTGACGATATTACGCCGGCGCGCAGTAAGCGTGTGGCCAGTCCGCCCACGGTGTTGACGCAAACCGAGGTTCAACGTCTGCTTGCCGCCATGGAAGGCAAACCCGCTCTCATGGCCAGATTGATTTACGGTAGTGGACTGCGGCTGATGGAATGCCTTCGTCTGCGCGTCCAGGACATTGATTTCGGTCAGAACCTTATTTTTGTTCGAGGCGGCAAAGGCGGGAAGGACCGGACAACCGTCCTGTCCAAAAACATCCGTGATGAGATGCTCAAACAAATTGCGGCGGTGAAGACTCTCCACCATAAAAATTTGGAGGAAGGGTTCGGAGATGTCTATATCCCGGAAGCCCTGGCCAGAAAATACCCCAAAGCGTCGAGGGCGACGGGATGGCAATGGGTATTTCCGGCAAAGCAGCGATCCATCGACCCGCGCTCAGGCAAGAAAATGCGTCATCACGTTCTCGAATCCGTCTTGCAGAAGGCGGTAAAACGAGCATCTGAGCAGGCCGGAATCAATAAAAGGGTTGGCGTTGGCTGCCACACGCTACGCCACAGTTTCGCCACACATATGCTGGAAAGCGGGGTCAATATCCGCGTTCTGCAGGAGCTGCTTGGCCACGCGGATGTCAAGACCACGGAAATCTATACCCATGTGATGTCCCGCGATATCCGCAACCTGCAAAGCCCGTTGGATCGAATTTAAGAGATCGCGGTATAAATCTTCTTTCAATTAAAATATCAGTTTGACAGTTGCCGTCGATTTAGATAAAGACTGATAGTCATAAATTCTGTTTTTTTTGAACGGCACATCAATATTGAAAAAAAACGCAGTTATTCTGCAAAAAAATATAATGCGAGGAGAAGATAAATGAATTTTGCACCTACTGAAGAACAATTGATGGTTCGGGACATGGTACGGAAGTTTGCCGAAACGGAAATCAAGCCGATTGCGGCGGAACTGGATCATACGCATCGCCATCCCGAGGAAATTTGCCGGAAGCTGGGCGAGATGGGCATCATGGGCGTAGCCGTTCCCACTGAATACGGCGGAGCGGGCATGGATAATGTGACTTACGTATTGGCCATGATCGAAATTTCCAAAGCCTGTGCCAGCTGCGGTGTTATCGTTTCAGTCAACAATACGCTCTATGGCCATCCGGTCAAGACTTTCGGAACTCATGAACAGAAACTGAAATTCCTGGCGCCTGTCGCCAGCGGTCAGGTGGAAGGCTGTTACGGACTCACCGAAGCCGGCGCCGGTTCGGATGCGGCGGCACTGCGCTGTAAGGCAGAGCTCAAAGGCGATAAGTATATTGTTAACGGAACCAAAACGTTTATCACCAACGGTCCTGTTGCTCGCTATTGCGTTCTGGCGGCAACGACAGATGTGTCCAAAGGTTACAAAGGCGTAATCAATTTGATAGTCGATTTAAAGGAAACACCGGGCTTCAAGGTCGGCAAGATTGAAGAGAAACTCGGTATTCTTGCATCAGGCACGTCCGAACTGGTTTTTGAAGACGCGGAAGTTCCAGCGGCCAATTTGCTGGGTAAAGAAGGGCAGGGGTTTCAGCAGATGATGGCCGGCTTGAACGCCGGACGTATCGGCATTGGCGCACAGGCGTGCGGAATCGGCCGCGCCTGCCTGGAAGATGCTGTTGTGTATTCCAAAGAAAGAATTCAGTTTGGCAAACCCATATCATCCAACCAGGCTATTCAGTTCAAACTGGCTGATATGGCTACCGAACTGGACGCGGCGGAATTGCTGCTTTTGCGGGCGGCCTGGCTGGAAGACAACGGCAAGGATTTTGAAATGCAATCGGCCATGTCCAAGTACTACGCTTCGGACGTGGCAATGAAAGCGGCGATCGAATGTGTGCAGATTTTCGGCGGCTACGGTTATATAAAGGAATATCCGGCAGAACGTCACATGCGCGACGCGAAAATCTGCCAGATTTATGAAGGCACCAACGAAATTCAGCGCGTGGTGGTGGCCAGAAAACTACTGGGTATGAGATAGTATAACTCGGACAAGAAACAGAATATGCAAAAGGGCAGGGACAGAAATGGTTCTGCCCTTTTTTGTTCGTTTATTGATACTGACAAATTTAAAGTTAATTGCTCGTAAAGGAATCGGTTAGAAGGTTATTCTTCTGGACAAACGTTTACCGATGTCTGAACAAAGAAAAGGTAGAAAATGAAAATAATGGTACATGATCATTATTCCGATACAGGAGGGGCGGAAGTTATTATTAATAATCAAATCATCGGCCTGTGCGAGAGGGGACATGAAGTATTATTATTTTGTTTCGGAGATAAAGATATAAGAGAGAACAATCTCCTAGTAATAAAGGAACCAAAATCCGGGTTCCTAAGATATGTTTACCAGTTTTTGATTAATCCGAGAGGATATTTACAGCTTAAAAAAACAATCAGGTCTTTTAAACCGGAGATCATTCATTTTCACTCGAAAATGCACCTCTAAGTCATTGTTTATATTGTTATTTAAAACTATCCTCATCAAATCCCCCTCAATTCCCCTTTTCTAAAGGGGGAAGTTCCCCTCTTCGGCAAAGAGGGGTTAGGGGAGATTTTCATGCTCCTTTGTGATGGATACCGTCATGTGGGTTTCATAATATAGATAAGCATATCCTGACGTTCCTTATGCCTGTAAAAAAGTATAAAACGGTCCGGTCAATTTATGATTTCGGCATAGTTTGTCCTTCTTTCCGGGGGATTCATAAAGATGATCAGGAAGTATGCGAGCAGGGAATGGGCTTTAAATGTGTAAAGCACGGATGTATAAAAGGGTAATTTTATGTCTTGATTATCCCAAATTCATCCATTTAGGCGATACTTTGTGGTGCGAACCGGTTGCCCGATTATTGGACGCAAACTTTGACCTGGCAATTTGTTGCCATTCTCCATAAGAAATTCCTTTTATTTGTCAGCAGTATAAGAAACGTTCTCTTGTGTGTCAAGAAAATCTTGACCACAAAATATAGGGTGCAGCGCCGATGACCGCGTTGAAGGCATATTGCGACATCCGTCTTTTACATAGCAAATGCAACATGAAGCGGTTGCAGATGTTAACTGAAATTTAAACCGTTAGGGGAAAGGCGGATTCCTATAATCCGCCTTTTTTTATTTATAAAGAATATGCCGGAAGTTTTCTTAAAGCACTCTGACAGTAATGATCCCATCGATAGATTGGATTTTCTTTATCAAGTCAGCATTGATATCGCCTTCCATCTCTATAATATTATAAGCAATGTTGCCTTTACTTTTGTTGATCATATCCTCTATGTTGATCTTGTTGTCGGCAAGAAGGTGAGTGATCTTCTCAATCATGCCTGATGTGTTCTGATTGGTTACGGTGATTCTTTGTTTTCCTGACCTGTCCAAGGAACATTCGGGAAAGTTGACCGAGTTCTTGATGTTTCCGTTTTCGAGAAAATCCATGAGCTGCATGGCTGCCATAATGGCACAGTTTTCCTCGGACTCCTCGGTAGAAGCGCCCAAGTGCGGGATTGCAATGACCTTGTCTGTCTTGATTATCTCTTCGTCCGGAAAGTCAGTCACATAGCAGCTTACGACACCATCGGCAAGAGCCTTCTTCAGGGATGGAGTATCTACGAGCCCCCCTCTGGCAAAGTTCAGTAACACCACGCCCTTCTTCATGATGCTGAATTTGTCGGCGTTGATGAATCCCTTGGTGTCCTTGTTTTGAGGTACATGCAGCGTGATGAAATCGCACTCGGATAGCAGCTTGTCCAAACTTGGCGCCTTCTTGGTATTGCGGGACAATCTCCCTGCCGCTTCAATGGACAGGAACGGATCGTATCCCATTACTTCCATGCCCAGAGATTCGGCAGTATTGGCTACAATGGCGCCTATAGCACCCAGACCTACGACACCCAGGGTCTTTCCCAGGATCTCTGTGCCGCCAAACTTGGATTTTCCCTTTTCGATTAGATCCGGCACCTTGTCGCCTTCACCCACCAGACCTTTGGCCCAGGTAATTCCTTCAACTACTTTGCGTGATGCCAGCAGCATGCCTAAAATAACCAGTTCCTTCACGCCGTTGGCGTTTGCACCCGGCGTATTGAAAACGACTATGCCTTTTTCCGAGCATTTGTCGATTGGAATATTGTTGACGCCGGCACCGGCGCGAGCAATTGCTTTTAGAGAAGACGGCAGGGTCATCTCTTTCATTTCCTTACTTCTTACCAGGATTCCGTCGGGATCTGGAATATCAGCACGATATTCATACTTCTCGGTAAAAAGGTTCAATCCCTTTTTCGAAATCTTGTTTAACAAATCAATCCGATACATAAAACACCTCTTATTCCTTTCCATGCTTATTTATTAGAGAGTATCCTAATGATATAGAATACCTGTTTCGAACCATTTTGCGAGGTGAAATATAAAATGGGCATTTACGTGTGTCAAGGAAATCTTGGTCTGATGTCAGACGTGAATAACTATCAAGATTTTAAGTTGAAGATTGCACGAGGGATATTATTTAATTGCAGCACAGCATAATTTAGATGTATGCTCTATCATGTTGCTGAAAAAATCCCGAATCAGGTCATTGCGAACCGTAAGCGACGAAGCAATTTCATGAGTCGTTGATTTAACGAAAGACGGGATTGTTTCTCTTCTCTCGCAAAGACGGTCAAAATAGTTTTTCAGCAAGCTGCTGTAATATAACAATAGACTGAGAATAGGTGCGCCGCAAATTTCAATGTGATAGAAATGCTCAAAGAAGAAAAAGGCTGAACAATGATGTTTAATAAATTAGAGCATATTGAATCTTTGATTGCCGATTATGAAGCAAGAATCAAGATCAATAAGGCTTTGATAAAGCAATACAAGAAATCTCTCAAAAGAAAAAAATATATACTAAATTACTTTAAAGACAACAAGTTTTTGGAGCCCAATATCACCCTCATTGAGGGATTTGTCAAACAGGACAAGGAAGCGATAAAGTTCTACGAAAAATTATTGAAAGCCAAAGAGGATGGACTTAAGAAATTAAAAATTGAAAAGTTTGTTGCAACCGGAAAGAAATTTAAAGTTATGAAAGGTGGTTCAAGCTAACAATATATAATTCAGGAATAAGACAGCCACTCAATCTCAGGAAACATAACTGTGATTTTAAACGGTACAGCTATAGACACAAAAGATTTTTTACCAACTATTCTAGAAAAGAAAAAAGGCTTTCGGTATAAACAGCGAAAGCCTTTTTTGAAAATGGTGGGCCGTGCGGGACTTGAACCCGCGGCCAATGGATTAAAAGTCCACTGCTCTACCACTGAGCTAACAGCCCGGTTGATTCGTATTTTAAAGGCCTGACCTCATAACAACAACTTTTGTGTGTGTCAAGCAGAAACTACAATTTTACTTTTTTTATCTACTTATTTAAGAAGGGATCTTCCAAGACAATGGTTTCTTCCCTTCCCGGTCCTACGGATACTAAAATTATTTTAGCCTCTGCAAGTTCTTCCAGTCTCTTCAAAAACTTTCGGGTATTGGCCGGAAGTTCGCTCATTTCCCGTGCGTAACGAATATCGTTCTTCCAGCCGTCGAATTCCTCATAAACAGGCTGACATTCCGAAAGTGCTTTTATGCTGGCCGGAGCAGCATGAGTAAAATTGCCATTTGCCGATTTATAACCGACACAGATTTTAACTTTCTCCAAACCGGTCAAAACATCAAGTTTGGTAATGGCCAGCATGTTGATACCGGATACTCTGACGGATTGTCGCACTAAAACCATGTCCAACCAGCCGCAACGGCGTTTTCTGCCGGTTGTAGCGCCGAATTCCTGCCCAACCTGCTGCATATGATTTCCAATATCGTCTTTTAGTTCCGTGGGAAAAGGGCCTTCTCCTACCCTGGTTGTGTAGGCCTTACATATTCCAACTACTTTGTTAATTATATTAGGCCCGATTCCGCTACCACAGGATGCATTGGCTGAAACGGTATTGGATGAAGTAACGTAAGGATATGTTCCGTGATCGATATCGAGATGAGAACCCTGCGCTCCTTCAAAAAGGACTTTTTTCCCCTGTTTAATTTCGTGATCCAGAATAAGGGAAGTATCTGTTACGTAAGATTTGATCTTTTGCGCATAATCAAGATACTGGTCGGTGATTTCTTTCTCATCCAGAGATTTTTCTTTGAAAAAATTCGTCAACAGAAAATTTTTTTCTTCCAGATTATGCCGCAGCTTTTCCCGGAATAAATCCTCTTCATAGAGGTCACCCACGCGGATTCCAATACGGGCGACCTTATCTTCATAAGCAGGGCCGATACCCCGTCCTGTTGTGCCGATTTTTTTGCCGGCGGTTCTTGATTCTCTGGCCTGATCGATGCTCCGATGATAAGGCATAATCAAATGAGCTTTCTCACTTATGAAAAGTTTGGTGTTGGGTGGCAAAAGATTGCCCTCTTGTAATTCTTCTATCTCCTGAAGAAAAACAGCAGGATCGAATACGACACCGTTTCCGATGATGCAGATTTTATTATCATGCAGAATTCCCGAAGGGATCAGATGCAGGATTGTTTTTTTGCCCTTGATGACCAGAGTATGGCCGGCATTATTTCCGCCTTGAAACCGGGCGACAATGTCTGATTTTTCAGTGTAAAGGTCAACAATTTTTCCTTTGCCTTCATCGCCCCATTGAGTGCCTACTACTGCGATATTAGCCATAATTTATTTCCTGCAATTAACATGTTTAATATTATAAAACGCAGCAATTTTAGCAGATTCTCCATCACATTTTGAGTCGTGGAATCACTGACTAACTCGTTTTATTTATCTTCCATAATAATTAAAGGCTTTTTACTTTTTCATTAAAAACCTTTTCCAGCTCGGCAAGCGCCGTTTTTAAATCCTCTTCCCCGATTGTCGGACCGCACCAGAAACGGTACCCGGCGGGAGCCTCTTTGTAAGAATTTATATCGTGAGCGATGCTTTTCTTACTTAAATCAGAAGCTATGTTTTTGAGGAACTTGCTCTTTTCATCGTCGCTCAATGCCGCTACTTTGGGATGCGTGACATTTAAACAAACGGAAGTATTGGAACGGATTTGGGGATCATCAGCCAGAAATTCGATCCAATCGGTTTTGGCAACCCAGTCGGTGACAACTTTCAGGTTGGCCATACTTTTTTTAATCAGACCTTCAAGACCTAATTTACCGGCCCATTCGAGTGCGTCAATATAATCCTCCACGCAGAGCATGGAAGGAGTATTGATGACATCACCGTCGAATATTGCCTTGTTGATTTTATCGCCTTTTTTGAGACGGAAAATTTTGGGCATCGGCCATGGCGGATCGTAGGATTCAAGTCGGGCAATAGCTTTAGGGCTAAAAACCAACATACCGTGCGCGGCTTCTCCGCCCAGACATTTCTGCCAGGAAAATGTCAAGACATCAACCTTACGCCAATCGATTTCATTGGCGAAGGCATAACTGGTGGCATCGCAAATTGATAATCCTTCCCGGTCGGCAGGAATCCAGTTCCAGTCGGGAATCCTTGCACCGCTGGTTGTGCCGTTAGCGACAAAAACAACGTCAGTCTTCCAGTCAACCTTACTCAAGTCAGGAATCTTACCGTAATCGGCTTTGAGAACTGTGGGACTGAGCTTGAGTTGTTTGGCGACATCCGTTGCCCAACCGTTGGAAAAACTCTCCCAAACCAATACGGTAACAGGTTTGGGACCTAAAAGTGACCACATGGCGCATTCGAAAGCGCCGGTATCGGAAGCCGGAAGAATACCCACAAGGTAATCTGCCGGAATTTTTAAAATTTTTCGCGTATCGTTAATGGCTTTGACGATTCTTTCTTTTCCCAGGGCGGAACGGTGCGAGCGACCGACCGGCGCGTTCTTCAGTGCGTCGACACTCCACGCTGGCCTCTTGCTACAGGGACCGGAACTAAAATAGGGATTTTGCATACTAAACATCCTTAAAAATAAATTTTAACTTATTATTCATATCAGTATTGAGGCCTTTATTCAAGAAAATTTAGATTTAGAAAATTTAGATTGTTTTTTTACAGAGAAAGAGTTGTCGTATGAAATACCGTGATATGCAAGTCATTAAAATTAAAAGAGAAAATGGAAGAAGTCTAATTGACAATTTAATAATGACTGATATTCACGTAATGCATCTATGAAAAAATCTGCTTTTGATAATTATTGCCGGCTTTCTTCGGTTTTTGCTCTGTTTTTATTTCTTGATCGGGATTTCCTGTTTTCTTTCTTTTGTCTGGAATTATCTCCCTGATCTGAACTAACGACTGGTGCAGGTGGTGCGTGCAGAGATTGCTGATAATAATCATCCAGCAGCATTGTAATCAGTTTCAGCTCCTCCTCCGACTGGGCAAGGTTGCGAGCCAGCGGCAGGAAACGTTTCATGCGTTCGGTTTGGAGATTATCGCGGGAGCGCAAACGCGCTTCCAGAAGCGCCGTTACTCTTTGAGCTACTGTTCTTTCCAGTTCTTCATCTGAAGGCAGAGGGCGTTCTTCCATTTGAATGTTGTAATGGCGGGCAATACTTTGCAATTTAAATTTTTCCATTTCGGCAACCAGCGAGATTGCTACGCCGCCGGAACCCATTCTTCCCGTGCGTCCGGCACGATGAATATAGGCTTCGGGATCTTCCGGAGGTTCATATTGAATGACGTGGGAAAGTTCGGGAATGTCTATTCCCCGCGCGGCAACATCAGTTGCTACCAAAAAACGCAGAGCGCCCCGCCTTATACGCGCCATGACCTTTTCCCGCATGCTTTGCGATAAATCGGAACTTAATTCGTCCGCATCATAGCCAAAACGTTTGAGCACAATGGAAAGATAATGAACATTATCTTTGGTGTTACAGAAAATAATGGCCGAAGAAGGATTTTCAATTTCAATAATGCGCACCAGTGAACGTTCTTTGCGCATTCCCGGTACAACATAAAAAATGTGTTCAATTTCGGCGATATGTATTTGATTGCCGCTTAAACTCAATAATTGTGATTGATGCAGGAATTGATCGGCCAGGCGAATAACCTGCGGCGGGAAAGTTGCGGAAAACATGCCGCTTAATATTTTGCCCGAAGGGATATACTTACGGATTTTTACCATGTCGGGATAGAAGCCCATGGATAACATGCGGTCGGCTTCGTCGAAAATCAGTATCTTCAGATGATCCAGCAAAAGGGTATTTTTAAAAAGATGGTCCAGGATACGTCCAGGCGTACCGATAACAATTTGAGCTCCGCTTCGAAATGCTTCCAGTTGCGCATTGTATCCCACACCTCCATATACGACCACTGTCTTTATCAGTGTTCCCTGTGTCAGCATTTGAGCTTCTTTGGATACCTGAAGGGCAAGTTCACGGGTGGGAACAAGGACAAGTGCCTGCGCGTTATTCTCCTGAGCATTGATTTTTTGAATAATCGGCAGGATATAAGCTCCGGTTTTGCCGCTGCCTGTACGGGACTGCACCATCATATCGCGTCCTGCCAGAAAATAAGGAATTGATTTGGACTGTACCGGTGTTAAAGTTTTCCAGCCGGCATGATTGCAGGCTTCGCGCATTTCAGAGGAAAGGTGTTCCATGGAAATTTCCGGCAAAGAATCGGCCGGATTAGTAATTCTTTGATCTGTTTCGATGTTTTCTTCCATAATGAACCTAGATTTTTACAAACGTAGTGCAGGGAAAATTGTAAAGTGAATTATCCCTGAGCGTCGGCAAAAGGAATAGGGCCTTGAAATAAAATAAATGTTCTTTCACATAATCGTTATCTGTTTCATGTGGTTTTGGGAAACCGTGAAAGACCATAATCTTGCATCCTCCGGGCAATCTTTCCCTACCGTGTTTTTTGTAACTTAGTATCCACCGGTCGGGAAAACTATGTCTCTTAAGTTCTTTTTTAGGATAAACGAGTCTTGCTATCCATTCCTGGTCGCTTCCATATCTTGTATTTCCATCCCATAGTACATTATAAGTTTTACAATATCAATTATAAATGCCATATTGTATCCCTACTTTTTTCCTTATTGAAATTGAATTGATGGATAAGAACTTGTTTTAGTTATTGGCACCCTGAGAAATGATTTCCCATGTGTCAAGAAGATTGAGATAAAAAATGGACAATGATCAACTTATTATTTAGGAAAAAAAGAAAATATTTTCCTGCCAACTGATGGCCATGGACGTGATACCAATTATTATTGACATTGGCTGGAGAAATATGCTTTTCTACGTTTTCTCACTCCGGCAGAAATAAGATTTGAAACACACATGATTGTTATCGTCACAAAGGGTGATGAAAATTATAGTGCGAAGCGGTAGTGCGAACATTTATGTCCGCTGTACAAGCGGGTCTGATAACCTGAAGGTCACACGAGACCCGCACTATGTATCCAATGATAAAAATAACTTAAACAGGTCATTTCAAAATGAAAAAGAGCAAGACCGGTTTCTTTTGCCAGCATTGCGGATACATGTCGCCCAAGTGGCTGGGGAAATGTCCCTCCTGCAACGGATGGAACTGTTTTGCCGAAGAATTAATCGTCAATACCGGTTCCGACAGTCGTGCGGAGATGAGATTTGACGGCAAGCCCTTACCCATAGAGGATATTCCACTTACCGAAGGCAAGAGAATCATTACGGACATTGCGGAAGTTGACAGAGTTCTTGGCGGAGGTATTGTCGGAGGTTCAGCGATTTTAATCGGCGGAGAACCGGGTATCGGTAAATCAACACTTATGCTGCAAATAATGCATAATCTGGCTGAAGGGGGTTTGAAGGTATTATATGTTTCAGGCGAAGAGTCGGCCAGTCAGATTAAGCTGCGCAGTGAACGGATCAGCGCCGCGTCTAAAAATTTATTCGTTTTGGTAGAGGTTTCTCTGGAAAAAATTCTGGAGCAGATTAAAATTATTTCACCGGCTATAGTGGTTATTGATTCCATTCAAACGGTTTATTCGGCGGAGCTTATGTCAGCACCCGGAAGCGTGGGGCAGGTGCGCGAGGCATCATCGCGTCTGATTCTTTTTTCCAAAAAGTATGGCATTCCTGTTTTTCTGGTGGGTCATGTAACCAAAGACGGATCCATCGCCGGTCCCAAAGTGTTGGAGCATATGGTGGACACGGTGCTTTATTTTGAGGGCGATTCTTCTCATTCTTACCGTATTGTTCGGGGAATGAAGAACCGTTTCGGTCCCACCAACGAAATCGGTGTTTTTGAGATGCGGGATAAGGGGTTGATCGAAGTTCTTAATCCTTCTACGTTTTTTCTGGCGGAGCGGCCGCAGAATGTTTCCGGTTCGGTTGTTGTCCCGTCTCTGGAAGGCACAAGGCCGATTCTGGTGGAAATTCAGGCACTGGTCAGTTCGACAAGTTTCGGTACACCGCGGCGAACGGCCATCGGTGTTGATTATAACCGCGTTTCGCTGCTGGTGGCGGTACTGGATAAAATCTGCGGTCTGCATCTGGGCGGTTCGGATATCTTTATTAATGTTGCCGGTGGTGTCCGGGTGGAGGAACCGGCTGTTGACCTGGGCATTGTTGCCGCGATGACCTCCAGTTTTCTGGATAAGCCCATTGATGCGCGAACAATTGTTCTGGGGGAAGTGGGTCTTGCCGGGGAAGTTCGTGCTGTTTCGCAAATGGATGTGCGCATTAAAGAAGCGGCGCGCCTTGGTTTCAATCGTTGCCTCATACCTAAAACAAGTGCATCCGAGATGGTAAAAATAGCGAAAATGGAAATTTGTAAGATAGGTTTTCTGAAAGAAATGCTGGAAAATTTATTTTAATTAAGATAAATGCCTTCATTACCCTTGACAGATGAAAAATGGTGCATAAAATACTCCTGTTAAATCAGCACTCATAACTCATTTTAAAAATCAAGAAAGGAGAGGAAAAAGTATGAAAATCAGACCTTTACAGGATAGAATCATTGTAAAACGTTTGGAAGAAGAACAAAAAACCAAGGGAGGTATTATCATTCCCGATACAGCCAAGGAAAAACCGATTGAAGGCAAAGTTGTCGCCGTAGGCAAAGGCAAAATAGCCGATGACGGCAAAGCCATTAAGATGGAAGTAAAAGAAGGAGATGTAGTACTTTTCAGCAAATACGGCGGCACCGAAGTCAAGATAGATGGTGAAGAATACCTGATTATGAGAGAAGACGACATTCTCGGCATTATTGAAAAATAAGAAATTACTTAAGGAGGAATATATAAAATGGGAGCGAAAATACTTCTTTATGATGAAGAAGCAAGAAAATCTATTCTCAAGGGCGTAAATACCCTTGCTGATGCTGTAAAAGTCACACTTGGCCCCAAAGGCCGCAACGTCATTATTGATAAAAGTTATGGTTCACCAACAGTCACCAAGGATGGTGTTACCGTAGCCAAGGAAGTAGAATTGGAAGATAAATTTGAGAATATGGGTGCGCAGATGGTTAAAGAAGTCGCCAGCAAGACAAGCGATGTTGCCGGTGACGGAACCACCACGGCAACCATTCTGGCTCAGGCCATTTACCGTGAAGGTGTCAAAGCCGTAGCGGCAGGTTCCAACCCCATGGATGTCAAACGCGGCATTGAAAAAGCGGTTGACGTTGTCGTTAAAGAACTCAGCAAAATGAGCAAACCCACCAAAGATCAAAAAGAAATCGCCCAGGTCGGAACAGTTTCCGCCAACAATGATGAAACAATAGGCAATATTATCGCAGGCGCTATGGATAAAGTCGGCAAGGAAGGTGTTATTACTGTTGAAGAAGCCAAAGGTCTTGAAACCGAGCTGGAGATTGTCGAAGGTATGCAGTTTGACCGTGGCTATCTGTCGCCTTACTTCGTAACAAACGCAGAAAAGATGCTGGTTGCTCTGGAAGACGTTTTAATTCTTATTTACGAGAAGAAGATTAGCGGCATGAAAGACCTTCTTCCCATTTTGGAGCAAATCGCCAAGATGGGTCGTCCGTTGCTTATCATCGCGGAAGATATTGAAGGCGAAGCATTGGCCACTTTGGTTGTGAACAAGATCCGCGGCACCCTGCATGTGGCTGCTGTCAAAGCCCCCGGTTTTGGCGATCGCCGTAAAGCTATGCTCGAAGATATTGCTATTCTAACCGGCGGAAAGATGATTTCCGAAGATATGGGTTGGAAACTCGAAAACGTGAAATTGGAAGATCTGGGAGGCGCCAAGAAGATTACCATTGATAAAGACAATACAACCATTATTGACGGCGCCGGTAAAAAAGCTGATCTGGAAGGCCGTGTCAAACAGATCCGCGCACAGATCGAAGAGACCACTTCCGATTACGATAGAGAAAAACTTCAGGAAAGATTGGCCAAACTCGTCGGTGGCGTGGCTGTTATCAAAGTCGGCGCTGCAACCGAGACTGAAATGAAAGAAAAGAAAGCGCGCGTTGAAGATGCACTGCATGCCACCCGTGCAGCCGTGGAAGAAGGCATAGTTCCCGGTGGTGGCGTCGCTTATTTACGTGCTCTGCCTGCGTTGGCGAAGATGGAACTTTCCGGTGACGAACAGATCGGTGTGAACATCGTGAAGAAAGCCATTGAAGAGCCGATTAAAATGATTGCCTGTAATGCCGGTATGGAAGGCAGCATCGTGGTCGAAAAGGTAAAGGAAAAGAAGGGTGCCTTCGGTTTCAATGCTCGCACCGATGAGTATGAAGATATGATTTCAGCTGGTGTTATTGATCCCACCAAGGTTACCCGTTTTGCTCTGCAGAACGCAGCCAGCGTCTCGGGACTGCTCCTCACCACGCAGTGTATGATTGCCGACAAACCTGAAGAAAAGGGTGCAGGCGCGATGCCTGGAATGCCTCCAGGCGGAGGATACCCCGGAATGGGTATGTAAGAAACTAGTATTTAATTGCATAAACAATAGTTATACATTATGCTCTTGGGCAGGAGGTGAAGATTATGCCCAAGAGCTATCCTATTCCTCATTGTTCTGAAAAGGATCGTCAACTGGTTGATGAATGGGCGGAGAGTAGAACAATGGAATCGAGACTGGTCGAGCGAGCGAAGATTATCCAGCGATGTCTTCGCGGAGATCCGGTCAGGAAGATCGCCCAGGAATTGGATGTGCGGCCAAACACAGTTATTGATTGGCGGCGCAGGTTTGAGGCCGAAGGTATTGCGGGTCTCAAGGATCTTCCTCGCTCTGGCAAGCCGCCAAGATATAACGCAGAGTTTCGTAACAAGGTTTTGAAGACCCTGGAAATGTCCCCACCATTGGGACAATCTGTTCGGTACTTTTCAACAGCCCTCGGCTATGCGGGCGCTATCACCATCACTTCCCTAATCGATTTCTGATCGGCGTTTTCAATGATAAATGTAACTCCACCGTACTGATATCTTTCTTTTGGTTTCGGAATCCTACCCATCTGCTGCATTAAAAATCCGCCGATTGTTTCATAATTGCCTTCGGGAAATTTTACTTTAATCAATTGCCGTAGTGTACCCATTTCCAGCCGTCCCGACACGAGGTAACGTCCTGCAGTGATTTTCCTGTAAAGCTTTTCTCCAGCCACATACTCATCAATTGTTCCGACAATTTCTTCTCCGATGTCTTCTATAGTGACAACACCGGTTGCGCCGCCGTATTCATCCACAACCACAGCCATCTGTTCGTCTATTTTCTGCATGGCGACAAGCAATTCGCTGACTTTTTTTGTTTCCGGCACATAAAACACATCCTTGCGCATGCACGAAGCAACTGTTATTTCATCTACCTTCTCTCCTTGTTCCTTATCTCTAAGAAGCATTTCTAAAAGATCAAAGTAGTGCAGAATGCCGACTATATTGTAAACGGTATCTTCGTATACGGGAATACGCATATATTTCTTATCAGCCGCAATACCCACGGCTTCTGAAATTTTCATCGAGGCGGGAAGTGATGTAAGTGCGGAAATGGGTACCATGACTTTAACAGCCGTGAGTTCCGAGAAATCGAACACGCGGCTGACCATTTCTTTTTCTCTGGTCAGAATATCGCCGCCTTCTGTCTTTTCTCCCAGAATATATTTGAGCCCTTCTTTAGTAATATGCGATATTTGAGCGCTTTTGCTGTCGGAAGATAAATGTACCGTTCCTCTGGATACGGCTGCAATCAGAAAAGCAACCGGATAAAAAAGTATGGAAGATAAACGTATAAACCAGGCGACTCTAACCGCCATTATTTCGGCGTAATCTAAAAATATACTGCGCGCAATAATCATCAAAAAAAGTGTTGGTATCATAATCAGGAAAGCAATTTGCTCGCCACGTTCATGGCCATAAAAAGATATCAAAAGACCCGTGGCCAGCGTTGAAGCAACAATTATTGCCAGATTGGTTCCAACAAGTGCAGTAGAAATAAACCACTCGGGGTTCTCCTTCAGTTTAACTGCCTGACCGGCGAAAGACGATCCCTGATGTGCACGGTTTTTTAATTTATTTATATCTGATGCAAAGAGCGCAACTTCGCCGCCGGAATAAAGCATCTCCAGGAAAAGACAAAACAAGATGGCTGCGATAATTAAATATATACTCATTGTTCGTCAGTCTCCCCGGACGACATTTTTATTATTTTTACTTTCAGTATCCTTGTCTTGCTGATATCCTCAACAATAAATTTATAGCCCTCAGAACTCACTTCATCTCCTTTCTCCGGCATTTTTCCAAAAAGGTGCAGAACAAACCCGCCAATAGTATCA
Organism: Smithella sp. M82; assembly: GCA_001683985.1. Classification (GTDB taxonomy): domain Bacteria; phylum Desulfobacterota; class Syntrophia; order Syntrophales; family Smithellaceae; genus Smithella. The sequence goes on from MAEO01000176.1 coordinate 21,773, forward strand.
AACTCATCTTCAGGCAAATCAGCCTCAAGAAGTTTATTGCATTGTTCGACCGGCATTTTACCGGCCACGATAATTGTTTGTTCATCAACTTTTTCGCATCCTTCGCAACCAAACTCATCATTACCGTTAGTCTCCTCAAAAAGATGTTCCAGAATATGCTCCAATGTTATCATTCCGGAAACCCCGCCGTATTCATCGACCACAATGGCAATCTGCAGGAAATTTTTCTGAAAATCATGCAGAAGTCTGTTGATTGTTTTTTGTTCAGGCACAAAATATGGTTTTACCAAAAGATTCTGAATACTGTCCTGTGTTCTGCCTCTCCAAACATTATTAAGCAAATCACGGGCAAATAAAATTCCAACAATATTGTCTCTGTCGTCTATATAAATGGGCACACGCTCCTGCCTTGCCCCGGCTATGAACTGAAGCATTTCGTTAACCGGCAAATCCAGCGGAAGACAAAACATATCCACACGGGGAACCATTATGTCTGTTACCGGCCTGTCGCCCAGTTCAAATATTTTATTAATCAATTCCCTTTGCGATTCATCCAAAACACCTTCAAGGCTTCCGACATCGATGAGCGTTTTAAATTCATCTTCCATAAGGACTTCCGATTCTGCGGCTTTATTCGAACCGTAACGATTCATGAAAATACTGGAAATTTTTTCCAAACCGGCAACCACAGGATATTCAAGACGCGAAATTGCCGTCAAAGGAATAGAAACAACTGTGGAAATTTGCATCGGATAAGTAACACCGAAGGTCTTGGGAATAGCTTCGCCGATAAACAGTAAAACAACGGTTGTGAAAACTATGGAAATCCATTGACCTTGGATTCCAAAAAGACCGATGAAAAAGGAAGCTGCCAGAATGGAAATACTTATATTAACAATTTCGTTACTGGTCACAATTGTAATCAGTAACCGCCTCTGATTGGAAAGCAGCTTAACAACATAATCGAAAAACGGATAGTTATCCTGTTTCATTTTGTGCAGGTGTAGATCTCTCAGCGAAAGCAACGCTGCTTCGGCCGATGAAAAAAATCCGGAAAACATAAAAAGAATGATCAAAACAACAATATCAGCATTCCAACCCAATTATTTGCCACCTCACCTCTTGTTATTATAGCTTAATTTAACAGATTATAGAGAAAAAAGAAACTGTACACTCCTAAACGCTTCTTTTGAAAAAGATTTTAATTGTCCATTGACAGTAAAAAACATTCTTTCTATACTTCCATACCAAGTCGCCTTCTTCGGCTAACTTCGTTGGCATCGTCGTCGGCTTCCTCAACGCATCATCATATACGCCGGATGCCTGACCGGCGAATGCCGATGAGCAGGATCCTTGCCGCCTCGTTACCCTTTGAAGCCGGCTTGGTATAAGATATTTTCTCCATTAAGGCCATTTGAGGGAGGATTTTAAATATGTCCAATATACTGCTGATAGGAAACGGTGCCCGCGAACACGCGCTTGCCGAAGCGATTACACGATCCCCGCAAAAACCTCAGTTATTTTCTTTCATGAAATCAAACAACCCCGGCATCGCCTCTCTTTCAGTAAAAATAATGCCGGGCAGCTATTCCGATCTGGTGGCAATTACAGAATTTGCAGAGCAAAACAAAATTGAATTTGCTGTTATCGGTCCCGAAGATCCGCTCAATAACGGCGTGGTTGATGCTCTGGCTAAAATAAATATCCTATCTGTCGGACCAACGAAGAGTCTTGCCAGGCTGGAAACTTCCAAATCGTTTACCAGAAATCTGGTGAGCAAATATAATATTCCCGGAAATCCGCGGTTCAAGGTTTTTACAGCTATTGATGGAGTGGAAATGTTTTTAAACGAACTGGAAGGAATTGTTCTTAAACCAGATGGTTTGACCGGCGGCAAGGGTGTGCAGGTTCAGGGAGACCATTTTGAAACAAAAAGAGACGCCTTAAAGCTGTGCAAACAAATTCTGGCCGGAGGATCTTCACTGGTTATTGAAGAAAAATTCGATGGAGAAGAGTTCTCGCTGCAGTGTTTATGCGACGGCAAAACCGTGATCGGCACACCATTGGTACAGGATCACAAAAGAAGATTTGAAGGAGACAAAGGACCAAATACCGGTGGAATGGGCTCTTATTCTCTGCCCGATCATTCCATGCCTTTTTTAAAGCCAAAGGATTTGCAGGATGGACTGGAAATTACCCGTCAGGTGGCGGCGGCACTTTGGAAAGAAACAGGTAATCCGTATAGAGGTGTCATGTACGGTGGATTTATAGCCACTAAAGACGGTGTCAAACTTCTGGAATACAATGCGCGTTTTGGTGATCCTGAAGCAATGAACATTCTGCCTCTTTTGAAAACTGATTTCGTGGAAGTCTGCCGACACATTATCGGAGGGACACTCGATAAAATAAAAATTGAATTTGAAAATAAAGCAACGGTTTGCAAATATATTGTACCGAAAGGTTATGGGCTCCCTGCCGATTACCCCGATGCCGCATCATCAAAAGCCAGGATTGAAGTGGGAGAAGTCGGTAAAGCACGTCTTTACTTCTCATCCGTGGATCAGAAAGAAGATGGCTTATATTTGAGTTCCTCGCGCGCCATTGGTATTGTTGGAATCGCCGACGATTTAACTGAAGCGCGGAAAATAGCGGAAGAAGGTGTCAACTCCGTCAAAGGACCGGTAGCATATCGTGCCGATATCGGCACAGACGCGCTTATCCAAAAGCGAATCGATCATATGAGGAAAATACGTAAAGATTGATCATTGGAATAAAAGAGGATAACAATGTTATGGGGTGAGCCTGTTGCAAACATTATCCGCCGGCGTAAATCAATCAGGACCTATTCAGATACTCCTATAGAAGAAAACAAAAAAGAAATTTTAGATAAGTTTATTTCTGAAAATATAGCGGGACCATTCGGAACAAAATCCCGTTTCATTTTTATAACCGCCACAACGCAGGACAAAGATGCGTTAAAAGGCCTTATAACTTACGGCATGATAAAAAACCCGACGGGATTTATCATTGGCACCGTTTTACTTAAAACGCGCACCAGGCCTGAAACAATTATTTTCCATGAAATCAGACTTGCAGCGCATAGATATGGGGATTGCCATGTGTCATTTTGAACTAGCGGCAGATGAAGAAGGTTTAAAAGGAAAGTGGAATATCAACAATCCTCTTTTAAAAGGCATGGTTGATAAACTGGATTATATCTCCACCTGGGTTGGCAGCAATCAATAGCGTGTGACATGGTGTTCAGTAAGACCAAAAAAATTCGCGATCGTATATATCCGGTTATTATCGTCTCTGAATCTGCCACTGTAAATGCCGAACGGCTGATGGAAATCTGAAAACAGGAACCCGGCATTAATCTTCTCCGCTCTCTGACCGGAAGATGTAAATAACAATTCCAAACTTCCATCCGTTGTTTTTATTTTCCACGGACGCATTATATTTGCTTTATCAAATTCAAAGCGTGCCGCTTTTAGGCAATGAATTTTCCCGCCAATCCACATGCAGTTTTCATTAAAATCTTCGTCATCGGTTATCATGTTCTGACAAAGATTGAAGGCTAATAGTTCCCCGTATTCATCATACCCGGCGGATGTAGCCCCTTTCCGGAAACTGGAATAAGGGTAATACGTTTTTTGTTCATCCATCAAAGCGACATCTCGCTTTCTGTCAATTACAATTTCTTTGCTTCCAAGTTTAATCACACCTTCAGCCGGAGCAGCTACTTTATGCGTATAAAACGGTCTGAATGGTGTAACCGGAGAAACTTGGACAAGAGGTTCGATGGTTTTTAAGTCCTCTAAAACCTTAATTTCCCCTTTTACGGCAGGCAGATTTTTCTTGCCTTCAATATCGATGATGATTTTGTGATACCCGTCCTTGAGGAGGTTTTCAAAATACAGACGGTAACCTTTCCTCCTGAATTCACAGCCATCATCATAAACCTGCCCGGCAATATGTGCCGCACTGCCCGGCAACTGCACATTGTGTTCAACACGATTATTTTCTATCCTGTCATAGGCGCAGAAGAAAGACACACCCATAAATTTAGCATCAAAAATGACCATACCGAAATAATGAGTGGGCGTAATGACCCCGTAATGCTGCCACTTTTTAAGTCGGAATTTTTTCCAGAACACAGGAACATTAGAAGAAGAATACAGAGGCGCATCGAGAATATTCACATTACGAAAAGGTGTCCGAAAAGTCCCGAAGTTAATCTTTCCGTCTTGTTCCACCATTTTTTCAGGAGCGGGGATTACTTTTCTCATAATACCCTCCGTATAAATTTTGATACCACTTGTTTCTAAGCCTTTGGTGACTTCGCCAGCTTTGGAAATCTCTCGTCCAGTATTGCATCCCATTTTTTAAGCATAGAACCGATGTTCTCCATAAGTTCCGCAATATCGCCTTCTATCGTAACGGAAAAGATTTTGTCTCCCTGAACAATTTTATTGACAACGTTCTGATCATCTTCGCTTATTACTTCACCAAAAACGGTGTGTTTGCCATCCAACCATGGAGTTTCTATATGCGTAATAAAAAACTGACTGCCGTTGGTTTGCGGTCCGGCATTAGCCATGGAAAGAATCCCCGGTTTGCTGTGCAGCAATTCATCGACAAATTCATCCGGGAACCTGTATCCGGGGTCACCTCGTCCGTCTCCGTAAGGACAGCCGCCCTGAATCATAAAATTGGCAATAACTCTGTGAAAATTTAAACCATCATAATAACCGCGACGCGACAGATTTATAAAATTCCCCACGGTCATCGGTGTTTGATCAGCGAAAAGTCTCAAATTAATTTTGCCTTTGTTAGTCTTTATAACCGCTTTTATATCTTTTTTCATTAAATCTCCTACCTCTTTATAAATTTAATAATTCATGTAAAATTTACCGGCTAATAAGTCAAGATAAAAAGGATAAGGCATGGTTTTGACTTCTAACTTTTCATTGACGCATAATGGCATTTTTATATTTATTCTTAAGAAAAGCAGCAACTGGGAATGACGATTTGTTTTTCAAACGTTTAATCAAAACTATTGTGATGAAATATTTATTGAATCCGGATGTGCCGGACTCTACATCTGTTTGGGCTGTATTTGTAAAGAGACTATGCTTCAAACTGATCCTTATTAAAAGTTATATCACAAACTACCGGGATGGATATTATCAAATAAGCGATTTGCCTGCAATCATCGGCTATATTTCTTCGAAAAATCGTCGGCTTATTAATCAATCGCCGGGAACGATTGTGATATCTGCTCTGGGATTTGGCGAAATCATTAATAGCGTTAGTTTAATCAGGGGAATCCAAGCTCTTTCTTCCTATCCCATATTCATTATTTCCAGGCAACCGCAACTGGTCCGCCAACTGAGTCAATCTATGGGTTTATCTGTGGTTGCCCTTCCTTACCCTTATCATTTTTGCATATGGCGTCCATTTATCTCGTACTGGCTTAACAAACTCAAGCCTGTCTCCATTTTATGCATCGAAAACATGATAGAATTAAGAGCGGATATGCTTGAACTGGCAAAGACAAGGCATAAGACATCTGTTTTATTAATCAACGCCCATGCTTACAGGAAAAGTCCATTTTTATGGCACATATAAGCGAAAAGCGATAATTCAATTACAGAATACGGAAGACTTGGCTGACCAGATAGCCATACTGTTCGAACATCCGGAAATAAGGGAGCGCATGGGTTCTCTCGCTAAAGCCGTTGTAGATGAGCGCAGCGGTGCAATAGTGCAATATCTGGATATACTTGGCAGACTCTTGCCTAAATAATTTATAGAAAATCGGCCACGTAGGTAGTCTTCGTTCGGGCGAGTCTTTTGGACTCGCCCGTTTTTTGCGTTGCTTTTTTTTGGATTCCCGCTAAAATCATGCGGGAATGACAGCATGTGAATTCCATTTCCAATTCATGATGATACCGCGGCGGCAAGGAGGATGCGCCGGAGGCGTATAAATAATACGTTGAGGACGCCGACGCCCCCGGCCTGCGCCGGGGCAGGCTCCGCCAACAAAGGTAGCGCTTGAATCGAAATGGAATTAATGGTGAAACAGGCGCAGGCCGCAGAACGCCATCACAATTCCATACTTGTTGCAGGTATCAATCACCTGCCGGTCGCGGATGGAACCACCGGGTTCTACAATAGCAGTAACGCCACTGCGGCGGGCGCGTTCAATATTGTCGCCGAAGGGAAAGAAGGCGTCGCTGCCCAGGCAAACACCGGTGACCTTGCTTAACCATTTTTGCTTTTGAGCCTTGGTTAATAGTTTGGGTTGTTTCGTAAATGTTTCAGCCCAAACATTTTCACCAATAACGTCTTCCGGTGTATCACCAAGGTAAACATCAATGGCATTGTCGCGGTTGGGTTTGGCAACATCGTCGCGGAAAGGCAGATTCAAAACTTTGGGCATATGGCGCAGCTGCCAGTTATCGGCCTTCTGGCCGGCCAAGCGGGTGCAATGGATACGGCTTTGTTGTCCCGCACCGACGCCAATGACCTGGCCGTCCTGAACGTAACACACGCTATTGGACTGTGTGTATTTCAGAGTAATCAGAGCAATCACAAGATCGCGTTTTTGCGCATCGGTTAAAGTTTTATTTTCGGTTACTATATTCTCCAGCATGCTGTTGTCTATTTTCAGGCTGTTACGACCCTGCTCAAATGTAATACCGTAAACCTGTTTGTGTTCCAGGGAAACAGGCGCATAGTTTGGATCAATTTTAACCACGTTGTAGTTACCGTTTTTCTTGGATTTCAAAATTTCCAGCGCCTCCGGTTCATAGCCCGGAGCAATGATACCGTCGCTAACCTCGTTTTTAATGATCTTTGCCGTAGGAACATCGCACACATCACTGAGCGCAATCCAATCGCCGAAACTGCTCATGCGATCAGCGCCGCGGGCGCGAGCGTAGGCGCAGGCAAGATTGGAGAGTTTCATTTTGGGATCAATGTGATACATTTTGCGCAGAACTCTGTCCAGAGGAAATCCCAGAGCGGCGCCGGCGGGAGAAACATGTTTGAAGGAGGCCGCAGCCACCATGCCCGTATTTTCTTTGAGTTCTTTTACCAGCTGCCAACTGTTGAATGCGTCGAGGAAATTGATGTAACCGGGCTTGCCGTTCAATACTTCGACCGGCAAATTGCCGCCGTCCGCCATAAATATTCTTGCCGGCTTCTGATTGGGATTGCAGCCGTATTTTAGTTGTATTTCGTTCACGGGTTATGCCTCCACCGATTTGTATTTGTTGATGATGACGTCCTTGAAGGTTTGTGTATTGAGATCAATGGCGCGCACAAACAGGCTCACCTTGTTGTCTTCGTTCAGTGCTTTCCAGATTTTTGCGGCGTACTTGTCGGGATCTTCCTCTTCGACAGTCACGCGCAGAGGCTCGCTTTCAAAACTGGGAATCGGCGTACCGTTACATTTGTAAGTGCTGATAAAATGTCCCTCACCGGCCAGGGGCTGTGAATAATCGAAGGTAAAGCGTTGTACGCTTTTTTCATCGCCGTCACAGCTCTTTAAAATGGCAAGTTTGTAAGCGCCGGTTTTCATATCCACGACGCCGGAAATGCGCGGAGTCCAGTTTGGTCCGTCGTCTTCAAAGGTGCGGGTATTCAGTGCGGCTTCAAAATTAAAGCCGGGAAATTTATTATTGGACATAAAATCACAGATAGTATTGGTCTGATCGCCGTTGGTTACAATCATAGTATCTTTCAGCGTCAAAACGGGATTGTAAATAATCAGGTGCGGGTCGGTCATTTTGGATGGGTCGGCCGCTTTGGTGCGGATGCCACCCTCGATGGGATCAAATACGCGGTTGCGGCTGTTTACACTGCGTCCCATGATAAAGTAGGCAATTATGGCTTTGCTGCCGGGTGTTATCCCGATACAAATGCCGCGGCCGGGATAGTCGTTTCCGGCCAAATATTCGTATAAGTTTATTTTCATTATTGCATTTCTCCTTGATGTTGAGTGAGAGATAATTTTTTTGTGGCGAGAGTATATGTAGAGAAGTTTCTTATGTCAACTGGATTTGAACAGAAAATCATTTCCATCTTGCAAATACTGACCCAATGCGTTAAATATACGCAATTTTAAACAACAATACTACCAATATGCAAGGAGCTGGCATGAAAGAAAAAAGCGCCAAGAAAAACATACTGGTCAGCGTGGTTATGGGCAGTGATTCAGACTTGCCCATCATGACTGAAGCGACAAAAATGCTGGAAGAATTCGGCATAGGTTATGAATTAATTCTGACTTCAGCACATCGCACGCCTCAGCGGACGACAAAATTTGCTGTTTCTGCTGCCGGACGTGGAATAAAAGTAATTATTGTCGGAGCGGGAGCGGCGGCTCATCTGGCTGGTGTAATTGCTTCACAAACAAGTTTGCCGGTTATTGGTGTTCCTATCAACGCAACCTCGCTGAATGGTCTTGATGCTTTGCTTTCCACCGTACAGATGCCTGGCGGAATTCCTGTGGCCACTATGGCTATCGGCAAAGCCGGCGCCAAGAACGCTGCTTTGTTTGCCGCACGCATTCTCGCTCTTGACGATAAAGAGCTCAGCGCCAAACTTTCTTCATACATTAAGAAGATGGCAAAAGAAGTAGAAAAAAAGCAGGCAAATCTGACTACCCTGTAAATTGCCCGGATGCTGCGTTGCGCTGCAGCTTTCGTCGTTGCAATGTACACTAAAAGTACACCTCACTCCTCACGCCTCGCGCGCCTTGCCTGCGGCCTATTTACAAGGTAGCCTGACATAGGAAAATTTGAATGCCGGAAATCCTGAAATCGGATGCGAATAGTTCCGAAAAAGAAATTATTTCCAGAGCAGTAGAAATTTTAGCTGACGGAGGCATTATCGCCTATCCGACAGAAACTTTTTACGGACTGGGCGCGGATGCGACTAACAAAAAATCAATCGAGAAAATTTTTTCCGTCAAGGGAAGAGATTTCAAAAATCCTATCTCCCTGATTATCGGCAAGCGTGACGATATCTATTCTCTTGTCAAAGATGTACCTGAATCGGCGAAAAAACTGATGGACACTTTCTGGCCTGGAGCGTTAACCATAGTTTTTGCAGCTTCAGACAAAGTATTGCCAGCACTTACCGCCGGAAGCGGCAAAATCGGCCTGCGCATATCAAGCCATCCTATCGCTCAAGCCATAGTGCAAAAATTAAAAAAACCGCTTACCGCCACAAGTGCAAATCTTTCCGGCTCACCGGAATGTTCAACGGCGGACGAAGTTATCAAACAAATTGGCAATAAAGTTGATGCTATTGGGGATTGGGGAAAAACTCCCGGCGGCAAGGCTTCTACCATTATTGATGTTACCTGTTCTCCAGCAACTATCCTGCGCGAAGGAGCGATAAGCCGCCAGGCAATTAAAAAATATATTGGCTGACACTCAGTATAAAAGAACCTTCATCATTGAAATTCATAAAAGTGTTCTGTTCTATTTTCACCCCTCCAAGTGCCCTTATTAAAAAAATATTCGTTGCTGTATTCATTTACGGCAAGGCGATAGAAAATGCAATAGAACATATGCCGATTTTCACTGTGCCCATTTCATGGAATCGTTTTCGACTATCAGGAAAGTATCGTCCAATTCTCAATCCTCAGTCCTTCAATCCGGCTGAAGTGGTCGGTATTGTTGGTTACCAAAATCAGATTATTGGCAAGGGCAGTCGCGGCAATGGCGAGATCGAAATCGTCCAGACGGTTGCCGCCGGATTCAAGATCCGCTTTGAGCATACCGAATGTTTCGGCAACAACGGCATTGATCGGAACCATTTCAACGGATTGTCCCATAGTTCTGACTCTGGCTGCATTTGCAGTAACCTGCTGCGATTTGTATGCGCCGTAGTAAAGCTCCATATAGGTGACGACGCTGATCTTTATGGAGTCGTTTAGATGCGCTTTTAAATTTTCCGTTACTTTCGCATGCCCTTTCAGGATATATATGACGGTGTCCGTATCAAGGAGATACATCAGAACGCCCTCCGTTTTGCCGGGATGTTTTTCCGCGCCCGCTTTAAGTCTTTGATGATCTCATCCGCCGTTTTACCGTCTTCCCATGCGCCAGACAGTTCGAGCAGGGCTTGCGCGGGTAACTTGGCGGCCTGCACCTGCTGCCTTTTCAGAAGATATTCTTTTGTCATAAAAAGTATCTGCTGGCTGACGGAACGGTTTTCCGAACCGGCAAGCGCCTTGATCTGCGCATAAAAATCATCGCTCATACCTTTAATTTGTAGATTTGCCATAATTTTACCCCCTTCCGGCTTTTTTTCATGAATATATACTATTTTTTCATGAACAATGCAAGTGGTTGCTTAGCTTGTAATAATTATTCCCTCCCCCGGGGTAATCTATTTTCAATATTACGTCAGCGATTTAATATAGTAATGTGAAATCTGATTTTTTATCATCATCTACTTCTTTGCTTCCGCTCCAACGCGAGCAAGTTCATCCACTTCCCGGGCCGTCCGTCCGGCGTATCGGGGTAAAGTTTGATGTTAATGTCTTTTTCGTAAAATCTCCACATGCAGCCAGTTAACGGATCCACAATGAGTGCACCAATGGCACCCGTTTATGGTAGGTTGAAGAAATCGACGACGCCAACAAAGTTAGCCGAAGACCGGAAGCGTATCCCGCAGGGGTGAGCGCATAACTTATAAAAATCCTTCCTTGCCGGAACCTGCCGCTTGTAAATGGCAAGTTCAATCGCAATGGTCTACTCCGAGAGAAGGCGTTCCGCACCCACCGTCATAACCACTGCCTTAATTACTCCTGCCGGTTCGTTAAAGAAAACAATCATGAAAGGTATTTGTTCATTTGGCATAATTTTATCATTGGAATTATTGAAACCTTCCGGACGGGAAAGTTTTAATAAAATTTCTTCTTCTGATAACTTCGTAAGTTCTTCATCGGTCAGAATATTTCCCGCATAACTGGTATGTTCGCCTAAAACCACAGAATACGCATCAAGGATATCACCTTTTATCAATATCCGCGAGACGGGATACTCTGCCCGATTTACAGCGTTGCCTTCCACTACACCGATCGGTCCTAAAATATAATTATTTATCACTCTATGCCGTACGTCCTGAAGCCTCACCATATGGGTAACAGGAATTTCCGGATGAGCCAGTTCTGAAATACCCATATATACAAAAACATTTTTAATAATCTGTTCGCCGGATTGTGGGAAAATAAAGAAAATCAAAGCGGAAATTATCAGGATAACAAAAACAGACCCTATGGCAACTTTCCAGCTTTTTCCGGAACTCTTTGAAGATAAGACATCTTTTTGTTCAACTTCTTCTTCGTTGATGTCTTCTTTCTGGTCTTTTCTCACATCCAAGCTTATTTCTTCATCTAAATATTTCTTTGCTTCAATGGTTTTATCAAGAGGATGCAAACCCTCTGCATCACGATAAACAACGCGAGTAGATTCCATTGATGCTTCCGTAATTTTCTTTGCCGGTTTGGATTCTTCTATAGGCTTGTCCGGTTTTGGCGGCATATTTGTTTCCGGTTTCACCAAAATATTTTCCTGAAAATAAACATGCCCGCAACGGCTGCACCGGAGCCACACGCCACTTCCCTGCATTAAAGCATCATCAAATCTGAATTTTGTCCGACACTGCCTGCACTGAATTATCATTCCTTAGCCTCTTTCTTTCTGATCAATTATATAAACGTCGGGGAGAAAACGGAATTGTTCGTTAAAATCCAACCCGTAACCTACCACAAAGCCGTCATCAATGGTAAAACCGACATAGTCGGCTTCAAAGGTTACTTTTCTTCTTTTTCGCTTGTCCAGAAATACACAAATTCTCAATGAATTAGGACTTCTTTCTTTAAGCCAGTTGACAAGATATTGCAGTGTTAGACCTGTGTCAACAATATCTTCGACTATCAAAGTATCCCGGCCTTTGATTGAAGTTTCAATATCTTTTGTCATTACTACTTTACCGGAACTTTCGGAACTCGCGCCGTAACTGGCTACTCTGACAAAATCAAATTTGCAGGGAACATTGATTTCCCTTACCAAATCAGCCATAAAAATGAACGCGCCCTTAAGAATACCGATAATAACCAATTCGCGTCCGGCGTAATCTCCGGATATTTGAGAAGCTATTTCTTTTACCCGTTTTTGAATTTCATTACGTGAGAAAAGGATTTTTTTTGATATTTGATTCATTTATAAAGCCTCTAAACTAAATAACATCTGTTGAAACTGAACTCATACCATTTCTAAATCAAAGATGAAGCCGATAATCCCGATGAATCAGAACCAACAAAAATAGCGTCCGGCAGTCGAGACCGCGTCGCAATGTCTTTGCGAAGCAATCTCGCAAGCTACTGATAATATTAGATTGCCACACCGCCTGAGAGGCGTCTCGCAATGACAAATAGCTATTATGACACAGTTTCAGTCGCCGGAATCCCCTTTGATTTGGAATTTATATAACACTAGCCAAAGTGATTGCGCTATGTCAATAAAAAATTAAATTTCATGCTTATATGCGGACACAAAATTCTCGATATTCGACCAGATCATTATTTCCGCCTCCTCAATTTCCTGAGTATTTTTAAATGACGAAGACAGACTTAAAAAAATCGCATTTAGCGGCGATACTTCCCGGCCATACTTGGCGTAGTCGATATAACTGATCATGTACTGAGATCCGTCAAAATAATATTTACCCAACCGGTTTGTTTCCAGTGAGCGAAACGGCCAGGTGATTTTCCAGTTAAAATATTCCAGCGCAATATTTTTCAAAGACACGTTATCGAATACTTCCGGTTTAAGTTCGCTGCCGATTCTATCGGCAATCATACGGAAATAATGGGTAACCAGATCAATATCCGTCACAACGAGACCGTAAAGGTACCAGTCATCAATTATTTTTATCAGAATTTTGCATTGAGACTGCGGAATAAAATGATGACTGGGACAAAAATGACCGGCACAAAGTTCCCGTCCGTAAAAAGAAACATCACGCATGTCGACACCGAAGTTCTGTTCAGGATGTAAAAGACATCCAACTCTTTTTTCTTCACTGTCCAGAAAACCAAGGTATTCGCAACAATATATTACGTCATATCTTTTCTTAAAATCTTCGGCAGCCAGTGTTTCGCTAGAATACAGTTCAACATGGTGCGGGTTTTGTGCCAGTTCCCGGAATCGTTTGGTGCGCGAACGCAACCGCTGTTCAAGAGATGAACGTGAACTATCCACATAATTGTAAAGACCGCAGCAAGCGCCACAGGATTTGCCTTTATCCGGTTGACAAAGGACAATAAATTTCGGGTCAGACATTTATTTATTACCTGTTATTTATTTTTAAGGTGAACTGGATTACTCAAAAACAATGGTTTTTGATCCATAAACTAGTATTCTATGTTCCAGATGCAGGCGCAAAGCTCTTGCCAGCACGATTCTTTCCAAATCTTTGCTTTTTGTCTGAATATCGGGAATTGCGTCACGGTGACTTATTTTGATTACATCCTGCGCGATAATCGGCCCTTCGTCAAGCTGTTCAGTCACATAGTGACCGGTCGCACCGATAATTTTCACGCCGCGGTCATAGGCCCGCTGATAGGGATTTCCGCCGGCAAACGCCGGCAGAAATGAATGATGGATATTGATTATTCTATCAGGATAATAATGAAGAAATTTCCTGCTCAGAACCTGCATGTAACGGGCAAGAACAACCAGATCGATGTTCGCTCTCTTTAGCAGTCTTAATTCCTCAGCTTCCGTTTGATTCTTCTTCCCCGGTGCGACAGGAAAGTGAAAAAATTTAAGCCCAAACTGTTCCACTATATCGCGGGCATCCAAATGATTGCTTATTACCATTTCAATATCCGCCGCCAATTCTCCCATGTGGCGTCGTATAATCAGATCATGCAGACAATGCAGATGACGTGAAACAAAAATTGCCATTCGCGGCGTATAATCCGTAAAATGCAAATCCCATTTCATTTTAAATTGTTTAGCTAAAGGCGTGAAGGCAGCGGAAATTTCCTCTCGCTTGAGACCGAAACCGTTCAGTTCCCATTCAATCCGCATAAAGAAAAGTTTGTCCGCCTTCGACGTATGCTGATCGGCATGGACAATATTGCCGTTGTTACGAAAAATAAAATTGGATATTTCGGCGACAATTCCCTTCCTGTCGGCACAGGACAAAAGTAAAATGGCATTGACATCGCTCATTATACTGCTTCACCTTTGTTAATATTTACGTCTTTTGCTTATAAAAGGATTAGGGTTGCAGGTCAAGCCTAAAAATGGTAATGCCAAACCGCGTTCTTTGGCTAACTTTGTTGGCATTGTCGTCGGCATCTTGCCCGGCGTATGCCGGGTCCTCAACGTATTACTAATACGCCTCGTCGCATCCTCCTTGCCGTCTCGTTATCCTTTGACCGCGGTTTGGTTTCAAAAAAACACATAATTTGAGATGCACAATGAAACTGATTGAAGAAATAAAATTAGACAACGGTTTAAAACTGGAAATTTTTGACTTAACCCGTGCCATCGCCATTGATACGGTCAAAGTAGAACTTTCTTTTCAAACTAAAATTTATTTAAGAGAATCTTTTTTCGCGAATGCTCAGGATTATCTTCATATAAAAAATATCATAGGTGAAGAACTTGCGTATGAACACAAACTGGAAAGATCCTTTGTTTCTAAAAATGATGAAGACTCTATACGCAATGAATTGATCAATACATTCAAGAATAATTCCCTGGGTTATCTCGCCGCTGTCAATTTTCCCATGAAAATGGCGCTTTCAACACTAAGAGAAATCAAAAAAAATCCTCATAAATATCAGTCCCGCAACAAATTCGATCATGAAGAATAAACTCCGGATTTTGTCACAAACAGGAAAACGGATCATGCACACTGATAATTTCGACGATCTTTTACTTGCTACTGAAAAACCAAGTCGTTATATCGGCATGGAAGTAAACACCTTCCGTAAAGATAAAGCGGAAGTTCGCTTCGTGCTGGCTTTTCCCGATACATACGAAATCGGCATGTCTCATCACGGTATGCAGATTCTATATTCTATTCTCAATGAAATTCCCTACGTGGCAGCAGAAAGATGTTTTGCTCCATGGCCGGACAGGGAAAAGCAGTTGCGTGAGATGAAAATACCCTTGACTTCACTTGAATCACAAATACCGCTGGCTGATTTTGATATTGCCGGTTTTTCCCTGCAGTATGAACTATCTTACACCAACTTACTGAACATGCTGGATTTGGCGGGAATACCTCTTGCCCGCAAAGATCGCCAGGGAAGACATCCCCTGATAATAGCCGGCGGCCCCTGCTGTTTTAATCCGGCTCCGCTTGTTGATTTTATCGATGCCTTTGTTATCGGCGAGGGAGAAGAAATAATCGGAGAAATTACAGCAGCGATTCGAGAGGGTAAAAATAAATCTCTGTTCCGTAACGATTTGATAAACGGGTTGGCAAAAATTCCCGGCGTTTACGTCCCTGCAATACACGTAAAAAATGAAATCATAGAAAAAAGAACCGTTTCGGATTTGAACCTTTGGAGGCATCCTCTGAAACCGGTTGTGCCTCTGATGCAAGTGATTCATGACCGTATCACTCTGGAAATAGCGCGCGGCTGCACCCGTGGCTGCCGGTTCTGTCAGGCAGGAATGATCTGGCGTCCCTATCGCGAAAGAAACACTACCCTGCTTATGGAAATGGCTGAAGAAATGCTCAAAGCAACCGGTCATGAAGAAATATCGCTTTTATCTTTGAGCTCGGGCGATTACAGTTGTATTGAACCTTTAGTTAAAAACCTGATGAACCGCTACCACTCCCAAAGGATAGCGCTGGCGCTTCCCTCGCTGCGTGTTGAATCTCTCAACACAACATTGATGGAAGAAATAAAACGAACCCGCAAAACCAGTTTCACTCTCGCACCGGAAGCGGGAACGAATAAAATGCGCCTGATCATCAATAAAGGCAATACCTCCGAAGATTTACTCTCTACCGTGGATAAAGTATTTGCTGCCGGATGGAAATCGATCAAACTATATTTTATGCTCGGTCTGCCTTATGAAACCAGGGAAGATTGGGAAGGAATAGTTAATTTGGGCTACGAGGCGTTGCGGGCGGCAAAAAACCGTGGGCAGGTCACCATTAGTCTTTCCACCTTTATCCCCAAACCGCATACGCCTTTTCAATGGCAGAGACAAATTTCTCTGGAAGAAACTTATGAACGGCAGGACTTCATTCGTAAGCGAATCAAAAACCACAAGTTAAGTGTTAAATGGCACGACGCCAGAATGAGTTTTTTGGAGGGAATATTCTCGCGAGGTAATGAATCGCTCGGAGAGCTTCTGGAAGCGGCATTTCGCAAAGGCTGCCGTTTTGACGGCTGGTCCGATGTTTTGCGTTTCGACCTTTGGCAGGAAGCAATTGCCGAATCCGGAATTAAACCGGAAAATTTCTTACGTGAACGCAATACTGACGAAATATTTCCGTGGGACAATATTGATTGCGGCGTGAATCGTGAATTTTTATTGGAAGAAAAACAAAAATCGAAAGATCTTGTGACAACGGAGGATTGCCGGTTTTCTGATTGTCAGAATTGTGGAGTTTGCGATTTCTCCGCTATAAAAAACATTTTTGCTCAAAAAGATGAAACTACAGCGACTTTGTCCGCAACTACGACCAACAATAATGTCCAAGCAAATGAAGCAAGATATCGTTTTATCTTCAGCAAACTAGATCGGGCGCGTTTGCTGTCTCATTTGGAACTCTCCGCAGCAATTCTGCGCGCTCTGCGCCGCAGCAGTCTGGAACTTGCTTATTCCGCCGGATTTCATCCTCACCCCAAAATATCTTTTGCTATAGCCACATCCGTGGGAATGGAGAGCAGACAGGAATACATGGACATTACCTCACAGGAATATTTATCAGATTTGGATTTACTAAAGAACGAAATCAATAGCGCCTTGCCTGAAGGCATCATAATTTTAGAAATAAAAAAACTTTCTTTTGAAGAAAAAGCCATCGCTCAAATCTTGTGCGGATTCGAATATCAACTTTTTCTTCCCGCCGATATTGAATCGTCCTGCCTGACGGCCATGGAAGAAAACATCAGAAATTTTCTGGCAGCTTCTGAATTCAACATTCAAAAAATATCAAAAGGAAAACCCGTGATAAAAAATATTCGTCCTTTTGTACAGAATCTGGTTCTGGACCCCGCGAGTAAAACAATTAAGCTCATCGTGTCTTATGTTCATGAAGGTTCTGCTCGGCCTGCCGATATTATTACATACGTTCTAGGCTTCGACTCCGCCAAAGCATGCCGAATCAAAGTAGTTAAAACAAAAACCCTTCTTGCTTAATTCCTTGAAATTTGCCATTTCCTCTGAAAATACACATCTAAGTTATTGTTTATATTGTTATTTAAAAACTATCC
>MAEO01000177.1:0-1565 GCA_001683985.1 Smithella sp. M82
ATTCCTCTCAATTCTTCGATTTTCACTGTTCAAAAGCTCCAACCATCCTGCCGCGACAGAAAGGTGTAGGGATTGTTCCCCGAACAATCCGTAAAGCGGCGCATTCGGGGAATGCGCCCTACATTAACACCCGGCGTCATTTTTTTTCCCCAGCGGGCACCAGCTCAGTAAAGGGTTATGCCAAGTATGCATCCACAAATTCACGTGGTCTAATAATTTTAATTTCACGAAAACCATTTACCTTCAATAAGTGTTTGTCCCCGCTCACAATAATTTTACTCTTGCCGGCAAGCGCGCAAGCAAGGAACTTATCATCATCAGGATCATCTGTAACAGATTCAGGCAGACATTTAACAGGATATATTTGCGCCCTTTTCCTGACCATAGCAAGTATAGGCTGTAAATCAACCATCGGAAACTGTTCGCTAAGTATTTCGCCTACCCTTTGGTATTCCTCAAATATCTCCTCCGAAATAACCAGGGTTAGTATACCGTTACGCCACGCTTTGAGAATCCGGTATGGATGTCCGGAAAAAAATACGCCCGAAACAAATACATTTGTGTCGAGAATTATTTTCACTTTCCGCCCCGTACTTTTGCAATGGCTTCAGAAATGTCGGATTGCTTTAGGCCTGATGCTTTGGCTTGTTTGCGAACCGCAGCAATTAATGTATCAAATTCGTGTATAGCAGGCGGAGTAATGGCTTTTAGAATAACAACATCGTTTTCTCCCATGACCATAAATTGCGAACCAGATTTTAATTTGAGACGCTTGCGAATGTCTTCAGGAATAACGATTTGCCCTTTTGATGACATTTTCGTGGTAGCTAAATTTGCCATGTTTGCACTCCTTTTCAATCAATCTTACTAGTAGGATTATAATGCAGTTTCTGCACAAATGCAAGGGAGAAAAAGCAGGCAGAAAAGGGGACAGGCTGCTTTTTCTCATCTTCTTTCCCTTTTTTCGGTTAAGTAAGCGGCGCTATGTTCTGGGTGTAGGGATTGTTCCCTGAACAATCCGTAAAGCGGCGTTCTACGTGTAGGGATTGTTCCCCGAACGATCCGTAAAGCTACGTTTTACGTGTAGGGATTGTTCCCTGAACAATCCGTAAAGCGGCGCATTCGGGGAATGCGCCCTACATTAACGCCCGGCGTCATTCCGGCGTGGTCTTGGCCGGAATCCAGGAAGAAAAAAGTGTTCAATGTTCTAGGTTCTACGTTAAAAAGAAACAGATTTAAGTTTTAAGATTTAAGTAGTTAAGTAGAAACAACAGTTCTATGTTCTATGTTTTACGTGTAGGGATTGTTCCCTGAACAATCCGTAAAGCGGCGCATTCGGGGAATGCGCCCTACATTAACACCCGGCGTCATTCCGGCACGGTTGTGATTTCAGCGGCATCACATTAACGCCCGGCGTCATTCCGGCGTGGTCTTGGCCGGAATCCAGTAGGGATTGTTCCCCGAACAATCCGTAAAGCTACGTTCTACGTGTAGGGATTGTTCCCTGAACAATCCGTAAAGCGGCGCATTCGGGGAATGCGCCCTACATTAACACCCGGCGTCAT
>MAEO01000177.1:1575-9433 GCA_001683985.1 Smithella sp. M82
CGGATTGTTCCCTGAACAATCCGTAAAGCGGCGCATTCGGGGAATGCACCCTACATTTCATTCCGGCGCGGTCTTGGCCGGAATCCAGAAAGAAAAAAATGTTCAATGTTCTAGGTTTTAGGTTAAAAAGAAACAGATTTAAGTTTTAAGATTTAAGTAGTTAAGTAGAAACAACAGTTCTATGTTCTATGTTCTATGTTCTATGTTCTACGTGTAGGGATTGTTCCCCGAACAATCCGTAAAGCGGCGCATTCGGGGAATGCGCCCTACATTAACTCTGTCCCTGATCAGCTCAGGCAAGCGGCGCATTCGGGGAATGCGCCCTACATTAATGCCTCGTGTCATTCCGGCAGGGAACCCCTGCCGGAATGACACGAGGGGAGCATTTTTCAAAGGTCTCATGTCTTCTTCTGTTTTAAGAAATTCAATAACGTCCCATTTTTTGTTTTTATCTTCATTTTTCAAGAAGGCGGCGCTGTAATAGAGATTGCATATCGCGACGCCCATCAACAATTAGCAAAATGTAAACTCTTTTTTCTATAGTCCGGTAAATTAATCTGTAGGGTTTGAAAAATACTTCTCGATATTCGCGTATACCCAAGGCCGGCAATTCTTTCGGATAGGCACCGCGTTCCGGTGTTTCGGAAAGGCTTTTGAATGTCTTCTCGATCTTAGTCAGTACGCTTTGTGCTTTTCCAGGTGTGTCGTGATTGGCTATGTATTGGTATAATTCTTCAATGTCCCGCACCGCATCAGCTGTCAGAAATACCTCGAAAGACATCAGCGCATAACCCCGTTATTTCGCAGACGGTTAAGGACGTCGGCGGCGCTTTCAACTTTGCCCGCCTCGATTTGCTGATTGCCAAGCGCCAGTATTTTTAAAAGCGCCATTGTCTCCAAGGTCTGCTCATAACTTTCGATATTCTGTATAACAACTTTCGCTTCACCGTTCTGCGTAATGACCAGCGGCTCGTTTTTTTCACTCATATTACGCACGATTTCGGCAGCATGAGCCTTTAGGTAACTTATCGGCTTAATTTGACTTGATAATTTCATTAATCAATCTCTCCTTGTTGTAGTAGACTTAATATAGTCCATAAACAGGTCAAGTGTCAATCTAAAAAACTGTGAAAGGTGAAAGGTTAATGGCTTGTAGAATCAAGGGGCAAGAGGCGTGGTTGATTATCAACATAAAAATAAATAATTAAGTACCTTTAATCTTCTTCTGTTATAAGCCATTTCCAAACAGGAATCACCTTGATTTTATCGTCTATAACGGTTTCATCGTCCCATGTTATTATTGTACCATTTGAAAAAGAAAATTCATCCATCGCGCTTTTTAATCCGCGAAGTTCTCTTTCAAATGTCTTTTTGTCCGACATTTCCCAGCATGTCTGAATAAGCCGGGCAGAGCCGGAAATTCTGTGTCTGGCAATAAAATCAACTTCATATCCATCTTTTGTTGTAAGATATTCCATCTCATAACCTCTCCTGCGGAGGTGCATAAAGGCCATGTTTTCCAGTAACCGGCCGCGATCATATGAACCGCGAAAGGTCATGGAATTTAGTAATCCGGTATCGATTGTGTAGATTTTGGCCGGATTGGTAATTTTTGTTTTTTCAGAACGGGAATGAACCGGTACTTTATAAAACAGAAAGGCATCCGTCAGATGGTCAAGATATTCATACAAACTATTCTTGGTGCATTTGATGGCCATGCTTTTCATGGTGTTGAAAAATTTGTTGACGCTGAATTTCCCCCCGGAAGAATTCATTATATGCCGGACAAGATGTTTCAGCGCCGGCACGTTGCCGATATTATGCCGCTCTACAATGTCTTTGAGCAGCACGGAATCAATGTACCCTTGCAGTATTTCGATTCGCAGATCACGCTGTGTTTTCTGTATTTCAGGAAAGCCGCCAATTTCCAGATAATTTCCAACAGCTTTACGTAAAATTGAAGCAGTATTTGTTCCAAATTTTTTGGGCCTTTCGGAAAATATTCCGTGATATTTTAAAAATTCTTCAAAGCTAAACGGATATATTTCTATGGCTAAAGAACGCCCCCGTAAGCTTGTTGCTATTTCCATGCCGAGTAATTTTGATGATGATCCTGTAATAAATATTTGAATATCTTCCGTATCAAGCAAACGTCTGATAAATATTTCCCACTGATCGATTCTCTGTATCTCATCAAAGAAAAAATAACAGCGCGTATTTCGATTTTCGGGATATTTCCCGAAATAAACATCAAGAATTTCCTGGAAATTTTTAACTCTAAATTCCAGCAAGCGGTCATCCTCAAAGTTAAGATATAAAATCTTCTCCTTGTTTATTCCCGCAGCCGTCAAGCTTTTTATTTTCTGATAACAAAACCATGTTTTGCCTGCCCGTCTCATGCCGATGACAACATCTGCCTTTCCCTTAACTTCGGAAAATTCTTTGTTCCGTGGCACTAATTCAGGCAATTCCCTCTCATGGAAATCATCAATGAGTTGTGAAATTATATTTTTCATGGTTTTAATCCTATCTCTATTTAAGAGATAATACAACTTATTTATTTCTCTTTTTTAGAGAAAGATAAAGTATAATGCTCTAAGCTCTAATTTCAAAGTTCGAAAGCAAGATGATTAGACGGTTTAGATGTTTGGAAGATTAGCAACTAACCATCTAACCATCTAACCATCTAATCTTCTAATCTTCCAATCTTCCAATCTTCTAATACCCCTTCGGGTTTTGGGATTGCCAGCGCCAGGCATCGTTACACATATCCGCAAGATTGCGTTTGGTTTTCCATCCAAGAATCTTTTTTGCAAGTTTTGTATCGGCATAGCACACGGCAATGTCGCCGGGGCGGCGTTTGGTAATGCGATAGCTTATCACCTTCCCCGATGCCTTTTCAAACGCGCGTAGTATTTCCATAACGCTGCGGCCTTTTCCTGTGCCCAGGTTAATGACCCGTGGAACACTGAAAATGGTTGTGTCTATTTTTTTCAGCGCAGCCACATGCCCCTCTGCCAGATCCATTACATGAATGTAGTCCCGCACTCCCGTGCCGTCGACGGTAGGATAGTCGTTGCCGAAAATATTTACTTTTTTATGACGTCCTACGGCAACCTGGCTGATATAGGGCATAAGGTTGTTGGGAATGCCCTGTGGGTCTTCGCCCATCAGCCCGCTCTCATGAGCGCCGACAGGATTGAAGTATCGCAGCAAGGCAATCCGCCATTCCGGATCGGCAACGTAAACACTCTTGAGAATCTCTTCGATAATTAACTTCGTATGAGCATAAGGATTTGTGGTCGCCGTTGCAGAACTTTCTTTTATAGGATTTGCAGATGCTTCTCCGTAAACAGAAGCCGATGAGCTGAAGATTATTTTTTTCACTTTGTGTCTGTCCATTACTTTGCAAAGAGAGATGGCGCTTTGTATGTTGTTTTCGTAATATTTCAGCGGTTCGGCAACCGATTCGCCGACAGCCTTGAACCCTGCAAAGTGAATAACAGACGTGATTGAATTCTTTTGAAATATTTTGTTTAGTGCGGTGGTGTTCCGCAGGTCGATTTTATAAAAAAGCGGCAGTTTGCCTGTGATTTTTTCTATACGCTTTAAAACGGAAGCTTTGCTGTTGGAAAGATTATCTGCAATAATCGGGTTATATCCCGCGGCAATAAGTGCGACAACCGTGTGGCTTCCGATATAGCCGGTCCCGCCGGTGACAAGCACGGAGCGCTTGGATGACTTTTTAGTTCTACGTTCCAGGTTCAATGTTAACTACTTGGTTTAAAAAGATTTAAGTTTTAAGATTTAAGTAAAAGATTAACTTACTTAATTACTTAATACTTAATTACTTAATTACTTAATTACTTAATTACTTAAAACTTAATTACTTAATTACTTAATTACTTAATTACTTAATACTTAATTACTTAATTACTTAATTACTTAATTACTTAATTACTTAATTACTTAATTACTTGGATCTTCTATTTAAGGCACTTTATTCCGGCTCGGGAATGGAGGTCGGTGCCGAAATGCGTATATACTTCCATTTTTTTCAAATCATTGGCTGTTTTTTGAGCCTGAGAACCGTAAAGTCCCAAAAAACTGCCGAGGTTTCCCTGAAAAGCGCAACCGATGTCTTTCAGATATTCTATCAAACGCGACGACTCATATTGTTTTGAATTTGGGGGATTACGTTGTGAATCGGTAAATTTAAACCGGGATTTTTCCTTTTTACGGGATGTGCTGAAAATACTGCATCGCTCCGGATGAGCAATCATGGGGATAAACCCCCGGCGTTTAATCTGAAAACATGCATCTTTGATTAACTCCGCCGATATATGAATGGGAATCTCCATCATGATAAAATTTGTATCACCCAGCGGCAGCGGATTTTCCAGATAGCCGGCCAGAAATTCATCCAGATAATACTCCCTGCCGGGGAAAAGCTGGAGATTTATATTTTCATTATTTAATCTAGTCTGCAAAGCCGCAAGTGAGTCTAAAACCAAATCGTTGTTCGCCTCATACACGCTTTTAATCAAATGCGGCGTGCAGTAAACACCGGTAAAACCTGATTTGCACAGAGCCGCCGACATTTCCACAGATTCGTCAATGGTTTGGGGACCATCGTCTAAATCCGGCAGGATATGGCAGTGAAAATCGATCATGGGAAAAGATAAGATTTAAGTAGTTAAGTTTTAAGATTTAAGTGCCATTTTTTGTCATTCCCGACCTGATCGGGAATCCAGGAATATTAACAATTAGTACATTTAGATTTAAGTTTTTGAAGATAGAGATTTTATAAGACCTTGAAGCATTGCAGATATTTCTTTGAGTTCATTAATAAACTCAAATGCTTTAGAGCTCTTATAAATACCAATTTGCTGAGCAATATATACTTGCGTTCGTAATTCTGCAGCTGATCCTTTAGCAATATGCAAAAAACGAATATATTCTGTCCCGCTGTTTCTTTCGGCGCCTTCAGCAATATTGGAGGCTATGGAAACAACAGACCGCGTCATCTGATCTTTTAATCCATAATCTTTACATTTTCGTAAACTTTCATATATTTCTACGGCTAATCGACAAGCCCTTTTCCAAACATCTAAATCCTCAAAAGAGTTATAGCCCATTTATTCCTTAATTACTTAATACTTAAAACTTAATTACTTAAAACTTAATTACTTAAAACCCTTTATCTTGTTTCTCAATTTCTCCGGGATTAGTTGAAAAAACTTTTCCCAAAGTGGAAGTTTTTTGCCGTTGGCTTTCTGTCCGTTGTCTGTATAATATCCGTAGCCGTAACCGTAGCCGTAACCGTATCTTCTGCCGTAACGGCTACCGTAATAACCATAAGTTTCACCGCTACCGGTTTTATCATTCAAAACAAAGCCTGCTACCGGCGCCTGGACATTGGCGAGCATCTCCCGCATGTGCTGTGCCGCCTTGACGGGTACGCGTCCGGCTTCCATAATCAAAATTACTATATCCGACATTGTGGTAAGTACTGGAGCATCTGTAACAGCCAGCACCGGCGGAGCGTCGATCAATACGTAATCGTAATTTTCCCGCTGGGTCAGAAGGAGTTGCCGCATTTCCTCCGAACCCAAAAGTTCCGAAGGATTGGGCGGCGTTGTTCCGGCGGTAATCAGGTCGAGGCCGGGAATGCCGCTCACATGTTTTGCTTTTTCGAATGTTATGTCTCCGGTTAATATCTCGCTCAGCCCCGGTGTTTTGCTGTGACCGAATTTTTCATGCAACGACGAACGGCGGAAATCGCAGTCGATAACAAGAACCCGCGCCCCTGTCTGGGAAATGACAACAGCTTCATTGGCAGTTATGGTACTTTTCCCCTCACCCGGAAATGTGCTGGTAAACAGCATTATCTTCTTTTGCTTGTTAATGGCGGTAAAATGAAGATTGGTGCGCAGTGAACGGAAAGACTCGGCAACCGCCGACCTTGGTTCGCTCTGCGTTATCAGTGGTTCATCTTTTGGAATGCTGACGTTTTGTTTGAGCTCCCGTCCGTTAATGTGCGGAATGACTCCCAGCAAAGGCAAACCCATAATCCGCTTTGCTTCCTCTGCGTCCTTGATAGTGTCGTCCAGATATTCCTGAAAGAAAACCAGACCAATGCCCAGCATGCAGCCGAAAAGCAAACCTAAAAGCAGATTCTGCGCCTTCTTCGGCTTTACCGGTTTTGTGGGAGCAATGGCCGGATCAACAATATCTATATTGCTGATGGTTGATGCCCTGGCAATGCGGGCTTCTTCATATTTCTGCAGCAAAAAAGTGTAGATGCCGGCATTGACGCTGGTGATACGGGTAAGACGCGCCAGATCACGTTCCGCTTCCGGGAGCGAGCGCATTCTCTTTTCATAAAGAGAGAGCTCGTGGGTAACATTGCTCTGTTGTTTGGCCAGGTTGTTCAGACTTGTTTCATATGTCGCTCGTATTTTTCTCTGAATTTCTTCTATCTGCCCCTGAACGGTTTTTACCGCGGGATGGTTCTCGGTGTAGTCGTTAAGCAAAGCTTTCTTCTGCACTTCCAGTTCGGAAAGTTTTGATGCCATCGAGGCAACCAGCGGATCGTCACGCATAATGGAAGGAGAGTAAATGGTTCCCTTGCGCATGGAGCTCTTTAAAGCATCGAGGGCGAACTCTACCTGTTTTTTCCGGAGAATGACATCGGCGCGCAGCTTTTCCATCTCCGATATTTTTTGAATGAGTTCCCTGGCTTCGTTATCGAGGCTGACAACTCCGGTCGAGCTCTTGTAAAGCTGCAGGTCTTTTTCCGAATCATCCAGTTCTTTGCGCAGTCCCTGAATCTGGTCTTCCACAAAATTAACCGTGCGGCTGGCTTCCTCCGCTTTAAAGGAAATGTTCTGTTCCAGATACGACTGCACCAGTGTGTTGACAACATCACGCGCCAGAACGGGATCAGTTGACGTATAAGAAACTTTAATGACACTGGTCATTCTTCCTACTTCCACTGCCTTGATTCCATTGCGCAGGCCTGTAACCACATCATTGAACGGCAATTGAGTAAGTGTAAATTTGTCGCCTTTTTCTCCCTTTACATCGTTTAGAAGAAGTGTGAAATTCGTTCCCTTAATAAGGTTTCCGGATTTGCCCTCTCCGACAAATTTTCCGTTACTGTCTTCGACTTTAAATATTCCATCGCTGTTTAACCTGATATTATAAACCGGCTCTTTGGCGGTGGAGGAAAATTCTATAATCTTGAAGGAAAGTCCGTCAGACATCTTGCTGACCTGCCAGTCGAGATGCAGCCGCTTTACTACCTGTTCGGCATTGGTGCGCGATTTGAGTATTTCCAGTTCCGCATTAACGGGATTGGATGTGTTGATAGCCAGTTCTCCCAACAGTCCGCCTTTCCCTTTATCGTCTTTTACGTGAAGGGTGGCGGAGGCCTCGTAAATAGGTTTCATCATAAATGTGTATAAAGCCGCACAGATGAAAACGGCCAGAAATGCGGCAACAAATGTTTTCCAGCGCCGCATGATGACCGCAATGTATTCAAAAATTTCTTTGTCTTCCTGTTGGGGACGCAGGGGATTACCCGTTGTTGTGGGAATGTTGGAATTCATGAAAATCCTTTTTATGCTTTATTCTTTTTTTACTTAATTACCCGGCATGCCCAGGCAGACTGCCGGACTTCGCTTAAATCTTAATACTATTTTTATTGCGCCAAATCTTAATTATTCCTGGATTCCGGCCAGGAGCATGCCGGAATGACGCTGAGCGCTAATGTAGCGCCGCTTGCCGGATTGTTCGGGGAACAATCCCTAATGTAGGCGCATTCCCCGAATGCGCCGCTTGCCGGATTGTTCGG
>MAEO01000178.1 GCA_001683985.1 Smithella sp. M82
CTTTAATATCATAATAAGTGGAAAATCTTTCCATCTATATGGTCTGATATGGCGGAACATTTTCCACTTATTGCACTGTTAGCCATTAGAACTAATAATTGGGAGGTATCAGAATGAAGGTAAATGTAATAATTGAAAAAGATAAATATGGATATTATGCCTTTTCCCCAGAATTGGAGGGGTGTCATACTCAAGGAGATTCTTTAGATGAAGTGCTGGAAAACATAAAAGAGGCCATACAACTTTATTTAGAGACCTTATCTCCTGAGGAAAGGGATGACTATTTAAACAGAGAAATACTAACAACTTCTCTGGAGGTTAATGTTGTCTAAACTACCAAGATTGACGGCGGAAGAGGCAGAAAGAATGCTCCTCAAATCGGGATTTCAACATATCAGAAGCAAAGGCAGTCATAGGATATATCAAAGAGATAAAGAAAGGTTTGTTTTGCCATTTCATAAAGGGAAAACACTACATCCGAAAATCATAAGAGTGCTTTTTGAGCTTATAGAGGATGAAAACGGCTAACAAGTCGCCCCACCTGACCGCTATTCCGCTGCGCTCCATTGCCGCCGGTGAGCTTTTCGTTAGGACGCAAAATGACAAAGAAACGGACAATATGAAACAAGCACAACACCCACTTGCGGAGGTCTTTGGTCATCTGGTCACCGATCAGTCTGCCAGCGCAAACAGGTACCGATCACGCCGCCTTTGCCCGTTCAACAATAAGGTGCCAAACTGCACAAAGGACAAGGCAAAAAATCCTCTCGGTGTATGCAGTATTCTGCATGATGGTGCGCCAGTCATAACTTGTCCTATAAGATTTCGCGAAGACTGGCTCATAACCGATGATGCCGCCTCATTCTTCTTTCCTGACGACGCCAACTGGAGTTCCTTGACGGAGGTACGACTCAATGATGCCAACGGGAAATCGGCTGGCAACATTGATGTCGTCCTTGTTGCATATGATAACGACGGCAAGATCCTTGATTTCGGCGCTCTTGAAATCCAAGCCGTCTACATTTCTGGCAACGTGCGGGATCTATTCGAGTACTTCATGAAAGACCCGAAAGGAAGAGCACAGATGGATTGGTCAGAGCAACCAAACTATCCACGCCCAGACTATCTCTCATCGTCACGAAAGAGACTTGCGCCCCAATTACTCTTCAAGGGCGGCATCCTTCACTCTTGGGGCAAGAAGAGTGCGGTTGCTTTGAATAAGAGTTTTTTCGACACACTGCCACGACTCACCAAGGCACCGAAAGGCAAAGCTGAAATCGCATGGCTCATTTACGACTTGGAGTTGACTACAATTGATGGCCAGCAGCGATATAAGCTGACGAAGATCGATGAGGTGTTTACTGAGTTCGCGCCTGCCCTCCTGTCTATCACAACCCCCGTTCCGGGGAAAATGGATGACTTCGTCAAGTTATTACAGGAACGTCTGGACGAACGGCTTGAGACTCCACCAACAAACAAGACTATCGAAAGGCCATTTCGAGAATGACACATAAACAACCATCGCTATTTCCCGAAATGTATCAAGGGGTCGCTACACCGAAGCCGGTAAATGTTGCATCCATTCCTCAGCGAAGCCCATTTCGATACCCGGGCGGGAAGACATGGTTTGTTCCCACATTCCGGGCTTGGATTAGCAGCATTTATACCAAGCCCCAGGTTCTCGTGGAGCCTTTCGCCGGCGGAGGAATCATAAGTCTTACGGCACTCTTTGAGAGACTTGTAGATCGCGTAGTCATGGTTGAGCTTGATGAGGATATCGCTGCGGTGTGGACGACGGTCGTTGACGGAAATGCTAAGTGGTTAGCGAAACGAATCCTTGAGTTTGATCTTACCAAGGAATCTGTAATCAAGGAGATTTCACGATCTGATGTAGACGTGAAAGAAAAGGCATTCCAAACTATCTTGAAGAACAGGACTTTTCATGGCGGAATTCTCGCTGAAGGTTCCGGCTTCTTGAAGTACGGCGAAAACGGAAAAGGAATACGCTCGCGCTGGTATCCCGGCACTCTTGCCCGCCGCTTCAATGATTTGGCATTTGTAGCGGAGTCTATCGAGTTTCGTCAAGAAGATGGAATCGCGGTTATCCACGAATATTCAAAAGACAGAAATGCGGTGTTCTTCATTGATCCTCCGTATACTGCTGGCGGAAAGAAAGCAGGAAAGAGACTTTATCATCACTGCGATCTCGATCACGAGAAACTCTTTGCGGCCTGCAAAACCATCAGAGGCGACTTCCTCATGACTTACGATAAC
Organism: Smithella sp. M82; assembly: GCA_001683985.1. Taxonomy (GTDB): domain Bacteria; phylum Desulfobacterota; class Syntrophia; order Syntrophales; family Smithellaceae; genus Smithella. The sequence goes on from MAEO01000178.1 coordinate 2,275, forward strand.
GCGGAAGAGGTCAAGACTATGGCGCGGGCACACGGTTTTCAAATGCGACTGATCCCCATGAACAACACCCACCACGCTACAATGGAGGAACTGGTTATCGGGAAAGAGCTGTCATGGATGGATCAGTATCCGGCAGTACACGAGCCCAAAGCCGAATACAAAACAAAGAAAGTCCCAACAAAGCGCTCCAGCGGACGCGCTACCGCGCGCCGCTGAGCTTTATCGTTATGGAGGAATAAATGCAATCCATCCAAATTGCATATCGCTTCAGAATTGAGGGGCTTCAATTCAGAGAAATTGATTTTTTTGACACTACACCTGAATTCAAAAACATCTTGCTACGTCAAGTTGATGAAAAAAATTACAGATACGAACTATTGATAAGGAAGAATATATACTCGACGTCAGAAATGCAGTTGCGAGCAATATTCAATGAATCCTCCCTTGAGGCAGAAAAATTCAAGCAATTTAGGGACAGAGCAATTTAGGGACAGTATACTTAATTCACTTTCCATATCTTTAATTTTGTATACTGTCCCTCGAATTGACCCATCTTGTGGAAAACCGCATACTGAAAATATTTGAAGATTTAACAGCCGGTCGTTTGGAATCAGCTTTTACTCTTGCCTGCACTTTGATTGACCGTGCAGGCAAAGAGCTATATGGAATTAAGAAAAACGGAGAAAGATTTCGTCGGTTAATTGACGAAAATGAATGTTTCATTTGGTGGTTTGTCTCGAAAGGAAAACTCAAATTTGCTCCAAATCATGGCTTTTCCTTCCATAATACTGAATCAAATGAAAAATTTCGAACAAGTCAGATTCTTTGGAAAATTGGCCGGAACTCTGTAATCCACGATGGTGAACTGGACTCTCGTCTTGAATTTGTGGATGACATTAAGATTTCGTATAGTGGAAATAAAGTTATTCTTCCTGAAAAGTTATTATGGGCAATCGCTATGTTGTTAATCGTTTTGCCTTGTTTTGAAAAATTTCGGCTGGCAGGAGCTATCATTGATTACACTGAAGATTCTCGTTCGGTTGAAATACCGATCGGTGAACTTTGGAACAATCGTGAAAATCTCGTAAAGTTTTTTAACTCTCATGTATTTGTGCTTAAGAATCATTGGGTTCCGTGAGTAGCGGAATAACTTAAAAATGTCACTTAACCAGTCATTCGAGGGGACGCGAAGTAAAAGGCGGCATTTCCGGAAAGGCTTTTCGCGCGCCCCTCAATTCGTCGTTATGTGTAAAAGATAAAAGGACAAAAAATGCCTGTTAAGAAATTGAAACCAGAAATATTTGAACCACGCCTTTTTGAGTTGCCAATGAATGGCGAACGGTTGCCGATTCAGGATACTACCCCTTTTTATCCTGTCTACAAAAACAGAGAAAATGTTTTGTTTGAAGGAGACAGTATTGAATGGTTAAAAAGTCTTTCAACGGAAACTGTTGATCTTATTTTTGCAGATCCGCCATACAACATAAAAAAAGCAGATTGGGATAAATTCGAGAGTCAAGAAAAATATATTGATTGGTCAATGCGGTGGATAAGTGAGTCATCCCGCGTCTTAAAAAAACTGGCACACTCTATATCTGTGGTTTCTCAGAGATTTTAGCTGACCTGAAACATCCTTCGATGAAATATTTCAAAGGATGCAAGTGGATAGTATGGTATTACAAAAATAAAGCCAACTTAGGTAAAGACTGGGGACGATCACATGAAAGTATTCTTCATCTCAGAAAAAGCAATAATTTCACTATGAACATAGATGACATTCGAATCCCCTATGGAAGACATACTCTAAAATATCCGTCACATCCTCAAGCTGAGACAAGCCAGTATGGTAACGGTGGCAAACGAAATGATATTTGGATGCCACACCCAAAAGGAGCAAAGCCCAAAGATATTATCGAAGTGCCAACAACTTGTAATGGAATGGAAGAAAAAACACCTCATCCGACTCAAAAACCAGAGGAACTGTTGCGGAAATTAGTATTAGCCTCTTCCAATCAAAACGATTTAGTAATTGATCCTTTTTCGGGTTCTGGCACAACTCTTGTTGTTGCCGAACAATTAGGGCGCAAATGGCTCGGATGTGATTTGTCTCATGAATATAATGAATGGGCAATACAGCGGTTAGAACGCGTCCCGCATAAAACAAAAGAGGAATGGATAGCCATCGACCGTGAAAACGAAAACAGAAGGAACTCAATTCGATGAAGTTAAAAGACATTGTAAAAAGAGCAACCGATAAAGAGAAATTTCTTACCATATCGGACTATACAGATTTTTGTTTGATGTATTTGGAGTTCATAAAAACAGAATTACAGGCGGTGATTGTTTCGAGAAACGAAACTCATTATAGATTCTTTCAATATAAACAGGATGGGACATACAATGTTACCAGACCAATAAATAGCAACCTTATGCTTTCATTAGAAGATTTTGAATCTTCTCAGAAAACATTCAAAAATATTTTAGACAACATCAAGAGTAAAGAGGCAAAGCAGGAAGCAAATAGAAAACTACTGAATGATTATGTGTATACCTGTCAGCAGTCAATAGGTGCGGCGTTAGACGCACTGCCAGCCAACAGATCAAATACTGCCAGAAAGATTAACGGAGACCTCTTTGAACGGTTTATCCTGTTAATTATTAAAGAAGTAGGCATTGATGCTACTTCTGGGACGATTTCTGTTCCAGTGAAGATTAATGGAGACATAGCATTTACAATGAGCTACCAGCATGACTTAATAATTAAGGTTGATGATGTCACTAAAGCTATTGGCTCCGTTAAAACATCAAGCAAAGATCGAGTCGATAAAATATTTATTGATAAATTTCTTTACAACAAGTTAACCGACGCAAAGACACCTCACTTTGCCATTTTTCTGAATGATGTCCAAAGAAAAGGGAAAGAGGGTAAATATGGAATTAACGCTACATTTTTACCTGGGCATTTTAAGGGTTATACAATCAAACTGAATCCTTTAGATGGGGTTTATTACTTTGATATTCGTCCCAATATGACAATCGAGGAGATACTTAAAGATCAAATCAAAACCTTTGACAATTTTCTAATTCATGATGTGTGGAAATTTCATGAACTGAACTACTCCCCGTTGTCAAGACAAAAAATGGGCATGTATTTGGTGTATGGTCAAGCTGCCTGTTTTAATGGTTCTTTAAAGTAAATTTCATAAGGGGTCTTATACCCCAGTGATTCATGTATCCTTTCTGTGTTGTAGAACATGAAATATTGATCAAGGCCTCTACGGGCTTCAGAGACAGTCAGATATTGATGAAGGTAGACCTCTTCATATTTGACCGATCTCCAAAGGCGTTCCACGAAGATATTGTCATAAGCCCGGCCCTTGCCGTCCATGCTGATACGGATACCTTCTTTTTCAAGGATTCCCGTGAAATCATTGCTGGTAAATTGAGAACCCTGAGAGGGCATTCGCCCCCCTACGTCGGAATTGAATATCTTTGGGTTTGGAGATCTTCAGAGCATTCCCCAGCGCCTTGATGCAGAAATCCGTGTCCATCGTGGTGGAGATATCCCAAGCCAGGACGTAACGGCTTCTGCCAATCCATGATGGCAACAAGATAGACAAAACCATGTTGCAGGCGAATGTACGTAATATCTACTCCCCAGACCTGATCGGGATGATCTATAACCACATCTTTCAGAAGATATGGATGCTTCTTGTGATCCGGGTGCGCCTTGCTCAAATTCTTCTTCGGATAAATCGCCTCCAGCCCCATCTTATGCATCAGCCTGCGAATACGCTTCTGATTGACCTGATAACCCTGGAGCCTCAGACTTTCCGTTATTCTCGGAACCCCGTAAAAGGGGGTTCTTGTAAATTGTTCGTCAATCAGATTCATAAGCAGACCATTATAGCTGTCATCCCTTTGGGATTCATAATAATACGATGCCCGGGAAAGCCTCAATAATTCGCACTGGCGGCTTATCGCTATCTTGTCATGATCTGGTTCAATCATCGCCCGTCTCTCTTCAACAGGAGCTGTTGGGATTTTTTTTTAAGCCAATCCAGCTCCACCTTGAGTTGGCCAATCTGACGGTAAAGCTCCGCTGTCAATGTTTCCGCTTCCTTGTCGTTCTTCTGCCTGCGATCGGAAAACACACCGGGCAGCTCATCAACAAGCTTTTGCCTCCATTGACGAATCTGATTCGGGTGAACAGCATACTCGCTGGAAAGCTCAGCCATCGTCTTTTCCTCTTTCAGGGCTTCCAGCGCCACTTTTGCCTTAAAAGCCGCTTCATGATTCTTGTGTATGTTGCCTGCCATAATTTCCTCCTTTTCCTTATGTTATGGCAGCCTACCATGCACTATGTTACCCTGTCCAGATTTTGGGGAGTATTATACAAACCTTCTCTTCCAAAATACTGTACCGGTTCTACCAAAAAAAAATGGAACTCGCAAACTAACTTTATACGCTGACTTTCATTATACGAGGGTAAAACAGCTTTTCCATTATATCCTCCAGAATAAACCAGTTAATTTTTAAAATTGGCAATAATTTTCTCTATATAAAGAGTATAAAGTATAAAGAAACAACGATTATCTGTCAATTAAAACCATTTTACCCATTGACTTACACTACTTAATTTTTCTATAATTTAACCACGAAAAAATTATTTAATAATTTCCAGCAAAGAATTTTTTTAAGGACATCATGCTCTCCAGACGTGATTTGTTAGCAATATTTGCCAGACTGGCTATAACAGCGGGCGGTGCCGGCATGATTCTGTCCGATCCCATCCGGCAGAAATTTTTGTTCGGAGGCAATTCCGGTCTGGCTTTTGGAGAGTCCTATCTGGACGAACTCATTCATTCGGCCCCTAAAGCACGTTACTGGAAGCCGCTTACGTTTAAAGATAGCGGCTGCCCAAAAGAGGAAACAATTATAAGATGTTTCCTTTGTGCTAATGGTTGCGCCATTGTTAACGGTCAACGCGGTCGCTGCCGGACACGCATGAATGTCAACGGAGAATTACGCAGCCTTGTCTATGGACGTCCTATTTCCATTCATATTGATCCGATAGAGAAAAAGCCGTTTTATAATTATTTACCGGGGGCGGCAGCATTCTCTCTGGCCACCGCCGGATGTCCGCTTAGCTGCAAATTCTGTCAAAACTGGGAAATTTCTCAGTCATCACCGGAAGATCACCAAGTTCCTTTCACACCACCTGCCAGAATAGTCGCTGCCGCACATACCAACAAATCGCCGGTAATCGCTTTTACTTATAACGAACCGACTGTGTTTACGGAATACCTTACCGATATTGCGCGCGAGGCTAAAAAACACGGCATACGTTCAGTACTGATAAGTTGCGGATTTATGAACGAAGCGCCGCTTGCGGAAATGTGCCAAACACTAGATGCCATTAAGATCGACCTGAAAGGTTATAGCGAGAATTTTTATCGCACCGTATGCGGAGCAAACTTGCAGCCCGTACTCAAAAGCATCAAGCAGGCAGCAAAAAGCCGTGTCCATCTGGAAATTGTCAACCTCGTTGTGCCTACTTTAAACGATTCGGACAAAATGATAAATGGTTTGATTGACTGGGTAATGGGAGAAGTCGGTCCCGATGTTCCTGTTCATTTTTCACGCTTTCATCCTGATTATCAGATGCTGAACCTGCCGCCCACACCTGTCACGACACTGGAGCGCGCTTATAATATGGCCATGAGCAAAGGGATGCATTATCCGTATGTGGGAAATGTGCCGGACCATCCGGGAAATAACACATACTGCCCGAATTGTAAAAAGGCTGTAATCAAAAGACAGGGGTTTTTTGTTACAGAAATAAATATAAAAGATGGTTCTTGTAAATTCTGTAAACGAAAGATTGCCGGAGTGTGGACATAAAAAGAGGTTAAGAAAATGAAAATGTTAAGATTGAGCCTCGTGCTGCTCATTATTTTTTGTTCTGCCGTTGCCTGCCGGGCAAGTAAAGCGCCGGATTCAGATATTCGTGAACCTGCTGTCGCAGGGAAATTTTATCCCGAATCAGCAGCCAAGCTGAAACTTGCCGTTGAAAAATTTCTTCAGGACGCCATTCCCGCCAAAGTTAAAAAACCGATTGCCATCATTGTGCCTCACGCCGGTTACATATTTTCCGGTCAAATTTGCGCCGACGGATTCAAGCAGGTCGCCAACCAAAAATTTGATTTTGTTGTCATACTGGGAACAAAGCATACAAATTCTAACATTGAAAAAGTATCGCTTTATGCCGGCAATGGCTTTCGCACTCCTCTTGGCACATCTCTGGTAGAAAAAAATATTATTCATTCGCTGAAGAAAGCAGATCCGACCGATTGTATGTTGGATAAATCTCTCCATGAGTCTGAACATTCCATCGAGGTAATGGTTCCTTTTATTCAGGTCGTCTTTCCTAAAACAAAGATCGTTCCCGTAGTTGTCGGCGCACAGGATATTCAGACTTGTATTCGCTTCGGCCAGGCTCTGGCAAAGATTTTAAAAAACAAGAACGCATTGATTATCGCGAGTTCAGACCTTTCGCATTATCCGTCCGCCGCCGACGCAAACATGGTAGATAGAGAAACTCTTTCGGCTATTGCGGGACTTGATCCGGCTGCGTTCCAAAAAACTTTGCAATCTCACAGAAATAGAAATATTTCCAACCTGTATACAAGCGCCTGTGGAGAAGCTCCGATCATGGCGGCAATGGTCGCAGCTAAAGCTCTGGGAGCTGCTTACGGTTCAATTATAAGTTACGCCAATTCAGGGGATGCATCTATCGGTGAACGTTCACGCGTAGTCGGATACGGCGCGGTTGTATTAGCCGCTGATGGAGCGGGGAAAGATACCGGTATATCTGCCCAGGCAGCGCCGACTGACTCATCCGTAACGCTCACACGATCAGACAAAAAAAGGTTGCTTTCTTTTGCCAGAGAAACCATATCACGTCTATTTTCAACTGATACAGTCCCATTGGCAAGAAATTTTAACGCAGCTTTACAGCAGCCGCGTGGCGCTTTCGTGACGCTTAAGAAAAGAGGAGAATTGCGCGGTTGTATCGGTCGCATCATCGGAGACGAACCTCTGGGCAAAATCGTCGGCGCTATGGCGCTTCAGGCGGCCTTTAATGATGCGCGGTTTAATCCTTTAACAGCAGATGAACTAAACGAAACCGAAATAGAAATATCTGTTTTGACACCAATCAAACCTGTAGCGGGAGCAACTGATATCGTTATCGAACGGGATGGTGTCTTACTCAATAAAAAAGGTCATCAAGCCGTTTTTCTTCCTCAGGTGGCAACGGAACAAAAATGGAATCGAGACGAATTGCTGGATAATCTTTGCCGAAAAGCCGGACTGGAAACAGGATGCTGGAAGAAGGAAGCCCGATTATCAACTTTTCAGGCTGTAGTATTCAGCGAAGCTGAATTTAGATAACATTATGACCATTTCTCTCGTCACCATTGGATTAGTTTCCATTCTGGGACAGGTTGTCCTGCTTCGGGAACTGAACGTCTCCTTCTACGGAATCGAACTGATTTACCTTTTAGCTTTGGGAATCTGGTTATTCTGGACTGCGGTGGGAGCTGTTATCGGACGCCGGATTCTTTCCCCATCCATTAACCGCATTGCCATACTTTTTATTCTTTTGGGAATCACCATACCTCTGGATATCGCTTTCATCCGTTCCAGCCGTCTTCTTTTCGGCGGTGTGCCAGGAGCTTATTTGACATTTTTGCAGCAATTAACTGTTGCCGCTATCTCCATTCTTCCTGCAGGCCTGTCAGCCGGTCTTTTATTCCAGTGGACGGCCAAGCTATACGTTGAAAAAAAAAGGACATTGGCTGTTGCTTATGGCATTGAAAGCATAGGCGGATTAATCGGCGGGTTATTTTCCACTTTCTTTATTATGTGGGGATTGGATAATTGTTCTGTTGCAATTTTTTGCGCCCTCATTGCTGTAATAACTTCCACAATAATTTTAAAAGGATTAAACAAATCTTTTCTGCGCCGGACGGCAATTATGCTGGTTTGTATTCTTCTCGTAATTCTCTGGAAGGTATCGTCTCTGGATCGCCGGATGACAATATGGAATCACCCGAATCTTTTGGAAAGCAAAGATTCCCCGTACGGCAGGATTACAATAACCAAACTTTACAATCAGATGTCCGTATTTGAAAATGACGCACTGGCATTGGAAACCGAAGGAACAGACGCAGAATATTTTTGTCATTTAACGGCGCTTCAGCATCACAATCCGCAGGATGTGCTTATTCTTGGCGGCGGAATTGAAGGAACCGTCAGTGAAATAGTAAAGTACAAACCAAAGCGAATTGATTATGTAGAACTTAATCCTGTCATGCTGAACATGGCAAAAAAATACCTCCCTGATGAAATCCAGAAGTCACTTGTAGAACCAAGCGTACATATTATATTTGCCGATCCCCGCCGGTATCTCAAAAAAAGCGACACGTATGATCTTATTCTTGTCGGCATGCCGGAACCGACATCAGGACAGGCAAATCGTTTCTATACAAGGGAGTTTTTTGAACAATGCTCAGCAAAACTAAATCCAGGAGGAATTTTAGGCTTCAGACTCCGCACCGCTGAAAACTTCTGGACAAAACCGCTGACCAGTCGCAACGCCAGTATCTATAGCGCTCTGCGATCCGTTTTCCCTGAAATACTTTTCCTTCCGGGAACAATCAATATCGTAACGGCTTCGCGCTCAACATTGCCCCATTCACCGGAAATCATGTCTCGCCGATTACAGGCTTTGAAAATAAAAACAAGATTAATTTCACCGAATTATATAAATTACCTTTTTACAAATGACAGGTTTTTCAAAATAAGAGCTTTGCTTAAAGAAGAAAAAGTTCCGCCCAATACCGACCTTAGGCCGATTTGTTATCAATATGCCTTCATAATCTGGCTGTCGAAATTTTTCCCGCACCTTGCTCTTCTTGATCTTTCTTCAATTATAGATAAAAATTTTTTAAAACAATCTTTATTGCTGTTGTGCATTATTTTGCCTGTCATTTTTCTTTTAAGCCGCTCCCTTCCTACGATTCGTCGCATACTACTGGTTGGCACGGCAGGATTCACAGGCATGGTTCTGGAAACAATCTTCATTCTTTATTATCAGGCAAAACACGGGGCGCTCTATCAGGATATAGGCCTGCTATTGATGAGTTTTATGGCCGGTCTTGCTTTCGGCGCTTTGACGCTAAATAAAGCAATGTTGCAACAAGTAAAAAACCGAAATTTTTTGCGCTTATATGGAATTGTTCTTTTAATCGGATTATGCATTTTATGTATCTTCACGGATCTGAAAATAATTAAGAGTGCATCTGCCGGCCTGGTTATGATTTCTTTTCTTTTGACAATAACAGGTTTTCTGGTAGCCGGAATTTTTGCTTTCGTCAGCCTTCATGGAATTGAGAACCAGGAAAAAATAATTTCACCGCTATATTCAGCAGACCTTATCGGCGGCTGTATCGGTTCTCTTCTGGGCAGTTTGATTTTAATTCCCCTGGCAGGCATGAATGTAACTTTGCTGGTGATACTTATGTTTACCGTATTTTCCCTTATAATGGTGTAAGTGAACGGCAAATCAACGGACTTTTTAAATTCTGTTAATTCTTTTGAAAGGTTTAAATAAAACAGGTTGTTCAAGCGAAAGCCCGAACAACCTGCATGTTTAATAACCCATCCATTCGATTTTCTTTTCTATATTGGACTTTGCCTTCAATTTGGCCAGCTCATTCAAAACGCAGAGACCACCGCCAATTTTACAGGGATCCATCTCTAATATCCTGTTGTTGAGCTGATCGAACATTTCCCGATCCTTAAGCAGCGGACACAAATATCTGGCTGCCATTACATCGATCATTCCAAACTCACCTTGCTCTGCCTTATTGCCGTCAGCAAAAGCATTCCAGGACGCTTCCGGACCGCTGTCCAGACCTCCGAAGGCGGGAACGACCGCGTAAAATATGCCGAGAATAATCCAGTTAGCGCCCCAGGCATACTTCGGATCAAGCTCCACAGAGCGCTTTGCCGTAGCAACAGCGTCCTGAATGTCCACAATCTCTTCGGGTGTTTTCAACTGCAACGTTACCCGCTTGGAAAGATTAACCCCATACCAGGTCAAGGCCTTCAAATCATCTCTTGTCAGGTATTTGGCCGCATCAGGCACTCTGGTTCCTTCTTCAAGCGCTTTACGAAATTTGGAATTATTAATCTTCATGGCCCGCATACCATATTCTGTTCCGACCCGATATAGAGATATGGCGTATTCAGGATCTTCGTCCTCCACAAACAAGCCATAGGCGGCATACAAGAAAGATGTTGTGCAAAGCAGTCTATAATTTGTCGGCGCCAGTTCCGTCAGACCGGTAACAATCAGCAAAGCTCCGGGGAGGCCGTCTTTAATAAAAGGACCATTTTTTGTTCTCAGAAGATTATCCACAAGATCATCTACCGACGTATCCAGCATGGGTACGACGGCTTTTTGTATGGTATGTCTTGTTGCCGTACATCCGGATACACCCAGGGACAGCAAAGCAATTAAACAGAGGATTAAAGTACTCTTTAAAAGCAGTCTAATCTTTTTTGTTATCATTCCACCCTCCTTGAAATTTTTTTTCAAATTACATTTGAATTAATTCTTTACGCTGTCCCAGAAAATCAACTAACCACATCGACATATCCGGCCAATAAGTAATTATCAGTAAAGCAATTACCATCATAATCAGGAATGGGATAACATACAAGTATAATCTCGCGATCGGCACTTTAAAACGCAAACTGGTGAGGAGCAGATTCAACCCCACAGGCGGAAACAGATAGGAAACCTGCATATTGGTGAGGAAGATAACTCCCATGTGCACCGGATCTATCCCGAAAGCTAAAGCCGCTGGTATTATTAGCGGGGCAACCACGATAACCGCGGAGAAGATTTCCAGAAAACACCCGACAATCAGGAGAAATACGTTTAAACCAAAGAGGAATGCATATTTTGAGTGCATATTAGTTTGAAGAAACATCATGATATTTTCGGCCGCATGCAAATCAACGAAGGCATTGGTGAGTCCCATAGCGGCTGCCAGAATGCATAATATCGCTCCGGTCATAATCGTGCTTACCCAAAATATCGACATCAGCCTCATAAATTTAATTTCACGGTAGATTAAGCATTCAGTTATAATTACATACACCGCAGTTAAAGATGCCGCCTCGCCGACCGTAATGAACCCTCCATAAATTCCGCCTACAATTACGAAGGGTAGAGGTATTTCCCATATGGCGTCCCGAAGTGATTTTTTGAGTTTCTTGAATGAAAAAGGAATCGTCGGAATTTTCTTAATTCTTGCATAGATCATTCCATAGACCGATACAATTAAGCATAAGAAAATTCCCGGAATCGTTGCGGCAATAAACAGTTGCGTGGTATCAACCTGAGCCACCATTCCATAGAGGATGATGGCCAAACTAGGCACAAACAGAAGTCCGATGTTCCCTGTAGCACTTATCAGTCCCAAAGAAAACTCTTCGCTGTATCCTTCCTTGATGAGGAACGGCAACATCAAAGCGCCAATGGCAATAATGGTGATCCCGCTTGCTCCCGTCATAGCGGTAAAAACGGCACACGCCACAATCGTTATTATGACGGCGCCGCCCGGCAGCCATCCCAAAAAGGCGTTGGATAAATTAACCAGTCGGGTGGATGCCTTGCTTTCTACCAGTATATAACCGGCCAATACAAACAAAACAATGGCCATGATTCCGGGCGCATTCGCCAACCTGCACATCTCAATTATGGCCGATGATATAGAAACGTTAGAGATAAAATGATATATATACATGGTCGCGCCGCCGACAATGCAAAAAAGCGGTGCCCCGGCTATAGCTCCGAGTAATAGAATAATAGCGAAAATGGTCGTCATTTTTTTATACCTTCCCTTTAAGTAAATTTAACATGCTAATTTTCTGCGGCTTTACTTAGTTTGCAGCGCCTGTTCCGACTCTCCGTTAAGATTACTTGAACCTATCTCCGGAAGCTCTAGCTGCTCTTCGTCTAAGATATCTTTCTTTATGCGCAATAGCGCCCTCAGTATCGTCACAATAAAGAAATAAGGAATTACCAAACTAACCATCCAGTCCGGCACTCCCTGCAACATCAACTGCAGGGAAGACGCTTTTTGATATTGGATGTGGCCGATCGCCGCCACGAGAAAGAACGAGCAAACCACGACAATAAAGATATTGCCGATAATCTCCACGGCCCGCTTCCCCTTCCCGGGCATTAGGTGAAGAAGTACATCAATCCGCATGTGTCTGGCATACTCTGAACACAGCGCACCCCCTACAAAAGCCATCCACAGCACGATACAGCGTGTAAACTCATCTACCCATACGAAACCTAACTTGAAAATATTCCTTATGAGCAATTGACCGAAAGAAGTTACAATCAACAGGGAAAGCAAAAAAATAATTATTACTTTTTCCATGCGCACCAAGTATTCATCCACCCTCTCTAAAAAGCCAAATAAACTAGACATCACTTCTCCTTTTTTTCATGTATTTATCTTTACAATCGGGAAAATGCCACCAACCCTATTGTAAGTAACCTTTTAGAAAAATTTACACAGAAGATGCGTATTTTACGTACAGCTTGCTATAAATCACTTAAAAATCTGGCAGCAATCTGTTCCACAAGATAAGCCCGCTGCGAAACCGAATACCACCCTTTCACATCGGCAAGGAGGGTACCGGGAAAGCTCTCATTCAAAGATTCACTTACAAATTAGCACTATTCGGATAATACGTAATTTATTCGCCCTGCAACAGGAAATACAGGGCGAATAAATTACACAAACGATTTACTTCTTATTTTTGCTTCTATATTCCGCTAAAATACCCTTCACTTCAGCTAATTCGGCCTTGGAATAGTATCCCTTTGCGGCAAATTCATCCCAAACGGGCAGGAGTCTCTTCTTCAAAACATCAAGCTCCGCCGGCGTCATTTTGACTTCTTTCATACCATACTTATACATGGCTTTCAGGCACTTTTCATTGCCGGCGCGGACTTGCCGCCTGAAATCCTTCTCCACTGACATTGCAAAATTATTAATATCAGTTTGCATTTCCTTAGGTATTTGGTTCCATGCCGATGAAGATATAACGCCGCCTGCCGGCGAATACCGTATGTGCATGGGATTGAGGTACTTCATAACCGTATACATCTGAGTGCCGACCGCCCAGATGCTTGGACTAATGAAGGCATCGCATACTCCCGTACGGATGGAAGAGGCTACTTCAGGCACGCGAATCGGTAAAGGACTCGCTCCCAGCGCCTTCAAAGTTCTCTCTTCCAGCGGACCGTACCATGTTAAAACACGGCTTTTCTTGAAATCATCAGGCGTCTTTATCGGGATTTTCGTGGAATAGATTTGATCAAAATCCTGTTCTGCCAACACAATAAGGTGGTATCCTCTCTTTTCAAACCACTGATTAATGCGCGGTCTTAACTTGGAATAAACATATTCCACTTCATCATAACTCTCAAACAAGAACGGGAGTTCCAGCAAGGCCATCTCCGGACAAGCCATCACCATTCCATAACCGGAAAATCCGCCTCCCTGCAATTGACCATTGCGCATCTTGGCCAATATGTCCTGGTCATCTCCCATTGTGCCGCCCCAATACCAATCCAATTTAACCTGACCATTGGTAACCTTGAATACCCCTGGGTTAATAATCGATTTGATTAAAGCGGCCCAGCCTACCCCGTCGGGAGCCAGTGTGCCCATTTTACAAAGATACAACGCTTTTCCATCTTTAATTTGTTTAATGTTCTCCGATCCCCACGCTTCACGAGACAAAGACGCAGACCCCATAATAAAACAGACGAACCCCAAACACAGAAGCACTACAACCTTACATTTCATAGAAATCTCCTTTCCCGAAATAATAATTAACCATCCCTGAATTTGTTTGATTTTTGACATCTCTTAATGTGCCAAATTCAACCAGGCAAATTCAGTTGATTATAAGTTGCTAACTCTTGCTATTTGACTTCGATACTATAAAGAACTGCAATAACGGTTTTTCTCAAAACCGTTATGCTAATTAGCCCTGCGGCAAAAACCGCAGGGCTAATTAATTAAACAAACTAATTTACTTTTTCTTTTTGCTTCTATATTCCGCTAAAAGACCCTTAATCTCAGCCAACTCGGCTTTGGAATAGTATCCCTTTGCGGCAAATTCATCCCAAACCGGCATAACTCTCTTCTTCAAAACATCAAGCTCCGCCGGCGTCATCTTGACTTCTTTCATGCCATACTTATACATGGCTTTCAGGCATTTTTCATTGCTGACGCGGATTTTCTGCCTGTAATCCTTCTCTATGGATAGTGCATAGTCATCAATAGCCTTCTGCAATTCTTTTGGAAGAGTATTCCACGTCTTCATCGTGAAAATGCCGCCTGCCGGCGAATACCGTATGTGCATGGGATTGAGGTACTTCATAACTGTATACATCTGAGTGCCGACCGCCCAGATACCAGGGCTGATGAAGGCATTGCAGACTCCCGTACGGATGGAAGCGGCTACTTCAGGCACGCGAATCGGTAAAGGACTCGCTCCCAGCGCCTTCAAAGTCCTCTCTTCCAGCGGCCCGTACCATGTTAATACTCGGCTGTTCCTGAAATCCTCAGGCGTCTTGATCGGGATTTTCGTTGAATAGACCTGGTCAAAATCCTGTTCCGCCAACGTAACAAGGTGGTATCCATGCTTCTCAAACCACTGATTAATGCGCGATCTCATCTTGGAGTAAACATATTCCACTTCATCATAACTCTCAAACAAGAACGGGAGTTCCAGCAAGGCCATCTCCGGACAAGCCATCACCATTCCCTGTCCGGAAAATCCGCCTCCCTGCAATTGTCCATTTTGCAACTTGGCCAATATGTCCTGGTCATCTCCCATTGTGCCGCCCCAATACCAATCTAAAACCACCTGGCCATTCGTTGCCTTTAATATTCCGGGTGTAACCATCTCTTTGATCAAAGCAGCCCAACCGACTCCTTCCGGAGCCAGCGTACCCATCTTGGTATAATAAATCTTTTTGCCATCTTTAGTTAGTTTAGCGTGATCGGCTCCCCATGCTACTTGAGACAAGGCTCCCATAAAAAACACAACGAGCCCCATGCACAGAAGCCCTACAATCCTACGTTTCATAACAATCTCCTTCCCGAAATACTAATTAACTAATTAAGCACCTCTCATATTAAAGCTTAACCAACATTACAGGGCATTTTGCACTTTTTGTTATTTTAGTAGCGACACTGCCCATAAGATATCTAACAATTCCTGATTTTCCATGAGAGGCAATAACGATTAGATCAACTTTTTTCGCTTTCTGTTCTTTCAATATTCTTTCAGCGGGATCACCAAGCTTTGTATCAAAAACAACTTTTATTTTATCATTCTTGATAATAGCAGCGGCTTGTTTTTTCAACCTTTCTGTGGACGCAACGATACTATTCTCTTCAAGCTGTTTTATTTCTTCGTATCTGATACCGTAATCAATTGATTTTCGCGAGATTGTATTATCAATAGCGTGTAAGAGATAGATATTGGCATCATATGTAACTGCCATATCCACAGCAATCTTTAATGCCGCATCTGCATATTTCGAAAAATCTGTCGGAACAAGAATATTCTTTGGTGCAAACATAATCTTTCCCCTCCTAAATTTTATTATTATAATGTGAAATATTTTTTAACATTATTTTTCTAGTAATTATATTTTTAAAAGTCAAGATAATAAAATTTTTTTTATTAATAAAGATAGCGGAATTTTTATGCTTCCTAAAAATTATTTTTTGGAGGTAACATATTAATAAAACTGAATAAACGCCACCACCAACACAGTGTCACAAAAAACTATGCTCACTGTCCAGATACGTAATCTACTAAATTTTTAGAAAACAAATTCTACCGGCATTCGGTACAAACGGTCAGTTCGTTTAAGGGAACACCGGTTTTCTTGCTGATGAATTTTAATTGATCCACGGGAGCGAAAAACTTGCCGCATTTCGTGCAAGTCTGCATCTTGAAAGTGCGCCCCCAGATTTTGCGTTTGTCGCCGGTTGAAGTCATTTCAATATGGCCGGTGGGACAAACATAAACACAAGCTCCGCAGCCGATGCAGACGTCCGATTTTTCATTATAAGGAGTGCCGACGGTTTTTTGGGAACCGCGGGCGAAAAGACCGATGGCGCTCACGCCGACAATTTCTTCACAAACTCGAACGCAGGAACGGCATAAAATACATTTGCCTTTATCCGTATCGGCGGCAAACCTTGCCTGCGATTCCACGCAAAGTTCTTTTGCCAGTTTCTGTAGAACTTCGGATTCGGGACAGCGCGCTAAAAGCAGCTCCATTACCAGACGCCGCACATTAAGAACGCGGTCACTTTTTGTATCAACGATAAGCCCTTCTTCCGCGCCGTAGAGACAGGAGGTGACAATTCTTGTCCGATTGCCTTTTTTTATTTCAACAACGCAAAGCCGGCAAGCTCCGGAACGGCTTACCGCCTCATGTGCGCAGAGAGTGGGAATAGCAATGCCCGCGCCGCGGATGGCTTCCAGAAGCATAGTTCCTTCCGACACCGATATATTTTTTCCGTCAACAGTCAAATTTACCATGGCTTATCCTACCTTTTTATTTCACAAGAATTGCTTCAAATTTGCAGCTTTCAATACACGCGCCGCAACGGGTGCACTTGTTGTTATCAATTGTATGAGCTTTCTTCTTTTCGCCGCTGATTGCCTGTGTGGGGCATGCTTTAAGACATACACCGCAACCGGTGCATTTTTCGGCATCAATGCTGTAAGTGATGAGCGCCTTGCAGACACCCGCCGGACAGCGGTGTTCTTTGATGTGCGCGTCATACTCTTCACGGAAATACTTGATGGTGCTGAGTACCGGATTGGGAGCGCTGCCGCCTAATGCGCAAAGAGAGCCGTCCGCTACGCCGGTAGCTATTTTTTCCAGAAGTTCCACATCGCCCTCCTGTCCTTTGCCCGCGCAAATGTCTTTCAGAATATCGCTCATCCGGCGAACGCCTTCACGGCAGGGAACACACTTGCCGCAGGACTCTTCCTGTAAAAAGGAGGTAAAATATCTGGCAACATCCACCATACAGGAAGTGTCGTCCATAACAATCATACCGCCGGAACCCATCATCGAGCCGACTTCATAGAGTTTGTCGAAATCAACAGGTATGTCAAGCAGGCTCTCCGGAATACAGCCTCCGGAAGGTCCGCCAGTCTGCACGGCTTTGAATTTGCGACCTTTGGGAATACCGCCGCCCATGTCGTAGATGATTTCATAGAGAGTGGTTCCCATCGGAACTTCAACAAGGCCGGTGTTGTTAATCTTGCCGACCAGCGAGAATATCTTTGTTCCCTTGGAACCTTCGGTGCCGATGGAAGCATACCAGTCCGCCCCTTTATTAATTATCAAAGGAACGTTAGCCCATGTTTCCACATTATTGAGTACTGTGGGTTTGTCATACAGACCTTTCTCCACAGCGTGAACATATTTGGCGCGCGGCTCACCGGCGCGGCCTTCAATCGAAGCAAACAAAGCGGATGATTCACCACAGACGAATGCTCCCGCTCCTTTATTAATTTTAATATCAAACGAAAATTTCGTGCCTAAAATGTTTTTGCCTAAAAGGCCGGCTTCTCTGGCCGCCGCAATCGCCATTGTCAGATGGGTTACCGCCAGAGGATATTCGTTTCTCACGTAGATATAACCGTCGTGC
Source organism: Smithella sp. M82 (assembly GCA_001683985.1). Taxonomy (GTDB): domain Bacteria; phylum Desulfobacterota; class Syntrophia; order Syntrophales; family Smithellaceae; genus Smithella. The sequence goes on from MAEO01000178.1 coordinate 20,133, forward strand.
GCTCCTACTGCGTAAGCGCCGATAATCATTCCTTCGATGATGCTGTGGGGATTGCCTTCCATAAGGCTTCTGTCCATATAGGCGCCGGGGTCGCCTTCATCGCCATTGGCGATGACATACTTGGGTTCGCCGTGTGCCTTGCGTACGCCTTCCCATTTGACGGCAGTATGGAATCCGCCGCCGCCACGGCCACGCAATCCGGCTTTTTTCACTTCGTTGATGACACCTTCCGGTGTCATTTCAGAAAGAACTTTGGCCAGCGCCTGGTAACCATCGATGGCCAGATAATCATCAAGCCGCGTTGGATCAAGCATACCGTTTTGGCCGAAAACCACGCGCAGCTGTTTCTTATAGAAAGGCAGGTCTTCCTCCCGGAAAAGAGTTTTCTGTGTTTCGGGATGACGATAAAAAAGCCTGCTGATGACTTCTCCTTTAGCCACGGTTTTGGAAACAATTTCCGGTGCGTCTTCCACTTTTACAGATTGATAAAAATACTTATCGGGATGGATGATCAGCATGGGCCCTTTTTCGCAAAAGCCCAGGCATCCGGTAGCAAGGACATCCACTTTCATGTTTTGTTTTTTTATTTCGGCTTCCAGCGCTTCTTTGACCTTGAGGCTGCCGTTAGCGCGACAGCCTGTGCCGGCACAAACAGTAACAAATTTTTTATTAGGGCCGTAATTTAATCTCAATTCTTCCATAACCTGGTGGGCTTGAACATCGGAATTTTCTTTCATTGCTACGCCCCCCCTTCATTGATTTTATCGATGATTTTATCTATTTTTTTCATGGTTACCTGACCGTGGTAATCGGTATTAATAACTACAACCGGTCCCAGAGCGCAGGCGCCAACGCAGTTGACGGTTTCCAGCGTAAAGTTCTTATCCTTTGTTGTTTCACCAGGTTTGATGCCCAACGTGCGTTCGAACTTGTCCTGAAGGGCGGCAGCGCCGCGAACATGACAGGCAGTCCCCACACAGATCTTGACTATATTTTTACCACGCTGTTTCAAACTAAAAGCGGTGTAAAAAGTGGCCGCTTCATATACACGGCTGAAAGGCACTTTCATCGCTTTGGACGCTGTCTTTAACGCTTCCTTCGGCAGGTAGTTGAAAGCTTCCTGAATATCCTGCAGCACGGCAATCATTGCGCTTTTATCGCCTCCGTGTTTTTTCACTATTTGTCTTGTTTTTGTTGCAACACTAATGGCTTTCGTCATTCTTTTTTCACCTCGGTATTCTTTCAAATCTCTCTCTGATCAATTGCCTATCTTGAGAAATTTCTCTTTTTCCTTCAGCTTATTAAATTCAACGGTCACTTTTTCCTGAATCTTGTCAATTTCTTCGGCGCTCAGGTGTCGGAAGCGTCCCTGTCCCTTGAAGTAATCTTTAATTGGTTTTAGTTTTTTCGGCATATCCGGTGAAAGACGATAATGTCCGTTTTCAACTTCATACAGAGGGAACACTCCCGTCTCTATGGCCAGACGTCCCATGGATACCGCCATTTGCGAAGGACAACGCCAGCCGGTCGGACACACGGAAAAACAATGTATGTAAGAAGGTCCTTTGATGCTTTTAGCTTTTTCCATCTTGCGAATGAAATCCAGAGGATAGCTGGGGCAGACGGTAGCTACATAAGGTATAGCGTGAGCAACCATTATTTCCGGCATATTCTTTTTCCATGTCTTTTGGCCGGAACTGACTTTGCCTGCCGGAGCGGTGGTGGTGGAAGCGCCCATCGGCGTGCCGCTGGAACGCTGAATGCCTGTGTTCATGTAGGCTTCGTTGTCGAAGCAGACGTAAATCATATCGTGGCCGCGCTCCATCGCGCCGGAAAGAGCCTGAAACCCGATGTCCATTGTGGCGCCGTCACCACCCATGCCGACGACTTTTACATAGCGGTCGTCAATCTTGCCTTTCTTGCGCAGCGCTTTGAGGCCCGCTTCAATGCCGGAAGCGACTGACGCTGCGTTTTCAAAGGCAACGTGAATCCAGGGAACTTCCCAAGCGGTCGTCGGAAACATACTGGATACAATTTCCATGCAACCGGTCGCGGAAGCGATGACGGTATTGTCACCAAGAGCCTTCGCCATAAGCCTTACGGCCAGCACTTCAGCGCAGCCGGAACAGGCCCGATGACCGGAAGATAACAACTCTTTTTTATTAATCAGCCGCGGAGCAAATAAATCAAAATTTTCTACGATATTCATTATTCTCTCACTCCCCAAAATTCATAGGTGTCTGCCTGCTTGTTAGCAGTATCCGCCAGAACTTTCTCGAACATTCCGGTAAAATCGCCCACAGGAACGTCGCGTCCGCCCAGTCCGTATATATAATTGTAAATCAAAGGACGCTGAACTTCGGCATAAAGAGCGGACTTGATTTCTGAAAAAACAGGGCCGCCGGGACCGCCAAACGAATTGGCACGGTCAGTCACGATCAGTTTCTTCGCATTTTTAATTGCGGCTTTGATCTCTTCAAACGGGAAGGGACGCCAAAGTCTTAGTTTTACAAGACCGGCCTTAATGCCTTTGGCGCGAAGCTCGTCAATTGCCATTTGCGCGGTTTCACCCATTGAACCCATGGTCAGCATCAGAACTTCCGCATCATCTGCCTTGTAAGTTTCTACCGGTTTGTAGGAACGTCCAAACAATTTCGCCCATTCATCCCAGACTTCCAGAATGACTTTTTTGGAATTTTTCAGAGCTTCATCTTTGGCTTTCATAATTTCCGTAAAATAATCGGACATGGCAAAAGCGCCCATCGTGACCGGTTTCGCCGGATGAAGCGTGGCGTGCGGCACAAAAGGCGGCAGAAATTTATTCACTTCTTCCTGCGTAGGCATCTCAAAAGGCTCAACCATGTGTGTTAATTGAAAACCATCTATATTAATATTTACCGGCAGCATGACATCTTTATGCTCGGCGATTTTGAAAGCGATGATCGACATATCGATGGATTCCTGTCCGTTTTCCACAAATATGGAAATCCAGCCGGAATCGCGCTGAGGCATGATATCGGAATGATCATTTAAAATATTCAGAGGGCCGGAAACCGCCCGGTTGGCTATAGCCATGGTTATCGGCAGGCGCATCGCTGAAGCTATCGGCAGCAATTCGTGCATATACATTAAACCCTGAGAACTGGTTGCGGTGTAAGAACGGGCGCCCGCACCTGACGAACCAATAACCGCGCTCATGGCTGAATGTTCCGATTCCACAGTCACAAATTCCGCATCAATCTTGCCATCAGCAACCAGATCGGAAAGGTGTTCTGCTATATGCGATTGAGGTGTAATGGGATAAACGGCCGCCATGTCTATATTGCAAAGACCTACGGCTTCCGCTACGGCAACTGCTACTTCCATTCCAATGCGTTTGCCCATGTTATCCCTCCTCTATCATTGCTATCGCGCGGGGCCAGCATTCATGCGCGCAAATGCCGCAGCCCTTGCAATAATCCATATTTGCCACGAAAAAACCATCCTCGGTCTGCTGCACACATCCTTCGGGACAGAAAACATAACAAATACCGCATTTGATACATTTTTTATTGTCCCAGATCGGGCGTTGCGACCGCCAACTGCCCGTATGATATTCACTGGCGCTGCCCGGTTCGGAAACAACACACCCGATGGGAAGCTCTCTCCATGTTTTCAATGCCATAAATACCCCTTAATTACTTATTTTAATTTCGTCGTAAGACCGTTTCATCGCGTTGAGATTCTTCTGGGCTATTCTGCCGAACCGGTGCTCCACCGATTCTTTCATGGCGTCGAGATCCATGACCCCGGTTACTTTCAACAGCGCGCCGATCATCGTGGTGTTGGCAATGGGCACGCCCATTTCCTTGCGCGCGATGCCTGTACCGTCCACGGTAGCCACCGTACCGCTGAAATGCAAATCCTTGCGGATTTCATCCGGCGATTTGGCCGTGTTGACAATCAATTTGCCGCCCGGTTTTAAACCATCGAGAACATTGACCAGGCCGATCAGACTGGCATCAAGAACCAGCACCACATCGGGCTCATATATGCCCGAACGGACGTTGATTTTTTTATCGTCAATGCGGGTAAAAGCGGCAACAGGAGCACCTCTTCTTTCCGGACCAAAACTTGGAAATCCCTGGGCATATTTGCCGGCAGCGATTGCCGACACCGCCAGCAATTCAACTGACGTCACCGCTCCCTGACCGCCGCGTCCATGCCATCTAACTTCTATCATTTACTTTAATCTCCTTATTTTTTGGAAAAAATGACTGTGATTCATAATATAGAAAAAAACTTCAGTCAATACCTTTTTGTCTATTATCCGATCGATTGTTACATTCAAGAAATAAGCCACTTAGGCTGTTAAGAAAGATAAAAATAATAATTTCCTTAAAATCATTGATAATAACAAGCGAAAAAATTTTGACTGCCAGTTTTTTTATTGCTCCCTGTTCCAAATTCTTCATGGACAACTATTTCCACTTTTGGGACACTTTGGGACATCAACGCCGCGAAGCTGCCAATGGTTCTAAAATGATGACGCTTTAAAACAGTCAGAGACAAGGCGCGCGAATATTGAGGAATGAGGCCTACTTTTGCGTAGGCCGCAGTGACAAAAGATGAAGCGCAATCCCGATTTTATCGGGACATATGGGCTTTTTCCGGAGTCATCCTACATACCGCGACGGAATTCCAAGGACTTCGAAATCGACATCTTATCTATATATTTCAAGTCTCCGCCCATCGGCACACCCGTGGCAATACGCGTCAGCTTGATATTTTTTTCTTTGAACATCCGGGTAAGCAATAACGCCGTGGACTCACCCTGAACATTGGTATTTGTAGCCAGAATTATTTCCTTGACACTGCCTTCATTAATCCGCTGGATAAGTTCGCCTAATCGCAGATTATCCGGCCCGATTCCATCCAGAGGCGCCAGAACTCCGTGCAGCACATGATAAGTTCCATGATATCCTCCGCATTCTTCAATCGCCGCCAGAGCATCCGGGTCTTCCACAACACAAATTATTTCTTTGTCCCTCGCCGTGTCGCGGCAGATATAACAGGTATCTTCTTCCGTCAGATTCAAGCAAATCCGGCAAAGTTTGATTTTTCTTTTGACCTCAACAATACTTTCCGCCAATTTTTTTACATCATCTTCCGTAGACCGCAAAATATAATTGGCCAACCTCGCGGCCGTTTTTTCGCCAATACCGGGAAGCTTACCCAATTCGGCAACAAGCTTTTTAATCGGTTGTGCATATGCTTTCATAAAAAAACCTTATAGACCGGGAATATTCAATCCCCCGGTAATCTTCCCCATTTCCGAAGAAGCCATCTCCTGAGCTTTGCGTACTCCCTCGTTAACCGCCGCAGCTATCAAATCCTGTAGCATTTCAATGTCTTCGGGATTGACCACTTCCTTCTCGATCTTCAATGAAACAATTTCATACTTGCCGTTAACCACAACGCGTACCATACCGCCACCGGCCTGAGCTTCGACGGTTTTCATCTCCAATTCCTTTTGCAGATTAGCCATGCGCTCCTGCATTTTTTTTGCCTGCTTCATGATGGTGTTGAAATTTTGCACTATATTATCATCCTCCTTTTTTGATGAAACTTCCCAGCGCCGCCTTTTATTAATTTTTTTTCTCCGGCTGAACTTTAATTTCCACAACCCTGGCATCGGAAAGTTCATCCATGACTTTCTGTAAAAGCGGCTGATTCATCGCTTCACGTTTTATTTCGTTTAGACCATTGAGCTGTTTGCGCCCGTTATTACCGTTTGCATTACCATTTTCCACATCAATCGCTGTAATTTTTATTGCCACATTTTTTTGAAAAAATTCCCGGGCTATTTGTTCCAGTTTTTCTTTTTGCGTTGTTGTTTTCATTTCCTCTAAAAAAATATAGTTCTTCGGAAAACCCAGCGTCAGACAATCGTTTTCATAACTGACAATTTCAGTGGTATCAATTTTTGCTCCCAGAATTGCATTTTCTTTTTTGATAAATTTTTTAAAATTTTCACAGAGAGACTGTAAATCATCCGAATTATTATTCGCACCGGAGAAATTACTTTCTTCATTTGCGTCAGCACGATCGCTGCTTCCCATATTATATTTTGGTGGTGTTGTTTCTTTCACCGGTTTATTTTGTGAAAACTGAGATCCTATATTACTGCCAGTTGCCTGATTTGCCTGGGCCGTGTTATGGGCTGAAACCTGCGGTTCAATACTGTTGCCGGTCACCGGCAAACCCTGATTAAGTCTTTGTTCGATATTTTCAATTGTTGAAATTATTTCACCAAGTGGGATGATCGGTTCCAGATAAGCCATCTTGACAATGATGGCTTCGAGTTTCATACGCGGTTCCTGACTACGCAGAAAACTTGACTCTTCCGCGATCATAATTTCCACAAAGCGCTGCAGGGTTTCGCGTGCTATCGCCTGCACCTGATTTTTTAGCTTTTCAATTTGTTCCGGCGCGATATCAAAAGAAGAACTGCCATCAGCGGCAATTTTAATCAGAAGCAGATTTCTAAAATGCCTTAACAGTATCTGATAGAAATGCTTCATATCGATACCGGCCAGATATGCTTCTTCGATAATAATCAGGCAGGCACCGGCATTTCGCTGCAAAACTGCCTCGGAAATACGGAAAAGATACTTCCGGTCAGACAGCCCCAAACTCTCTTCTACATCGTCATCCTTGATATCCATTCCGGCATAGGAAATAACCTGATCAAAAATACTTTGTGCGTCGCGCATACTACCGTCGCCCGCTTCAGCAATCCATAAAAGAGCGCTCGGACTGATTTTAATTCCTTCTTTGGCGGCAACCCCACCCAGATTCGCGGCAATTTCACTGAGAGATATTCTGCGGAAATCGTAACATTGGCAGCGAGAGAGTATCGTCGCCGGAACTTTATGATTTTCGGTTGTAGCAAAAATGAAAATCACGTGATTCGGCGGTTCTTCCAGAGTTTTCAAAAGAGCATTGAAAGCTTCACGTGTCAACATATGCACTTCGTCAATAATGTAAATTTTGTATTTAGAGACAACCGGAGCAAACTTAACATTTTCACGCAGTTCCCGGATTTCATCAATACCACGGTTGGAAGCGCCGTCTATTTCCCGTACATCCAGCGACGAGCCGTTAGTAATTTCAAAGCAATTTGAGCAGATATTACAGGGGGTAACTGTTGGTCCTTTTTCACAATTGAGTGATTTGGCCAGAATCCTGGCAACCGAGGTTTTCCCCACACCACGCGGACCGCTGAATAAAAAGGCATGCGCTACACGACCCTGGTTGATGGAATTGCAAAGTGTTTTGACAACATGCTCCTGACCGGTAACATCTTCAAAGGTCTGTGGCCGAAATTTGCGGGCTAGTACTAAGTATTCCAACTGATCTCCTAAATTTACTGCGAAAAGGCATACTGGTGACCGGGTTTACCGCAACACATGGCGGACATTGTTACCGCTGCTTCCTTCCGGACCTGACGGGGTTCACAAGCCTCCGTTGCGCGGGACCCGGCCATATATAATATCAAATAATACGATGAGACTTTTAATAGATAAATGAACAAGAATCAACTCAAATTTTTGTATCTAGTTCTTATAGAAGGTTCCCTCGTGGATAATGCATTAAAAAATGGCGGAGAGAGCGGGATTTGTCCGGCATGCGCCGGACACCCGGCGAATGCCGGGTGAACCATATCTCAACCTAACCAT
>MAEO01000179.1 GCA_001683985.1 Smithella sp. M82
CAATGCGTATAAATCATTGTGGTTCTCACGTCGGTATGCCTCAGCATCGTCTGAATCGTCCGTATGTCGTAATTCGCCTGTAAAAGATGCGTAGCGAAACTGTGCCGAAAAGTATGCGATTTAACGCGTTTGGTGAGTTTTGCCATCCTTGCTGCCTTTTTCAGCGCCTCTTGAACCTGGGTTTCGTGCAAGTGATAGCGTCTATATTCTGATGTGCCCGGTATTGGAGTCAGTTCTTTTTGCGGGAAAAACCACTGCCAGATGAAATCCCTGGCAGCGGCTGGATATTTCTTTTCCAGGGAGTCGACGAGAAATACTCCGGCATAGCCTGCCGCCAGGTCCTTTTCATGGAGTTTGCTCACGGCCGCCAACTGGATTTGTAATTTCGGGATGAGGCTTTCCGGAAGAGGAACGGTTCGATCTTTGTCACCCTTGCCGTGCACCGTCAATATCCTCTCGTCAAAATTGAAATTCTGTACTCGAAGACTGAGGCACTCAAAAAGACGAAGACCGCAGCCATAGAGCAAACTGACAACGATATCGAATGGATATTCAAGGCGGCTGATGATTGCGTCTATTTCCGGTCGGGAGAGAACCACAGGGATGTATTTTGATTTTTTTGCACGGGGGACATCACGTTGATCGCCAAAGTCTTTCTGAAAGACATGGCGAAAGAGAAACAGCAGGGCATTAAAAGCCTGGTTCTGGGTTGAAGAGGCGACGCGGCATTTAACCGCCAAATTGGTGAGGTATTCTTTCACATCCGCCGGGGAAAGCTTATCCGGCGGTTTGTCGCTCAGATAGCGTTGAAATTTGCGGGCCCAATCCGCATATGTTTTAAGGGTTTTTCGGGAATAGCGCCTGGTTTTGATCTCAGCGACAAGTCTTTCAATGGCTTGGTCCCCTGCCGGTGATTTCGATTTCTCCATGGATCGCCATTCGTTATAGCGATTTCTACCCTGAGAACTGAACAAAGCGGTCTGCTTTGCAACTGCCGGCGACGATATATCAACTGGGATCTCAACGTCGGGGGCAAGGGCGCCTTTTGCCGCTTGCACCTTGGGTGGAGGGGACGTTGGGTGGGAAGCGGGATGAGGTTTCGCCTCAACTGGTATGGGATTAAGATGGTTTTTTTGCTGTTGCGTTTCGAAAAAAAGGGATATCGCGTGTGCGGCTTGGGTGCATTGCTGCGGGGTTTGTTTTTTGCTCCGCAGTTTTTCGATGAATAAGCGAACCTGTTGGGATTTGGCGTCGGGAGGTGGATATTTTGCAAAAATCCGGAAAATAACGAAGCCATTTCCTGTAATGGGGGTGGAAGGACTCAGGAACTGCACGTTGTTGCAGGACTTCGTTGAATTTGGCTAATATGTTCTGTTGAACCGAGAGCATTACCATGGATAAAAAAATTTCTTTGGGAATAGGGCCATCGGCCTGCTTTTGACAAGAACATCTATAGTTCAGTGGAACATATATGCAATCCAATATATTTGTTGGCATAAGATGCAAAGGCTCGCCCGGTTATTACAGATAATAGGGATGTGGCAATGGCTCTAATGTCCACTTTTTTACTGGATTGTATATATATAGCGAAAACGGGCTTGCGTGTCAAGGAAAAACTCAGGGTATTTTTGTTCTCAACACCTTATTCAATAGCTGCATATAGATTTAAAAAAAAGCTGGACTAATCCCTCCTCATGAAGTATATACGCAATCGTATAATCATTCATGGAGGGAGGCAGCTTCTGTTTAACCTGTCTGAAGTTTTTGTCCGTCCCATACTGCCATCTGAAGAGCAGCGTTACAACCACCTGATGCAGGAACATCATTACCTGGGTGCTCTTCCCAAAATCAGCGAGACGCTCTGGTATGTTGCCGTTCATGGCGAACAAGGGGTCGCTCTTCTCAAGTTTTTCCGCCCCGGCCATGAAATGTGCATCAAGGGATCGGTGGATCGGATGGGACCTTCATCGTCAGTACGACCGACTGAAGCTGATTACCAATAACAGCCGTTTTTTGATCCTTCCTGAATGGCATTACCCCAATCTGGCTTCCCGCATTCTATATGCCGCAGGAGATTGCCGAGCGATTGGCAGGCTGCTTTCGGCCATCCGCTTGTTCTTTTGGAAACCTTCGTAGATCCGCAGAGATTTCAGGGAACCATCTACAAAGCTTAATAACTGGATCTATGTAGGCGACACCAAAGGTTTTCGTCGCATCCGAAAGGGTTATAGTGCCATAGCAGACTCTCCCAAGATGGTTTTTGTCAAACCGTTAGTTTCCAACGCACAAACATGGGAAACTGGGGACAGCCACAATAGTGTTCGGCACGGATATTGCTGTTCTCTGTAGCCCTTTTATATTCCTCATACAGACGCAACTCGGTGGGAACATCTTTAAAATTTTCTTAAAATAATTCTGAACT
>MAEO01000180.1 GCA_001683985.1 Smithella sp. M82
CCAGTAGGACAGGCGTCTCGCCTGTCAAAAGGGGATTTTCGAGTGAAATCAATATATTAGAGGTGCATTTTCGAGTGAAAGAATAAAATCTCAAATTCCTAGCTTTTATATAATACCTCATCAATTATTCCACCACCGAGAACCAAGTTATGATCATAGAAAACAACGGACTGGCCGGGAGTGATTGCCTCCTGATCTTCGGCAAATATTACTTTAAATCTGCCATTTTCGGCTTTTACTTTGCAAAGCGCTTCCTTTTTTCGGTATCTGATTTTTGCGTGCATCTGCTTTGGCCAGTTTTTGGCCATTACGTTTACATCAACGGCAACAAGTCCCTTGCCCAATAAATCTTTCTTTTCACCGACAACAATACGGTTCTTCACGGGATCAATGGAAACGACATACAACGGTGTGGGATGACTAATTCCAAGACCTCCTCGCTGGCCGATAGTGTGAAAAATAATTCCGCAATGCTTGCCGAGAACTTTTCCATAAATATCAACAATTGGTCCCGGCTTTATTTCTTTCACCCGCTCCAGAAGAAATTCCTGAGAATTTTTCTGCGTCACAAAACAAATGTCCTGGCTCTCCTGCTTATGAGCAACAGGCAAAGAATGATTTTTAGCTAAATCTCTGACTTCATCCTTTGTCAGAGAGGCGAGAGGAAACAAAATTTTGGCCAGCTTATTATGAGGAATGGCGTAGAGAAAATATGTCTGGTCTTTCTTTTTGTCTTTTGGTCTTATAAGAAAATATCCTTCTTCATTTTTTTCGATGGCCGCATAATGACCGGTTGCCAGAAAATCAAAGCCAAGCGTCAGAGCCTTGTCCAGCAGAGAACCGAATTTCAGATAACGGTTGCACTCGACACAGGGATTGGGCGTTCTGCCTTTTTTATATTCACTGATAAAATTGGCGATAACCTTATCTTCCAGTTGGGTCTCGTAATCAAAAACGTAATGAGGAATGCGGAAATGATCGCAAACCTTTTTCGCATCATCAATCGCAGCAGAAGTGCATGATCTTTTTTGATCTCCTTCAGTCAAAGTTCCGAAACGCATGGTTACACCGGCAACATCATAGCCATGATCAATAAGCAACATGGCTGCAACAGATGAATCAACGCCGCCGCTCATCGCCATTAAAACTTTTTTACCCATTTTATTTCCTTTGTTCCCTTTTTAATGTTGCATTTTATATGGATGGACTGATTTGTTCCATTTTCTCTTTGTTCATCAGGACAAGCTGCTCCAGCGTGATTGAGCTAAGTGTTTCCGAAATCTTGCCGCCCAATATGGCCCAGATATCACGACTGGCACAGGTGCTGACCCTAGGACAGGCCTTGGGATTTTTCACACAATCAACCAAACAATCTCCTTCGAATACATCAACAATATTCTTCAAGGTTATCTGCGATGGGGCTTTGGCTAGCTTGTAACCTCCGGATGATCCCCTCACAGAATTAACCAGGCCGACCCCCTTGAGTGGAATTATTATAAGACTAAGATATTTTTCAGAAATTTCCTCTTCACGAGCAATATCTTTGAGGAAAGTATTGCCCTTTCCGTAATTCCCAGCCAGAGCCAGCATTAATCTCAGTCCGTAGCGTGATCTTGTAGAAAGCTTCATAAATTCAACACTTTATTAATTACTATCATTTCTATCGTTTAACTACTATTGCGTTTCATCAATATATTTACATTAGAAAGCATGAGCGAAATTGAATTTCTTCCAGCGATGCACGACAGG
>MAEO01000003.1 GCA_001683985.1 Smithella sp. M82
GGATGGAGGGGGATTTGATGAGGATAGTTTTTAAATAACAATATAAACAATAACTTAGATGTGTATTTTCAGAGGAAATTAGATAATATTTACGGGAATAATTAATCAATGAAGACTATAGCCATAATTCCCGCCGGGGGTGCCGGAAAAAGATTAAAGGCTGATGTGGCCAAACAGTATTTACTATTGAATCAAACACCTGTAGTGGCACATACTCTACAGGTATTTCAAAATTCAAAGATAATAGATGAAATTATTTTAGTTCTGCCATCGGCTGATTTGGCTTCAGCCCCGCAAAATCTAACAGATAAATACGGATTAAAAAAAGTAACAAAAATTGTTGCCGGTGGAAAGGAAAGGCAGGATTCGGTCAGGAACGGTCTTGCTGCTATTGATAATAAATGCGATTTTGTCCTCGTTCATGATGCGGTAAGACCTTTCGTCACCGAAAAGATGATCAGGCAGGTTGTTGTTGCGGCGAAAGTTACAGGCGCGGCGTCAGTCGGTGTGAAAGCAAAAGACACTATCAAGGAAACCGGGAAAGATAATGTAGTAGAAATTACAATTCCACGACAGAATTTATGGCTTACGCAAACTCCTCAGGCATTTAAACTGAAAGTATTAAAAAAGGCATACAAAGAAGCCTACGATAAAAAGTTCTATGGAACTGATGACGCGTCGCTGGTTGAGCGCATGGGTATAAAAGTAAAGATGATTGCCGGCTCATATGACAATATTAAAATTACAACACCGGAAGATCTTATAATGGCAAAAGCTTTGATAAAAAACAAATCGGGAGGAAAAATGCAAATACGCATCGGGTGCGGCTATGACAGTCATCGTTTTGTCACCGGCAGAAAACTGATTTTAGGAGGGGTAAAAATTCCTTATACTATGGGATTACAAGGGCATTCCGATGCGGATGCTCTGCTTCATGCTGTTTGCGATGCCCTTTTAGGTGCGGCAGGATCGGGCGATATTGGCAGGCATTTCCCGGATACTGATCCGCAATATAAGAATATTTCCAGTATGATACTTCTTGATCGTGTCCGCAAAATTATTGCCGATAAGGGTTTTACAATCAATAATATTGATGCAACAATAATTATGGAAAAACCCCAAGTTGCGCCTTTTGTGGACAAGATTATCCATAATATTGCAAAAATTTTGAATATACCGACGGCTGATATAAATATTAAAACAAAAACAAACGAAAGCATGGGATTTGTGGGCAGAGGTGAAGGAATAGCTGTAACGGCAGTAGCTGCATTGAACAAGGAATAATACAAAATGGAAAAATACAGGGTAAGATTTGCGCCTTCTCCAACCGGAGAGCTTCACGTGGGTAACGCTCGGACGGCTCTGTTTAACTGGATGTTCGCCCGTCATCATGGCGGTTCTTTTATTTTACGAATTGAAGATACCGACGAGTCGCGCAGCGATCTTTCTTATCAGATAACTCTGCTTAGGGACCTGAACTGGCTGGGCATTGATTGGGACGAAGGGCCGCAGAAAGAAGGTTTATATGGCCCTTATAAGCAGAGTGAACGTTTAGAGATATACAAAAGCCATTTGCAGAAGCTAATAGATAAAGATTTTGTTTATCCCTGTTATTGTACGGAAGAAGAACTGGAGGAAGAACGTCAGACGCTGATTCTCAGCAAACGGATGCCGCGCTACAGGGGAAAATGCAGAAATCTTACGGCAGATGAAAGAAAAAAGCGCGAAAAGGAGGGCCGAATTCCTTCCTTTCGCTTTAAAGTGCAGCCACAGGTGATTGAATTTGAAGATTTGATTCGCGGAACAATGAAAATTGAAGGGGAGACTATAGGAGATTTCATTATTATCCGTTCCAACGGTATGCCTGCGTATAATTTTGCCGTTGTCATTGACGATCATCTCATGGGCATCACTCATGTTATCCGCGGCGAGGATCATCTATCCAATACTGCTTTGCAGATTATGCTTTATCGCGCATTTGGTTTTAATCCACCGACCTTTGCTCATCATTCGTTAATTCTTGGCAAAGACCGCACAAAACTCAGTAAACGTCATGGTTCTGTTTCGGTCGGCGAATTTCACAAAAAAGGGATTTTACCCGAAGCCCTGGTTAATTATCTGGGGCTTTTGGGAAGTTCTTTTACAGATAGTCGGGAAGTATTGTCCCGTGAAGAAATGATTTCCGGTTTCACATTGAAGCGAGCCTCGAAAAGCGGGGCAATATTTGATGAAGAAAAACTTCTCTGGTTGAATGCCATTTATATCAGAAACTGCGAAACAGAAGATTTAGTTGAGCGTCTTAAACCGTTTTTGGAACAGGCGGGTTATAAAACCGATACCATGGATCAGGAATGGCTTAAAGAAATAATTGAGCTGATAAAAACAGACTTAACTACACTGGCCGAAGTAAACAATCATATAGACATATTTTTTGATGAAAAATATAAGCTCACATCGGAAGCAAAAAAGGTATTAGAAAGAGATAGCGCCGACAAAGTAATAAAAGCTTTTTCCGAATATTTAGAAACCAACACAGGCAGTCCGAAAGATATCTATTCGGCCGCCGTTAAATACATTAAAGAGAAAACAGGTGCAAAAGGCAAAGAATTATTTATGCCCATTCGGGCGGCTATTACCGGAAAAGTCCATGGTCCGGAACTGGACAAAGTATTTATAATCCTGGGCAGGGAGCGCACCTTGAAAAGGTTATCATTTATAACTTCATAAAAAGTTTGCGTCAATTATGCTCATAAATTTATTTTCAAGAATTTTCCTTGCGCGATCGACGTATTTGTATAGCAATAGAATAGAAAACAACATTTATAATGATGACCAATGCACCCAGAACAATTTGTATGGTGGAAGTGAGATTTTCGGGGTAGATTACCGGAAACAGATATCGCAAAATAAAATCCCCGCTATATTGAGTATATCCGGCAAGGTGACGAAAATAATTTTCCAGAGGTGTTAACGGGCAAATCCATCCGAAAAATTCTACAATTACTCCCCAAACTGCCGCAGGTAAATGTACAAAAGCAATTTTCGGCCGGCGGATAACTAACAAACCGCCGCAGATAACAAACACGATAAATAGAAAATGTGCCGGAACTATTAAGTCGGCAAAAAAGTTATACACATCCGCTCCAGAATACTAAAGAGGAATGTTGTTGTGTTTCTTGGGCAGCCGTGTTTCTTTTTTATCTTTAAGCGCATCCATTAGCGCCACAATTCTTTTTCTGGTATCGCGCGGAGCAATGATTTCTTCGATAATACCCAGAGAGGCCGCAAAGTAAGGATTACTGAATTGATCTTCATAGGCGGAAACAAGTTCCGCTTTTTTGGCTTCCGGATCGGGGGCAGAGGAAATTTCATTACGATAAATGATGTTGCAGGCCCCTTCACCGCCCAAAACGGCGATTTCAGCCGTCGGCCACGCCATTACATAATCAGCGCCCAGTTGTTTGCTGCACATGCCGATATACGCTCCGCCGTAAGCTTTGCGTGTAATGACGGTTATTTTCGGCACTGTTGCTTCCGCATAAGCGTGGAGAAGTTTTGCGCCGTGGCGGATAATGCCGCCCCATTCCTGAATGGTGCCGGGCATGTATCCGGGAACGTCGGTAAAGGTCAAAAGAGAAATGTTGAAAGCATCGCAGAAGCGAATAAAGCGGGAAGCTTTATCGGACGCATTTATATCCAGAACACCGGCGGCGTGACGGGGATTATTGGCAACCACACCGACCGGTTTTCCCATGATACGAATAAAAGCGACGATAATATTTTTTGCCCAGAGTTCGAACGGCTCAAATATTTCGTTATTGTCGGCGATGGATTTGATGATTTTTTTCATATCGTATACTCGATTAACCTTATCGGGAATAATCGAATCCAATTCCGTACAAATGCGTTCAGCGTCATCTGTACACGCAATCACGGGCAGAGGAGAGAGGCAACTATCCGGCAAATAGGAAAGAAGAATTTTTATTTTATCGATGCAATCGGTGTCGTTTTCCGCCACAAAATGGCAAACCCCGCTTTTCGTTGCCTGGGCTACTGCTCCGCCCAGTTCATCATGCGTTACTTCTTCATCGATGGCCGATTTTATAACATCCGGTCCGGTAATATACATATAACTGCTGTTTTTGACCATAAAAACCCAATCGGCAAGGGCCGGTGAATAAACCGCGCCTCCGGCAGTCGGTCCCATAATAGCGGTTATTTGCGGTATATAACCGGAACCTGTTGTGTTACGGTAAAAAATTCCACCATAGCCTTCCAAAGAGGAAACACCTTCCTGAATACGCGCCCCGCCGGAGTCATTAATTGCCACAAAAGGTTTCTGAGCGGCAATTGCCATATCCATAACTTTCCATATTTTCTTTGAGTGCATTTCGCCCAGACTGCCGCCGGAAGAGGTAAAATCCTGAGCAGCAGCAAAAACCGTGCGTCCGTTGACTTTGCCGAATCCGGTAATAACGCCGTCGGCATGAATTTCTTTTTTATCAAGACCGAAGAGAGCAGAACGGTGCTTAACAAAAAGCTGCACTTCCTGAAAAGTATCTTTATCGAAAAACAAATCCAGCCGTTCTCTGGCGGTTAATTTATTCAAATCATGCTGTTTTTTGATTTGTTTTTCGCCGCCCATCATTTTTATAGTTTGGCTTTTTTGTTCAAAATTTTTGATTTTGTCCTGAGTTGTGTCTTTTTGCGGATTATCACTCATAAATTATCTCCAGCTGTTTAGACTTTTAAAACTACCGTAAAATTAATAATTAAAAGAGATATTTTAAACTTAGGGCAATACTAGCGTGTTTGTGAAAAAGTGGCAAGGAAAAATGATTAAAAAAATGATTAAAATTATCAGTGAATTAATTCGGCAGGAAAAGAAAAAGTAAAACTTCTTCTTTATTTTTTTTAATAAACAGAATAAATTCTTCGTCAGAAATTATTTCCGGGAAGAATTATGCGCAACTTTAAAATGATTGTGGAGTACGACGGCACGGCCTATTGCGGCTGGCAGAGACAGGAAAACGGATTGAGCATCCAGCAGGTGCTGGAGGAAGCGATAGAACTAATTACCGGCGAGAAAGTATCTGTTATCGGTTCCGGCAGAACGGATGCCGGAGTGCATGCCCTGAATCAGGCAGCTCATTTTAAGAGCAACAGCAGTTTGCCTTTAGATAATATTTACCGTGGGTTGAACAGCGTATTGCCGAAAGATATTGTTATTAAGGAAATGGAAGAGGTTCCGGAAGATTTTCATGCCTTGCGTGACGTCAAAAGCAAAGTTTATGTATATAAAATATGCAATCAGCGATTGCGTCCGGCAATAGGAAGAAATTATTTTTGGCATGTACGATATCCACTCAACATGGAATTTATGAGAGAAGCGACAAAATACATTATCGGAACGCATGATTTTTCCAGTTTTTGCGCGGCCAACACGCAGGTTAAAGATCGCGTGCGGACGATTTTGGATATAGACATCAAAAAGAACGAAGAGGGAATAATCGAAGTAAACGTAGTGGCTCACGGCTTTTTAAAATATATGGTGCGCAATATTGTCGGCACACTGGTGGAAATAGGCAGAGGCAAATGGGAGCCGGAAGAAATGAAGAGGATTCTTGAATCCAAAGACAGAAAAATTGCCGGAGCTACAGCGCCGGCTTATGCCCTTTTTTTAAAGGAGGTCAAATACTAATAGTGAAAATACTATTGCTGGGACATAAGGGAATGCTGGGAAGCGACCTTCTTTTAAGACTTTCCACGGAACATGAGGTCATCGGTATGGATAAGGAAGAAATTGATATTGTTTCCGCAAGCGATTGTAAAAAAGCGATAAAGGAAACAGAACCGGATATAGTTATTAATGCTGCTGCATATACCAATGTTGACGGGTGTGAAACGGCAAAAGAAGAATGCTTTGCCGTTAATGCCGAAGCGGTAAAAAACATTGCCGAGGGGTGTCGCGATAAAAATATTCCCATAATTCATTTCAGCACTGATTATGTTTTTGATGGAAAAGCCAAGCAACCTTACAAAGAAGATGACAAGTGTAATCCGATTAATGTTTACGGACAGTCAAAACTGGCCGGAGAGAAGTATCTTCAATCTCTTTCCCAAAATTATCTGCTGATTCGTACTTCCTGGTTATATGGAGTCGGGGGTAAAAATTTTGTTCAGACTATTCTGGAGAAAGCAAAAGCTAAAAGCTTTATTGATGATACTATGGCCGGGACAGGCGCTAAAGCCGACCAGCCATCGACGTTATCGGTAGTTGATGATCAGGTCGGCTCGCCTACCTACACAAAAGACCTGGCAGCTGCTGTAGCGTTGCTTATTGAAAAAAACGCTCAGGGGATTTTTAATGTTGCCAATAGAGGAACATGCAGCTGGTATCGGTTCGCTGTCAGGATTTTGAAGGAATCCGGTTTTGATAAAATTGAAGTAATACCCATCAAATCCGGTCAGCTGAAAAGACCGGCCAAACGCCCGGCTTGCAGTGTTTTGGATATACATAAGTTTGTTGAAACAACAGGAAGGGTAATGCAGCCCTGGCAGCTGGCGCTTCAGGATTATCTGAAAAATGTTAAGATATAGCTTGAAATATTATTTAAATAAGTATGAGCCGACAAATTTGAGGAGCGATAAAGTTGTCCGAACGCATTGTCGTATTATCCGAAGAAATAGCCAATAAGATTGCTGCCGGCGAAGTGGTGGAAAGACCGGCTTCAATTGTCAAGGAACTGCTGGAAAATTCCATTGATGCCGGCGCAACCGACATCAGAGTGGAATTGGAAAAGGGAGGCTGCCAATCCATTAAGGTAATTGATAACGGTTCAGGAATAGAGCGCGAAGATGTTCCGCTGGTTTTTGAAAGGCACGCCACCAGTAAAATTCATAAATTTGAAGATATCTTTAATGTTGTTTCTTTCGGTTTCCGCGGCGAAGCAATGCCCAGTATTGCCTCCATTGCCAAAGTCGAATTATTAACCAGACGCAAAAACGATTTATCCGGTGCAAAAGCAACGCTGGAGGCGGGCGCCATTAAAGAAGTAGCGCCCGCCGGCTGTCCCGAAGGCACACAAATATCAATTACCAGAATATTTGCCAACGTTCCCGCCCGCAGAAAATTTTTAAAAACGGAAACAACCGAGCAGAGTGCGTGTCTGGATGTTGTTACCCGCATTGCTTTGGCTCATCCCGAAATTCGCTTTAAAGTATCGGCGAACGGCAAGGAGATTTTTGTTGCTCCGGAGGTCAGCGATATTTCCAAACGGATTTCTATGGTGATGGGTGATGAATTCTCCGCGCATTGCCTTTCGGTTGATGAGCAAAAAGATAATATGAGTTTGACAGGATTTATTTCACGTCCGGAATACACCAAATCCAATTCCAAAAGCATTTATTTGTTTGTTAATAGGAGATTTATCCGCGACAACAGCGTGACCCACGCCGTATTATCGGCGTACAGGCAGATTATCGAACCGAGACGTTATCCGGCAGCGGCGCTTTTTCTGAATATCCCGCCCGAAGACGTTGATGTCAACGTTCATCCGGCCAAGCTGGAAGTACGCTTCAAAAACGCGCACGGCGTTTATGAATTGGCGTCAAGAACAATTGCGCAAAGTCTTGCGGAAACTGAAACGTCGAAAGGAAATTTCATTTATCGTTTAAAGCCTAAAGAGAAAAATGATTTTTCATACAGTTCTCCAAAAATAAGAGAAAAATCCCCCTCTATGCCTTTCGGTCTGTTTTCCCGGCAAAATTTACAAAAAGCGATCAATGAAGATTTATTGAAGCGTCCTTTTACGGAAAAAACGGCAACCGTTGTTGAAAGCGCTAATATGCCGGCAAAGGAAACAATATCATTTGCCGGCATGAAATATGTAGGGCCGTTTGCCGACACCTATCTTATATTTGAAGGGGATGAAAATCTTGTCTTGCTTGATCAACATGCGGCGCACGAAAGAATAATTCTGGAGAAATTAAAAAAATCAGCAGCAGGGCAAGTTGTCCGTCAGTCACTACTGATGCCGGAAATTATCAACCTTACGCCGGGGCAAATCACGCTGTTTTCCGGTTATATCGACTTACTTCGGGAGATTGGTCTGGAAATCGAAATATTTGGCGGGAATGCGGTTGCCGTCAAAGCAGTTCCGGCAAGTCTTTCACAGGTTAAAATAAGTGAGATGATCTCCGATATTGCCGATCAACTTGGCGATCAGAATCGAACGCCTTCCTTGCAGGAAAAAAGAGAAAAAATACTGGCATCGCTGGCCTGTCGCGCGGCGATCAAGGCAAACAAGGTTCTTTCCCTGGATGACGTTGCCGCTTTGTGCCGAGAACTTGAGGCGACGTCTTTTAATCTTACCTGTCCTCACGGGCGTCCCATCACTGTTGACTTTTCCTTAAACGAAATCGAAAGGATGTTTAAAAGGAAATAAAATCAAAGATGGAAAAGTTGCCGCTGGTAATAATCAATTCTCCTACTGCTACCGGTAAGACTCAACTGGCTGTAAATCTGGCGCTGGAATTCGGAGGTGAAGTCATCAGCGCTGATTCCATGCAGGTTTACCGTTATCTGGATATCGGTACGGCAAAGCCGACAATGGAAGAGAGAAGGGGTATCAAACACCATCTGATAGATATCGTTAATCCTGACGAAGAATTTAATGTCGCTTTGTTTGCTGAATCGGCAAGCAAAATTATTTCTGAATTGTCGGAAAAGGAAACACCTATTTTTGTAGTCGGCGGGACCGGACTCTATATTAGAGCGCTGCTCAGGGGAATTATTGAGACGCCGGATGTTGATGAAAAAATCAGAAATTATTATCGTCAATTGCGGGGTCAGTACGGCAAGAAGTATCTTTATGAATTACTGCTTCAAAGAGATGCCGCTGCCGCTGCTCAGATAAATCCTAACGATGCGGTCAGGGTAATCCGGGCGCTGGAAGTTTTGGAACAAACCGGGGAATCAATTACCGTCAAGCAGAAAAAACATTCCTTTGCCGATACTCCCTACAGGACTTACAAAATCGGCCTGCAAGTTGAACGCAAAGAATTGAAACAGAAAATTAGGTTGCGCACCGATAAAATGATTACCGATGGACTGTTGAATGAAATTAAAAGAGTTTTGGCTATGGGATATAGGGAAGATCTTAAACCGCTGCAGTCACTCGGTTATAAGCAAATTATCGGATTTATGCACAATAAGTATGATTGGGAACGCTGTGTGAATCTAATCAAACGCGATACCTGGCAATATGCCCGACGTCAGATGACCTGGTTTGCTGCGGATAAGGAAATAAACTGGTTTTCTCCTGATTCATTCAGTGAAATCAGCAATAATGTAGAAAATTTCCTGAAGCGAATCGATTAAAACAGCAGAAATACAGTTTGTTTTAACTTTCATCATAAATAAAGCGTCATGCAATATTGCTTGACTTAAATCGGTTCTAAAGATAATGATATCGAACAGTTTTGGGAATAAATAATTATTATGAAACCCACATGACGGTCTCCGTCACAAAGGAGCATGAAAATCTCCCCTGCCCTCTTTGCCGAAGAGGGGAACTTCCCCCTTTAGAAAAGGGGGATTGAGGGGGATTTGATGAGGATAGTTTTAAATAACAATATAAACAATGACTTAGAGGTGCATTTTCGAGTGAAATTTGTAAGTCGAACAATCCCGCCCAGCGGAGGGCATAATACCACGCAGCGAGCTCACGAATTGTTTCCAAAGCTTGCTTTGGGGTTCTTCATACCCGTAATTCTTCCATTTATTATGTGTATAGCCGTATCATCTCTGGTTTCCTGCGGGCCAAAGGCAAGGGTCGCGGTAAACCAGTTGGATACGCCAGGTCATCATACTTTTACGGGGCTAAAATTGCTGGAACTGGAAAAGTATCCTGATGCCCAACGGGAATTCACTATGGCGATTGAACTAAATAAAAATTATTCTAAGGCTTATACAGGCCTGGCTTTGGTTAATACCTTCACAGGTAAATTTGATAATGCCGGGGAAAATCTTATCCTTGGTTCCCAATACGCTGCTTCCGATGAAGAAAAGCTTTTCGCTTATGTCGGCAAAATCCGGTATTACACTATCAGCAAAGCTGACTCAAAATGGCTGGAGTTGGCCGGCAATCAATTCGATGAGGCTGTGAAGATCGATTCCAGGTATTCGCCGGCATATTATTACATGGGAATAGCTTATAAAGATGCTTTGGATTTTAATCAGGCATTGCAAATGTTCACAAAGGTTATTCAGTTGAAAACTGACCATATTGCCGATGCCGACGCTCAGTTGAAGTTTTTGAAAAAGATTCAACAGGCTATGCCCGCTACAGCAGAAGGTAAAAAGATAGCTTTGGTAGAACGTCTGACCAGAGGGGACGCGGCGGCTTTGTTTATGGACGAATTAAAAATAAAAGAGCTTTATAAAAAACAGGCGCCGCAGGCTCCGGAGACGGTTGTAAAAGATGAGGAAAAAGTTTCTGCAGAGACACCAGCGAAAGATGTCGAAAAAATTACGGCGGAAGTGAAAGAAGTTGGGAAAAAATTTATAGAAGCTGTTACTGCTGTATCAGCTCCTGCTAAATTAATGGCAAACGACATAGCGGATCACCCATTTAAAAAAGAAATTGAAGGGATACTTGAGATCGGAGTGCACGGTTTGGAAAATAATCCTAATGGTAATTTCAATCCCAGAGAAGTCCTTTCCCGTGGCGAATACGCAATTATAATGGAAGATATCTTAATAAAACTTACAGGAGAGAAGGATCTGGCTTCAGGATATGTTAATTCAAAATCTTTGTTTCCCGATGTGCCCGCGGATATGCCTTATTTTAATGCCATTATGTCTGTTGCTTCACGGGAGATCATGGAAGCAAAAAATGTAAAAACAGGTGAATTTGCTCCTTTGAAACCATTATCAGGAGTGGAAGCTCTTTTGACAATTCGTAAGTTGAAGGATAAATTGAAACTTAATTAATTAAGTATATGAAATATAAGAATAAATATTTAAATAGGACTTAAAGCCCTTTTTAGTGAGTCCCAATTTTTTGAAGCGAAGCGCACAAAAATTTGCTGGACGAACTATCCCGCGATAGCAGAGAGCGAATGCCTGTGATAATGAGACTCCAATGTGACAGCAAATAATTCAAATACCCTAAAGGACACTATAGGGTCACTATAGGCGCAGTCAGATTGGCAATATGCCACCGTGAGAGGAATTGAAGGAGAATAATGTTAAATGTCGTCGACAAAAGAGTTAAGCAAAGCGTTTGAGCCGGCTAATGCCGAAAAAAGATTATACGATTATTGGTTAAGAAACAAGTATTTTCACGCTCAGGATAAAAGTGAGGCGCCGGCGTTCTCCATTGTTATCCCGCCTCCCAATGTAACCGGGATGCTGCATATGGGGCATGCTTTGAATAATACGTTGCAGGATATCATTATACGCTTTAAGAGGATGCAGGGCTATAACACGCTCTGGATGC
This sequence comes from Smithella sp. M82, assembly GCA_001683985.1. Taxonomy (GTDB): domain Bacteria; phylum Desulfobacterota; class Syntrophia; order Syntrophales; family Smithellaceae; genus Smithella. The sequence goes on from MAEO01000003.1 coordinate 11,505, forward strand.
CGGGCATGGATCACGCAGGAATTGCCACGCAAAATGTGGTGGAACAGGAACTGATGAAAGAAGGATTATCACGCCATGACCTGGGGCGAGAGAAATTTATTGACCGTGTTTGGGAATGGAAAGAAAAATACGGAGGCGTGATTATTAATCAACTCAAACGTCTGGGTTGTTCCTGTGACTGGGAACGGGAACGCTTTACCATGGATGAGGGTTTGTCTCGGGCTGTTCGTGAGGTTTTTGTCCGGCTCTATAATGAGGGTATGATTTATCAGGGAGATTATATTGTCAACTGGTGTCCCCGTTGCCATACCGCCATTTCCGATCTGGAAGTGGAATTTAAGCAGGATGCAAGCTTTCTATGGAATATACGTTATCCTTTTGCGGATGGCAGCGGCGATATTGTAGTGGCAACCACCAGGCCGGAAACAATGCTCGGTGATACGGCCGTGGCCGTCAATCCGCTGGATTTCCGTTACCGGGATCAGGTGGGTAAATTTGTTATTTTGCCTTTAATGAATAAAAAAATACCGGTAATAGCTGATGATTATGTAACAATGGATTTTGGTTCCGGTGCAGTTAAGATTACGCCGGGTTCGGACCCCAACGACTTTGCCATGGCTCAGCGCCATCAGTTGGAAATAATCTCAATTATGGATGGTCACGGTATCATCAATGAATATGGCGGCAAATACAAAGGACAGGATCGTTATGAAGCACGTAAGAATGTATTGACTGATCTGGGGAAGGGCGGTTATCTGGTAGGTACCGAGCCTTACGCACACAATGTCGGTCAGTGTTATCGTTGTAAGACGGATATAGAGCCGATGGTTTCCAAACAATGGTTTGTTAAAATCAAGCCTCTGGCAAAGCAGGCCATTGCCGCAGTTGTAAAGAATAAAACAAAAATTATACCCAAAACGTGGGAAGCCACTTACTTTGACTGGATGAACAATATCCGTGATTGGTGCATATCCCGTCAGTTGTGGTGGGGGCATCGTATTCCCGTCTGGTATTGCAATGATTGTGATAAAGTTATCGTTGCCATCGAAGATCCTAAAGAATGTCCTGATTGCGGAAATACCTCTCTGATGCAGGATGAAGATGTTCTGGATACCTGGTTTAGTTCCGCGCTCTGGCCCTTCTCTACTCTGGGCTGGCCTGATCAGACCGAATCTCTTAAAACGTTTTACCCCACATCACTTTTAATTACCGGATTTGATATTCTTTTCTTCTGGGTGGCGCGCATGATGATGATGGGTCTTTATGTGATGAAAGACGTTCCTTTCAGGCATGTTTATCTTCACGCGCTGGTGCGGGATGAAAAAGGGGAGAAGATGAGTAAATCCAAGGGCAATATTATTGATCCCCTTTCCATGATTGATCAATACGGCACAGATGCTTTTCGTTTTACATTAGCAGCGTATACCGCACAGGGGCGAGACGTTCGTTTATCACCGGAGCGCATTGAAGGTTACAAATTTTTTGTCAATAAAATATGGAACGCGTCCAAACTTACATTGACCAACCTGGCGGATTTCGATGAATCAGCGCCGGTGAATGATTCTGATTCGCTGCCTGATAAATGGATTAAAGCAAAGCTCAACAAAACGATTGCAGAAGTTACACGCGGTTTGGAAGAATACCATTTCAATGATGCATCCGCGGCAATTTATCATTTTATATGGCATGAATTCTGTGACTGGTATCTGGAATTAAGCAAGCCTGTATTTTATGGCAAGGCAAGTCAGGAACAGAGACAGGCAACCCAAAAAACTTTGCAGGAAGTTTTCACAGTAATGCTGCAACTTTTGCATCCTTTTATGCCTTTTGTTACCGAAGAGCTTTGGCAGTCACTGAATGATAGTGACGAACGGTCCATCATGGTAAGTAAATTCCCCGTTGTCAATCCTGCATGGAAAGATAAAGCAGCAGAAAAGAAAATGGAGATGCTGATGAATATCATTACATCCATCCGTAATATTCGTGGTGAAATGCGAATTCCACCGTCAATTAAGTTAAAAGTCATGGTTTCCGCAGGGGATGATAAAAGCAAAAAAATAATCGGAGATGGCAAAGATTATATATTAAATCTGGCCAATCTTGAGTCCTTAACTGTCGAAGTGGGGTTGATTGAGCCAAAAGGTGTGGCAACCGGCGTTACCGGTGCAATAAGAATTTTCGTTCCTCTGGCCGGTGTTGTGGATATCGCAGGAGAGAAAGCCCGATTGGAAAAAGAGTTGACGAAGGTATCCAAAGATTTGGACCAGAGTTCCAAAAAGCTTGCCAATCGTGATTTTTGCGCTAAAGCTGCTCCGGAAATTATTCAAAAGGAAGAAGATAAATTAAAAGAATGCCAGGAAAAATTTAATACCTTGGAAAATGCGTTAAAGAAACTTAAAGAAATTTCCAGGTAATGATGCACATCCACTTTTTGTTTCTGATAGATAGAACACAAGTTGAAAGAGTGAGTAAATAAATGGTTTCAGAACCGATTAAAAAAATTATTAAATATGCATTGGCCGAAGATATAGGCACGGGTGATATTACTACGCAGGTTACCGTCAGTCCCAGGAAAAAGGGCAAGGCGATTGCAGTTGCCAAGGAAAATTTTGTTGTTGCCGGAATCGACGTTTTTGTGGAAACTTTTAGATTTCTTGATGAAACTATAAGGGTTAAAATATTGATTGATGACGGGCGTCGGGCAAAAAAAGGAGATGCCCTTGTCCAAATTTCCGGAAATTTATCCGATATCTTGCAGGCCGAGCGTGTTGCGCTGAATTTGTTTCAACGTATGTGTGGTATTGCCACGCTAACTGCCGAATATGTCAAGGCGGTTCGCGGTACAAATGCAATAATTCTGGACACACGTAAGACAGCGCCGGGATTACGCATTCTGGATAAAATGGCTGTTCGTATCGGAGGCGGACGTAATCACCGAATCGGTCTATACGATGGGATATTAATTAAAGATAATCATATCGAAGCAGCCGGTAGTATTGCTGCCGCTGTGAAGGCACAGAGAAAAAATCCTTTTATGAAAATTGAAGTAGAAACCAGGAATATCAAAGAAGTTAAAGAAGCGCTGAAGTGCAATGTTGATGTTATCATGCTTGATAATATGAATATTCCGGTAATGAAAAAAGCAATTGAAATGATAAACGGACGCGTTCTTATTGAAGCGTCCGGAAATGTCAGCCTGGAAAATGTTGCCGATATTGCTAAAATCGGAGTAGATTTTATTTCAGTGGGAGAGCTTACTCATTCCGTCCGTGCCGCCGATATTTCACTAAAAATTATAGCGTGAAAAGAACTGATCAATCCAATGTCATCGTGGAAACATTATTTAATTCTTTGACCTAGTATAATTATAATTTGTATGGACCGGGATTGGGAAATATTAGAAAAAAGTCTTACCGGAAAAATATTCGGTCATAAACTACAATATTATCCTGAAACAGGGTCCACTAATGATGAAGCTTTTAAACTGGGTATTGCCGGTGCACCGGAAGGAACAGTTATTATTGCCGATAGTCAAACTGAAGGCAGAGGGCGATTACATAGAGCATGGCATTCACCTGCGGGCAGTAATATTTACACGACAGTTATTTTAAGGCCGCAATTGGAGCCGTCAAGAGTTCCGCAGATTTCCATATTTGCCGGTATTGCTGTGGCCGAAGTTCTGGAAAAATATTGTCCGAACAGGATAAATGTAAAATGGCCCAATGACATACTTATAAACGGGAAAAAGGTTTGCGGAATTCTTTCCCAGGCCAAAGCTGATGTGAACAAAGTGGATTTTATTATACTGGGAATTGGCATTAATGTAAATATAAATCAGTTCCCCGGTGAAATAAGCAATATAGCGACTTCCCTGGCCATAGAGACCGGCAGGGAAATACCGCGTCAGCAATTGATAATTAGTCTGTATGAAAATTTGGCAAAATGGTATAAACAACTATTACAAGAAGGTTTCGGACGGATCAAGGAAAAATGGTTAAGTTTGTCTCTGATGATCGGTCAGAAAGTTCAGGTAATGTTTAAGGATGAGATTATCAGCGGCGCGGCAGTAGACCTGGATGATGATGGTTCGCTGATTCTTCTTGCGGAAGATGGTAAAAGAATTAAAGCATCGGCAGGGGACGCGACAATAATGAGGTGATCAATATGCTGTTAGTCATTGACGTCGGCAACACAAATACAGTTTTAGGACTTTTTGACGGCGAACGTTTAATCCACGACTGGCGGATTCGCACGGAAAGCGATCATACCGTGGATGAGTATGGAATACTTATCTCGAATCTTTATCAGTCCAGCCGGATGAATGCTAAAGAAATCAAATCGGTTACAGCTGTTATTATTTCGTGCGTTGTGCCGCCTATGCTCAATATTCTGGAACCGCTATGTCAGAAATATTTCAAAATCAAACCGATGATTGTCGGGCCGGGTATCAAAACGGGAATGCCGATTTTTTACGATAATCCCAAAGAAGTAGGCGCAGACAGAATTGTTAATGCTGTTGCGGCATATAACAAGTATCGTAAGGAATGTATTATTGTCGATTTCGGTACGGCAACAACTTTTGACTATATTTCTCCGAAAGGAGAATATATGGGCGGTTGTATCGCGCCGGGAATAGTTATTTCCACCGAGGCGTTATTTGCACGTGCGTCAAAATTACCGCGTGTCGAATTCAGTAAACCAAAAAGCATCATCACTAAAGATACTGTCAGTGCAATGCAGGCCGGCATAATGTTCGGTTATGCCGGCCTGGTGGACGGTATAGTAGAAAGAATGAAGGCGGAAGCTAAAACAAAACCATTGGTAATAGCAACCGGCGGTCTGGCCGGAATTATAGCACAGGAAGCCAGGAGTATTGATAAAATTGAAGAGATGCTGACGCTGGAAGGATTGCGTCTTATTTATAATCTCAATAAAAAATCATGTTAAACGTCGGATTAACAGGCGGCATCGCCTGCGGAAAATCAACGGTAGCAAAGATGTTTGCAGCGTTGGGCGCTCATTTAATTGATTTTGACAGGCTTGCTCACTATGTTCAGGAACCGGGAAAGCCGGCTTATAAAGAAGTTGTCAAACATTTTGGCAATACCGTTCTTCAACCGGATAAAAAGATAGACCGTCTAAAATTAGGGAATATAGTTTTTTCAAACAAAAAGAAAATTCTTGAGCTTAACAATATTGTTCATCCTTTTGTTTATCAGGAATGGTATCATCGTCTGGAAAAAATCAAAGCAAAAGAAGAACATGCCATTATTTTATCTGATGTTCCTCTTTTGTTCGAAGGTGGAATGCGGCATTTGTTTGATCTGACCGTTTTGGTTCTCGTAACGCCCGAGAAACAGCTTCGCAGGTTGAGAAAACGTAATGAATTAAGTCAAGAAGAAGCGGAGAAAAGATTGAAAAGTCAAATGCCGATTAAGGAAAAAATAAAACTGGCTGATATTGTAATTGATAATGAAGGAAGTATTGATGAAACTGAAGAGAGAGTAAAGCAAATCTGGCAGGAACTTTTGCACCGGGAAAAACAAAAAAATAAATTTGGGCAGAAACTGTCTTAATCAAAACATAAAAAAACGGAGGAAGAAAATGATTGAGAAAAACGTAAAAACGGATTTTAGCGCAAAAATATCCGAACCGGTTATTGGAGCGGGCACATTCGTGCATCCGCTGGCGGCGGTTATAGGCAATGTAATCTTGGGTAAAAATGTTATGGTTGCGCCAACCGCTTGCGTGCGAGGTGATGAAGGTCAGCCGTTGCATGTGGGCGACGATTCCAATGTCCAGGATGGTGTGATAATTCACGCTTTAGAGACGGAACTGGATGGAGAGCCGATCGGGGAAAACCGGATGGAAGTTGACGGTAAAAAATATGCTGTTTATGTGGGTAAGAGAGTTTCGCTGGCTCATCAGGCACAGATTCACGGTCCGGCTGTAGTAATGGATGATACCTTTGTAGGAATGAAGGTTCTGGTTTTTAAATCTTCCGTAGGAAAGAATTGCGTGATCGAGCCCGGTGTTATTTTAATGGGAGTTAGAGTTGCCGATGGTCGCTATGTGCCGGTCGGATCGATTATTAAAACTCAGGCCGAAGCCGATGCGCTGCCCGTAATTACAGCTGATTATCCTCTTAAAGACATGAATAAAGGTGTATTGCATGTGAATAAAGCGCTGGCCAAAGGGTATCTGGCATCTGCCGGAAAGTAATGGAAATCAGATGTTCTCGTTGAAAAATGTAGTAAAAAGTGAATCAACAAATGCAAATGAAAAACAAAAAGGGTGTCTATCCTGCGGATCAAAGCAAAATATTGGAAACCGGAAATATTGTTCGATAAAATGCCGTCAGAATCTCCGGCAGAAACTCAATACGAGGAACGGCCTGTTGCAGGCCTTAAACACCCGTTACGCAGCTTTTTATTTTTCAGAGAAAAAAATTGTTCTGGATATTGTTCCTCACGGAATTAAAGAAGTTTTCCGTTATGAAAGTAAACGATCAACGGGAAACAATCCGGCTGCGGATTTCAGTATTATGGCCAATGCGTTGGGAGATGCATGGTGGAAGGAATCGAAACGGACAAACAAAAATTATCTGGCTTCCCAGCACGTCCTGAAATTGGCAACCCGCCACAGGATTTCTGATGGGTTGCAACGTCCCAGATTGACGAGGACGCCGAGTGTCAAGACAGGAATTCTGGAATCTCTGGAAATAAAAAAAACTGACCTTTATTCGCATGAATTAAAAAAAATAATAAAAAGCGCTTACAGACACCAGGCAAAAATGCATCATCCTGATGCCGGTGGTCAAGCAGCAATTTTTCGTAAGATTCATAATGCTTATAAGGAACTTTTGCGCTGGGCGGATAATCCTGTCTATATCAGGCGCCGCGGCTTTCCCGATAAATGGTACTATGATGGTGAAAGTAAAAAATGGGTGCAGCCTGCGCCAGGCAGGAAATAGCTGTTTTAAGCATGAATTTTTCTGGAATTTATTAATTGTCTTTGCCTCCGCCAAGTGTCTTATAAAGAACAATTTGATTATTGATTTTGGCCAGGCGCAGCATTGTTAAATCCTGTTGTGCACCGTAGAGCGTGCGCTGCGCATCAAGAACGGAAAGATAGCTGTCGATTCCCTTGGTGTAGCGTGCATTACTAAGACGATAAGTTTCCGCAATTGCGTCAACCAATGATTGTTGCGCTGAAATTCGCTGATCAACCATACTTTTTTCTGCAAGGGCATCGGCAACTTCCCGAAATGCTGTTTGAATGGTTTTTTCGTATTGGGCTACGGATATTTCCTTTTCTGCTTTTGTTACATCATATGCCGACCAGGTACGGAGGTCGAATATCGGCATGATGATCTGCGGAGCAAAATTCCAGGTGTCCTGACCGGCTTTAAAAAGTCCGGATAGTTCGGCGCTGGCTGTTCCGATAGTAGTTGTCAAAGCAATGCGGGGGAAAAAGGCAGCACGGGCGGCGCCGATATTGGCATTAGCCGCTTTTAACTGATGTTCGGCGGCAAGAATATCGGGTCGAAACAAAAGAACAGCAGATGACAAACCCGGGGAAAAATCTTTTGGTGTGCCAACACTTGTAAGATCATGGGGCAGCAATTCTTGTTCGATTGTATGGCCGGTTAGAAGATTTAAAAAGTTTTCATCCTGTGCTGTCAATTGTTTGTAACGGGCGACATCTCCTCTGGCTGCCTCAACCTGACTTTGCGCCCGTTTCACGTCTAGCTCGGAAACGATCCCCGCGTCATAGCGTTTGCGCATTAATTTATAAATAGCTTCCTGAGTTTCAAAAGTGGAAATTGCCGTTTTAAGATTTTCTCTGTCTGCCGCCAGCATCAGATAGGCCTGTGCAACGGCTGATATCAGAGAAATTTGTGCGCCGCGATGCGCCTCTTGGGTGGCCAGATATTGTTCCAATGCCCGGTCTTTCAGGCTGCGAATGCGGCCAAATAAATCGATTTCCCACGAACTAATGCCGAGATTGACATTGTATTTTTCGGTGGTCATTGCGCTTCCGGTTGATGAAAGGTCACCCGGCATTCGTTCTTTATACATACTTCCTGCAGCATTAACCGACGGTAGAAGCTCGGCTCGTGAAATACCGTAATAGGCTCTTGCTCTTTCAACATTCAACGCCGCTACTCGCAGATCACGATTGTTTTTCAACGATGTTTCTATGATTTTTTGCAATTTTTCATCGGCAATGAATTCACGCCACGGGAGTTCCGGCGCCATTACTGCAGGCGCGCCGGTTACGGTCTCCTGATAAACAGAACTTTGCGGCCATTGTGCAGGAACGGGTGATGCCGGTTTTGTATATTTAGGAGCCAGGGCGCATCCGCACAGTACGAAAAATATAAAAACAACCGGTAGAAGAACCAACTTTCTTGTCATATCATTTTACCTCGGATGAATTCATATTATCTGTTGCAGCCGGTTTCTGTTTTTGTTTCCTGCCGAATAGTTTTTCAATCAAAACATAGAAAAGAGGAACGAAAACAACCACCAGTATCGTAGCAGTGAACATGCCGCCCAGCACACTGGTGCCGATAGCGTTTTGTGCTCCCGCTCCTGCTCCGGTTGTTATAACAAGAGGCAGAACTCCGAAACCGAAAGCCAGAGATGTCATGACAATCGGACGAAAACGAAGTTTAACCCCCTGCAAAGTTGCATCTATCAGCGCCATTCCGTTTTCCACACCGGTTTTGGCAAACTGGACGATAAGAATTGCGTTTTTGGTGGTCAGTCCCAGTGTCGTTAAAAGACCGATCTGGAAATATACGTCATTGGCCAGTCCTCTCATGCTGGAAGCGATAACGCCGCCGATGACACCAAGCGGAAGTATAAGAAGAATGGATATCGGGATTGTCCAACTTTCGTAAAGCGCGGCCAGGCAAAGAAAAATAACAAAAATTGAAAAAGCATACAAAAGCGGAGCTTGTGCGCTGGACATCCGTTCCTGATAAGAAAGTCCGGTCCAGTCGAAGCCAAATCCTTTGGGTAATTTTTCCACAGCTTCTTCCATGGCCGCCATTGCTTCTCCGGAGCTTCTTCCGGGCGCCGGTTCACCCCAGATATTGATAGAAGGAAAACCATTGAAACGCGCCAGTTGCGTGGCGCCTGAAGTCCACCGTCCGGTTGCAAATGAAGAGAAGGGAACCATTTTGCCTTGCATGTTGCGAACATAAAGTTTTTCCATATCGTCGGGCAACATTCTGTAGGGAGCGTCTGCCTGAATATAAACTCGTTTAATACGAGCTCCCTGTATAAAGTCGTTGACATAAGCGCTGCCGAAAGAGGCGGAGATTGTTGTGTGAATTGATGAGATTGGCACACCAAGGGCGCCGGCCTTTTCCCAGTCAACGTCGACTCGGTATTGAGGCACATCCATCATACTGTTGGGACGAACAGACGTAACCCGCGGATCTTTGGCCGCAATACCTAATAACTGGTACTGTCCGTTCACCAACGTTTGATGACCCAATCCGCCTCTGTCCAACAGCTCGAAGTCAAAACCCTTAGCCATACCCAACTCCGGAACTGCAGGAGGGGGAAAAACGAAGACCATGGCTTCTCGGATGCCAGAGAAAGCCATCATGGCCCGTCCGGCAATGGCTTTTACCTTGAGGTCAGTCCGGTTTCTCAGCTCCCAGTCCTTCAACTTGATGAACACCATGCCGTTATTCTGCGCCCGGCCTGAAAAACCGATACCGGAAATTGTCATGGTTGACGCCACAGCTTCCTTTTCATTTTCTTTGAAATAGAGCTCAATTTTTTTTAATACTTCTTTAGTCTGTTCCAGTGTGGAACCGGTGGGCGTCATCACCTGAGCTAGAAGTGTTCCCTGATCTTCATCCGGCAGGTAAGCAGTCGGCATGCGTAGAAAAAGGAATCCCATGATTGCCGAGATTATAAGAAATATAACCAAATAACGTAATTTCCGAGATAAGGAATGACCAACCAGTCCTACACACCAATCTCTGATTTTAAAGAATATGCGATCAAACCACAGGAAAAAAGGACGAAGAAAAGCTATAGCGCTTTCTGCCGGTTCATGTCCTGCTTTTACCGGTTTGAGCAACGAAGCGCAAAGTACGGGAGTCAGGATCAATGCAACAACGACCGAGAGAAGCATTGCGGAGATGATGGTTATAGAAAACTGACGATAAATAATACCGGTAGAACCGGGGAAAAACGCCATAGGACCAAACACTGCTGAGAGCACCAATCCGATGCCGATTAAGGCGCTCGTAATTTGTTCCATGGATTTGGCCGTAGCTTCTTTCGGAGAAAGTCCTTCTTCGCTCATAATTCGTTCCACGTTTTCTACAACAACAATGGCATCATCAACCAGAAGACCTATGGCTAGCACCATGGCAAACATGGTCAGCATGTTGATGGAATAACCCAGAAGCCCCAGTATGGCGAATGTTCCCAGAAGCACTACCGGAACCGCAATAGTGGGGATGAGAGTAGCTCTGATGTTACCCAGAAAAAGCCACATAATCAGGAAGACCAGCAATATGGCTTCAAAAAGGGTTTTAACGACTTCACTAATCGCCACTCTGATAAACGGGGTAGTGTCGTGCGGATAAGTAACTTTTAAACCTGCCGGAAAGAAGCGGCTCATTTCCGCCAATTTCGCTTTGACGGCATCTGCCGTATCCAGCGCATTGGCGCCGGCGGCTTGGCGGATCGCAATTCCAGCCGAGGGTTTGCCATTATAGGCGACTTCAATGTCGTAGATTTCAGAACCGAGTTCAGTGCGGGAAACATCGCCGATGCGGACGATTGATCCATCCGGATTGGTGCGCAGGGGAATGTTGGCAAACTCTTCGGGAGTCGAAAGCATGTTCTGGACAATAATGGAAGCATTCAATCGCTGTCCTTCAACTGCCGGGGCGCCGCCGAACTGCCCGGCCGAAACTTCAACATTGTATGACTTAAGTGCAGTTATGACATCGTCCACCGTGAGGAAATAAGCCGTCAATTTATCCGGTTCAAGCCAGATGCGCATGGAATATTCACTGCCAAAAATTTCCACCTCTCCCACGCCGGGCACACGAGCGATTACTTGTTCCAGTTTGGATTTTGCAAAATCTCTCAGGTCAGCGCCATCCATGCTGCCGTCTTCTGAAATTATGCCTACAACCATCAGATAATTACGGGTGGATTTCTTTACCTCCACACCCTTATTTTTTACAACATCAGGAAGGCTGGGCATGGCGGTTTGAAGCTTGTTTTGCACCTGCGACCAGGCAAAATCAGGATCTGTTCCCGGGGCAAAAGTAAGCTCGAGACGCGATGTGCCTGCCGAATCACTGACAGAAGACATGTAGATCATATTTTCGAGGCCGGTCATTTTTTGCTCGATAAGTTGAGTTACGCTGTTTTCGACAGTTTCAGCTGAAGCGCCCGGATAGGAGGAAGTAACAGAGATTGATGGCGGAGCCATTAACGGATACTGGGAAATGGGTAAATTGTAAATGGCAAGCGCTCCCAGCGCCATAAGGGTAACGGCAATAACCCAGGCAAAAACAGGACGTTTTAAGAAAAATTTAGATAACATCAGCCTTCTCCATTAATTCTTTTTCGCGCAGTCGGGACTATATTTTTATTTTCTTTGCCGGTTAAGTCGCCATTTTCATAAGGAACAGCTTTCACAGGTATTCCCGGTTTTACTTTCAGTATCCCTTCGACAATCACCCGGTCACCCGGTTCCAGCCCTGATGAGACAAGCCATTTGTTGCCGATGGGACGATCAAGGATAAGTTGTTTCTGCTGAACAATGGAATTCTTGTCTACAATTAATGTGACGGGGTTTCCTTTAGGATCTCGTGACACAGCCTGTTGCGGAGCCAGAATAGCCTTTTTGTGAACACCTTCCTGTATAATTGCCCGGACAAACATTCCGGGCATCAGGATATCTTTCGGGTTGGGAAATACCATGCGCAAAATAACCGATCCGGTTGTCGGATCAACTGTTATATCACGAAATTTAAGGTCTCCCTTAAAAGGATATTCACTGCCGTCATCCAGCAGAAGTCTTACCTTTTGTTGATTTTTACCATTTTGATCCAGCTGTCCTTCCTGTAATTGACGGCGTAAACGAAGAATGTCTGTGGTGGACTGAGTTACATCCACATACATGGGATCCAACTTTTGAATAGTAGCCAGCGCCACGGGCTGATTGGTAGTTACAAGGGCGCCTTTCGTAATATTGGATCTGCCGATTCGACCGGAAATGGGCGCCGTAATCGTTGTATATTTAAGATTAATGCGGGCAGTTTCGACATTTGCTTTCCAGTATTGTATGTCTGCCTGAACCTGTTTTAATGCAGCGGAAGCATCGTCATAGTCCTGTTGACTTACAGCTTTATCGTTTAATAAATCCTTTAATCTGTTTACTTTTAATTGGATTGCCGGTAGATTGGCTTCGGACCTTGCCAGAGCAGCTTTGGCATTATCCAGCGCTGCCCGATAGATATCAGGATCAATTTTAAAGAGAGGCTGACCGGCTTTTACATAGCTGCCTTCTGTAAATAAACGATCTTGAATTATACCGCTAACCTGCGGCCGCACTTCAGCGATTAAATCGGCGGAGGTTCGTCCGGTAAGTTCTGTCGTTGTGACAACAGGTTCTGTCTTTATAGTTATAACGGCTACTTCAGGTATTGGCGGAGGACCACCCTGGTTTTTCTTCCCGCAGTTACTTAGGATAAAACACGCAAGGAGAACAATCGTGAGAACCAGCAACAATTTTATTTTATTATTTTTTTCCATTTAATACCTCTGCCTGCTTTAATTGTTTTAATGAAATCGTTTTCTGTTCCATATATGTGTAGATTTTTAAATAGGGGAAAACATTTTTTATATTTTAAACTTCTTTTTAAAAGTTTAGCTATCGTTTTATTCCGTCCCAACAGGCTTCCGCAGCCTGTTTTATTAAGTTTTCATCCAAGTTTATAAAGCCGAGAATGTGGTCTCGCATAAGAGATATCAGGGGGCCAAAGGCGATTGAAAATAATGCTGTTTTAGGAAAATCTTTCAAAATCTTCTTGTCAATTCCTTCCACAAAGATATCCATCAGGATATCATGTCTGCCCGGTTTTTCCAGGACTCTGTCCCTATGAAGGGAGATACCATATGGAGAGTTGAAATACTGCTCCATGTAACGAAAATGAAGAGGGTGTGCTATAAAATACTGCATAAGTTTTCTAATCAAATAAAGAAATCTATCCTTAAGAGGTTGATCGATTTTGTAGCCTTGGTAAAGATATAAATTTATTTTCTCCTCTAATTCCTGATGCAATTCTGTAATAAGGCAATCCTTGCTCTTGAAATAACGATATATAGTTCCGGCTCCAACACCAGCCTTTTTTGCAATCATAGACATAGGTACGCCGTGAAAGCCTTTTTCCGCAATAAGCTCTAAGGATGCACGAACAATTTCGTCATGTTTGTCAATATTTTTTATAAATTGACCTCTGAAAACGGAGTGAACATTCATTCCAGTATGCATTATTAAAAAATTTTTGTCAAGAAATTTATAGAAATTTATAGAAAGAAAATTTTTTCTTCTTGTTTTTTTAAATCATCGGGGGTGTTAATATTAAGAAAAAGGCGTCCATCTTTATCGTACGATTTAATTTCTTCTTCTGTAATTTTTAACAAACGCATGTCTTTAAATAAACCTGCAATCTTAAGTTTATCCGAAAGAATCATTTTTTTGATGGAAGGAAGACACCGACGTGAATAGATTGCATGTAAGGCTTGAAATCCTGTAGTGAGTGTAGCAGGAACAACAATATCATACTTGCCTGTCCTTTCAGCCATATAAAGTATAAAATCTTTATTCAGAGAAGGCATATCGCAGGCGCTGATAAAGGCGTAATCGTTTTTTGAATAGAACAGACCGGTATAAATACCTCCCAACGGGCCTTTGCCTTTGTAAATATCGGTCACAATAATTGTATCTGAAAATTCAGTATAAGAAAGAGGATCATTGGCAACAATAATTATTTCAGAAAAAATATTTTTATATATGTCCAATATTTTATCAATTAATCTTTGTCCGTCAAGTTCAAGAAATGCCTTGTTGACGCCCATGCGGGAATTTTTACCGCCGGATAAAATGATTCCAGTGATTTCTTTTTTCATGCAAAAATTATTGAATCCTTGCCTTATAATATATTACTCTAACATTGTCTTTATGTCTTCATTTCCTTTAAATCTAAACACATTGAGCATGAATATTTCCAGTTTATTCATGACATTGGGAGGAAGAAGATTACCGTCAATTTCAACTGATATAATGGGATATTTTTGTTCTCTGGCCCATGGTGTCAGAACGCCTTCAATTACCCGGCCGATAAGACAGGCGAAAGGCGAAATATTTATTATGCCGGAATATCCGTTCATCATTGCAGTTGCGGCAACACCGCTGGAGATGCTTATTTCCGAATGAAGCTCCTGGTTAACAAAATGTCTTTCAGTATTTTTCATGATTTCTTCAATATTATGAGGTGAATCAGGAATCAATCCTGTTAAATCAAGTGTGCCCCTGATTTTTTTTTCAACATTATGTTTGTATATTTGCTCAATCTTCCATCTGATCAAATCCATAAACTCTCGAGCAAAAAATCGGCGATACCAGGGAAGTAAAGACAGTTTTTTTTTAATTTCGTGATATCGCACATAATCACAATAGTACACCCATTCTGCAATGCCGGATACTTTAACGATGATCCCGCGTCTGCTCAGATGCCGAATTAATTCGCCTACGGCAAAATCATCGCGACGCACGTATATCTCGCCGACAATGAGCACTTTAGGACATGTCTCCATTTTTTTCTTTAAAGGAATATTGGCAATCTCGGATGATATTTCCTTCAAAACGGGAAGAATTTTAGTGATATCTTTTTCGGCTATGCGGATCATTTTACGCCAAAGTTTATCATAAATCATGATTGCTTTTTCGGGATCGGCAGCGCAGGTTTTCAAGGATGTTTCCAGATCTTTCATGTAATCGCCGATGACAACTCCCCACCAGGCATATTTGGAAAATTCCGCACCCAATTCATTATAGGAGTTGTCCGCACTCAAAGAAAATATAACAACATTTTCCAGTCGCAAGTCTTTAAAAATATTTTCAAAGAAGACAGCATATTGACCTGTCCGGCAAGGTCCTGAGGTGATGGGAACAAACAAAAGATAGATTTCGTCTTTGCGATATTGATCGGATGAAAAATATTTAAGAGCGCTGCCCAGGACGAGGTGTGAAGGCACGCATTCCTTGCCGGAAGCATGGTTGCGTGCCAGTTGCAAAGTATTTATGTCGGGAATGGGCATTGCTTCAGTGTTAATTCCGGATGATCGGACAATTGCCGCCATAAGTTCGACCGAGAGCCTGCCCATACTGGAGAGCAGAACTTTAACACGCGGATTACCTTTAATAGGAATCTTTTCCCCTGTAAGCATATTTTTAATATGAATTTCATCGACCCGGTTGTTAACAAACCGCAGATTATTGTCATATCTTTCTTCATCAATATCTTTAAACTTTGATCGGTATCCCTCGATAATATCTAAGAAAGCTTCAATACGCGTGTCAACGCCGGCGTCGGCTGTATGCGAATCCAATTCAAGAATCAAAAATGGTTTTGTACCCATTATCCATTTCAGGTAATGAAGCAGAAATGAATCCGGTGCGCAGGAAAAATTAGATATATATGTAAGGTAGATATTATCTTCGTTTTTTAAAAATACGCCGGCCTTCATGTTCTGTTGACCGTAATACCAGTACATGTGCGGATATATTTCCGCATCGGCGAAAGGGAGAATATCAAAAGGAATAACCGAATAGCCGTTTGTTGTATATTTTTTTGGAATATCCATATTAGCATCCGTTGTGAAAGCATTGTAAGGACGACCCAATATGGCAATAACAGGTTTTTCAGCTCTCCTGGCTTCAGCCAGGGCTTTTTCGCCGAGACAGGTTGCTTTATTGAAAAATTCCTTTTGTTTGCCGTAAGCGATAGTAAAAGCCTTTTGGGATTCATGTTCGTCAAAGCCCAGTTTACGTCCCGTTTCGACAAAGGATTCGCTTGCTTTTTCTACACCGTACATAAAGCTGATTACCGGAGCCAGATATTTGTCTTCTGTAATTTCCGGAAAGGCTTTTTTGATATAATAAGGTAAACTTTGAGTGATAGGACAAAAATTTGCCGGGTAATTTTTTTCATAACTTTCCATGTCCTTGAAGTGCGGCAGGAAGATATAATCCGGATTACGCTCTAAAATATCCTGAACAGCCCCATGAGCTATTTCCGCCGGAAAACAATAGGTGCTTTCCACGCGAGCGGTGCCTTCAGGCAATATATTTTTTGAAACAAAAGTTTCAACTCCTAAAGAATGAAAAAACCAGGAGTAAAGAGGCCAAAGCGTGTAAATGGAAAAGCAGCGGGGAATGCCGACAATACATTCTTTTTTCTTTACAAAATTTTGGGGATCGGGGGCACATTCTTTGAAAAGAAGATTGTTGCGCTGTTCTATATAATCATACACTTCCGCTTCATTGAGGACTTTTTTCTTTCTGATGTTGGCATATTTATTACATCGACCGCCGAACATGTATTTATTGTTGTTAACGCTGAGAATGCGGATAGGGCAGAAATTATCGCAGGATTTACACTGAAATTCTTTTTCATAGATAATGTCGGTGGTGAGAATTTGATCGAGATCATAGGAAGTCTTGACCAAAAAGCCCTCTTTTAATTTTTGCTTGGCTAATACAGCAACTCCGAAACAACCCATGAGTTCGGGATCGGGAGGAACAAGAATGTTTTTGTTCAGCAGCATCGCAAAGGCTAAGGGCACCGCTTTATTTTTGGCTACACCTCCCTGTAGAACGATATTATTGCCGATGGTTCTGTTACCCACGACCCGGTTAAGATAGTTGGAGACTATGGATAATACTATTCCTGCTGTGATGTCTTCACGTGAGGCTCCCTGCTGGATTGCTTTGCGAACATCCGAATTAATGAATGCTGAACAGTGTTCTCCGAATTTTAGTGGTTTGCCGGCTTGAAGCGCTATATCGCCGATTTCCGAAGCGCCGGCAATATTCAAATCACCCTGCGCCGATTCTTCAAGGAAAGATCCTGTGCCGGCGGAACATGCTTCATTCATAGCATAATCTATCGGAACTTTATTTTTCAGAAAAACATATTTGGCGTCTTGTCCGCCGATTTCGAATATTGTATCGATATTTTCGTTATAAAAAGTAGTGCCGACGGTATGAGCGATAATTTCATTATATACGGCGGGAGTTTCCAGAAATACGCCGAGAAGTTCCCGCGAAGATCCGGTTGTTGCTGCAATCGTTATGTTGATTTTACCGTTGCCGATATCTTCGTTTATTTGTTGTTTTATTTCGGACAAACAATTCTTTAATGCCTTAACGGGATCACCGAAAGTACGACCATAGAAAGAAGCCGTAATCTCGTTTGTTTCCATATCGATTAAGCAGGCTTTGGTCGTGGTTGATCCTCCGTCAACTCCCAGAATATATTCTTTTCCGGCTGTGACTTTAGCCTTGGGAGAGGGCAGGTAAGTTACTCTGCCTTCTGCAGTCTTTAAACTTTCGAATCGCTTAAACTGAATTCTGTTGGGCAAAAAAAGATTATCCGGCGAAGATAATACACTTCCTGAATTTCTGGCCATAAGTCCTGCTCCGTAGGCCTCAAAATACGAAGCCTGATCGGGAATTATGAACTCAATTCCCGGCATACGCTCACGGATAAAACGAACTATATGTTGATTTTGTGTAACACCGCCGACAAGAAGAACCTTTCCTCTGGTTATTTTTGCTTTTTTGATAAAGTCAACCACTTTAGCGGCCATCACATCGGATAATGACAGAACAATATCTTCTTTGTCGGCTTCGCCTTTATTCAAGCGATGGGTACAGTCACTTTTCATGAATACTGAACAACGTGAAGAAAGTTTCAGAACACGTCTCTGTTTCGAGATAGAATTAATATCATCAAAGCTCATGTTCATTCGTGCGAGCTGCTGTTTAAAAAACTCGCCGGTGCCCGAAGCGCATTTGTTTCCTGAAAAACTTTTTATAATCTTGTTATTATTATCAATTGTGTAAACAACAAAGTCTTCGCCGCCAAGGGAAACTACCGCATCAACTTTATAATTGAGATTTTGAATGGCTTCTTCAATACAAAGAGGTTCAATTACACTGTTGAGGTTTAAAAGGTGCCTGCCTTCGGTGCCGGTAGCCAAAGCTTTGATATTCTCCGGTATCTCATGGGATAATAAAACTTTTTCCAGAGTGTGAAGAAAATTTCCCTCGTGAGGCTCTACTTCACTCCATGAAATATTATTGCCTTCCAGCATACTGACTTTAACACTGGAGGAACCTATGTTAATTCCCAAACTATGCATACAACATTTATATATTACAAAATATTATTGAAAAATAATTTTAAAACCGCATATTAGATTAATAAAAAAAAACCGCAACAGGAAAATTTAATTAATATTCCGCGCTGCGGTTCTGTAGGTAAATATAATATTTTTATATTAGTGACCTTCTTCCATAGCACCGGCAATATACATCATTGATAAAAGCATAAACACCAGCGTCTGCACTAAAGATGTAAAAATCATCAGCGCAAAAACAGGAAGCGGAACAAAATATGGTACAAGAAAAAGAACGACTAAAAGGACGATATCTTCGCCTTTGATGTTACCGAATAGCCGGAAAGTCAATGAGAGAGGACGTGATAGATGACTTATAATTTCAATGGGCAACATAAGAGGTGTAAGCCACCAGACAGGTCCCATAAATTGTTTGAAGTATTTCAGTCCATGCTCTTTAACTCCAACAACATGAGTAGAAAAAAATACAACCAGAGCCATGGCAACATTTGTGTTAATGTTTGCAGTGGGTGATTCAAAACCGGGGATTATACCTATCAGATTGGAAGTAAGAATAAATAATCCCAAAGTTGCTATCAAAGGGAAAAATTTTCTACCGTTGTGTCCCATAATTTCTTCAAGAAGAGAGTCAAAACCTCCAATAATCACTTCCATTACGTTTTGGAACTTATTCGGATAAACAGCCAAACGCCTTGTGGCCAGGAAAGAAAGGGTGGCCAAAAAGATTCCGACAAATAATGCATACATAATTTGTTCAGGAACATAATGATTTTCCAGGAAAAGCAGCGGATGCATATTTTACTTGATAACCTCCTCAATTAATTTTTTTTTTGCCGTAGTTATGATTAGCGTGACAATTATTATGTTGATAACCACCACGGAAAGTCCGATGAGTAATCCAATTACGTTTACTGTTTCATAAGCAATCAGGAAATACAATACAATAGCGGTAAGTGCCAGACGAAGATAATATTTAATTATTACAGGACCTTTCACATTCTTTGACGTGCCGGTAAAAAGTCCTCGCAAACCCCGTTCCATCCAGTAAAAATTGATAATGCTAATAAATCCACCCAGAAGTATGCCCAAGGCAAATTTATAATGAGCTAAAATGATTGCGGGGATAAAAAGAACAGCCAAAACAATCCAATTGAGAAGTTCAATCTTTTTTTGCAGCGGGTCTTTGACGATGAGGTTCACTTTTTAAACTCTTTATAATCGGTTCTTCATCCGTAAAATTTTTTTTAATCAAAACGTATATATTTCGAAAACCGGCTGCAATTCCTATCATCAGGAAGACAACAGTAAAAACATAACCGGAGTCGAATTTACGATCTAAATAATTCCCCAGCAAAAGACATCCAAATACAGCCAAAACCATGGCTATACCGATGCTGCTGGCTAAAGCCATTTGCATAGCATACTTTCGGATATCGTTATCCATTTTGCCGCGGAAGCTCCTTAACATGAATAAGACTGCAAGTCAATAAAAATATGACCGGCGTTCATTTTTTCAATAAATGACGATTTCCCCTGTACCATTCGATAGTTTTAGAAAGCCCTGTGATAATATCAGTACGAGCAGTAAAGCCGAATTCTTTTAATGCCCTGGAAGTGTCGAGCATCCGTTTTGGCTGCCCGTCCGGCTTGGATTTATTCCAGGTAACTTCCCCAGTGAAACCGGTTAATTCCACGATCAGTTTTGTCAAATCTTTGATGGATATTTCCGAGCCGGTTCCTATGTTAACCGGTTCACTTTTGTTGTAAGATAAGGCGGCCATATAAATTGCTTCGGCCGCATCTTCCACATAAAAAAATTCGCGGGTCGCGAACCCGGTACCCCAGACTTCTATTTTGTCATTATGTGTATCTATCGCATCAAAACACTTTTTTATTAACGCCGGAATAACATGCGATGAGTTCGGATCAAAATTATCTCCCGGACCGTAAAGGTTTACAGGAAGCAAAAAAATTGAATTGAAACCGTATTGCTGACGGTAAGCCTGTGATTGCACCAGCATCATTTTTTTTGCAAGTCCATATGGCGCATTGGTTTCTTCCGGATACCCGTTCCAGATATCTTCTTCTTTAAAAGGTACTGGTGTAAATTTTGGATAAGCGCATATTGTTCCCAGAGCGACGAATTTTTCAATATTATGCAGATAGCCCTCGTGAAGCAGTTGAGTGCCCATGATCAGGTTATCGTAAAAAAGTTCTGCCGGTTTTTCCTGATTAAACCCTATGCCGCCGACCTTGGCTGCGAGATGAATAACTATTTGAGGTTTAGTTTCTTCATACATCCGTTGAATGTCGGTGATATTGGTAAGGTTGTATTCGGGAAGATCGGCAATTTTGACATTAGTGCAACCGTGATCTTTTAAATTTTTTAAAAGATGGCCTCCCAGAAATCCTTTACCACCGGTAACGGTTATTTGCTTATTTTTCAGCAATGATTATCCCTTATTCAAGTTAAACAGGATGTTCGTTGTTGTTACAGGAGAAACCTGCATCAACAAGAGTTTTTTCTCTTCGTGCCAATTCCAGATCATTTTCGATCATCATATCGATCAGACCGTCCAAAGTTAGTTTTGGACTCCAATTTAAAGTATTTTTTGCTTTGGATGCATCGCCCAGCAATACATCGACTTCCGTAGGGCGAAAATAACGCGGATCAATAAAAACATATTTTTTATAATCCAGATCGAGCTTGCTGAATACTTTTTGCGTAAATTCCCGTACCGAATGTGTCTCACCGGTGGCAATAACAAAATCATCAGCTTTATCCTGCTGTAACATAAGCCACATCGCTTCTACAAAATCTCCCGCAAAACCCCAGTCTCTTTTGGCTTCAAGATTACCCAAATATACCTTGTCTTTTAATCCCAGTTTGATTTGTGTGGCTGCGCGGGTTATTTTTCTGGTTACAAAAGTTTCTCCACGCCGAGGTGATTCGTGGTTAAAGAGGATACCATTGGCAGCAAAAAGTCCATATGCATCGCGATAGTTTTGCACAATATGATACGCATAAACTTTAGCGGCAGCATATGGACTTCGCGGCTGAAATATGGTCTTTTCGTTTTGCGGAGGTGGCGCGGCGCCGAACATTTCGCTTGATGATGCCTGATAAAATCTGGTTTTTATACCTGTTTTGCGTATTGCCTCTAATATCCTCAGTGTTCCTAACCCTGTGACATCACCTGTGTATTCCGGTATATCAAAACTTACGCGGACATGACTTTGAGCTCCGAGGTGGTAAATTTCAGAAGGCTGAATAGAGTGAAGCAAATCCATAAGCTGACCGGAAACACTCAAATCGCCATAGTGGAGGAATAATTTTGTATCCGGAGTATGAAAGTCACGATAAAGATGATTGATGCGATCCGTATTAAAAGAGCTCGAACGACGAATCAAACCGTGAACTTCATATCCTTTATTTAGAAGAAATTCTGTTAAGTAAGAGCCATCCTGTCCGGTAATACCGGTAATAAAAGCTTTTTTCATTTTATATCCTTAAAATATTTAAATTTTATAGACGCCAGTAATTAATTCCCGATGATTTGGCTTTTTCCGGTTCAAAGACAGCTTTGATATCAAGAAAAATAGGGAAATTATTCCGGCATAATCCTGCTATACGGTTAAGACCCATTTCTTTGTAACTGTTGTGTGCCACAGCCAAAACAACGGCATCAACGTTTTTTATTTTATTTAGCGAAATAAGATCAATATTATAATGTTGATGGGCTTCATGAATATCTGCCAAGGGATCGTGAACCAAGACTTCTACACCGTAATCCTTTAGTTCGTTTACTATATCGATAACTCTGGTGTTTCGCAAGTCAGGCACGTTTTCTTTAAATGAAAGTCCTAAAACTGCGACACGTGCCTTATTTACCTGAATACCCGAGGCAATCATCATTTTAATCGTTTTTTGAGCCACATATTTACCCATATTGTCGTTGATTCTTCGTCCGGCCAGAATGACTTCCGGACGATAGCCGATACTTTCCGCTTTGTAAGTAAGATAATAGGGATCGACACCAATGCAGTGGCCGCCAACAAGGCCGGGACGGAAAGAAAGAAAATTCCATTTGGTTTCCGCAGCTTCTAAAACTTCAAGAGTGTCTATTCCCATTCTGTTGAAAATAATGGCCAGTTCATTCATCAAAGCTATATTAATATCGCGCTGCGTATTTTCGATAACTTTGGCTGCTTCGGCAACCTTTATTGACGAAACACGATGCAGATTGACTTTAACGACGGCACCATAGATACCTTCCAGTAAATTCAAGGTAGCAGTATCGGAAGCGGAGATTATTTTTATTGTGTTACTGATAGTGTGAATTTTATCACCGGGATTGATACGTTCAGGGGAATAGCCCACAGTAAAATCTCTGCCGAATTTTAATTTTGATTCTCTCTCCAGTATAGGAACGCAAATATCTTCAGTAACACCAGGATATACGGTTGATTCATAAACCACGCAGGAACCGGAAGACATTTGCTTCCCAATGATATCCGATGCATTTTCGATCGCACTAAGGTCCGGGACATGAAAATGGTCAACAGGCGTAGGAACAGCGACGATAAAAAGTTTGCTTGAAGAAAGATCGGACTGTCTGGAAGTAAAATGAATTTTTGATTTCTTTAATTCAGCATCGGACAGTTCCATTGTGCGGTCATGTCCTTTTTTTAGTTCCGAAACTATTTCTTCGTTGATATCAAATCCGATGACCTTGAAGTGTCGCGATAAATGAGCCGCCAGCGGCAATCCTACATATCCCAGACCTATAACAGCGATTTTGTTTTTACCCGCGAAAAAAGTTTGAGCTGTTAAAGTTCGATTCATAAATTAAATCCTTATGCAAATTTGAGGAATTTCGTAAAAACTATTACAAAATAAATTTGCAGTTGTCAATGAACCGTTCAAAGATTCTTTAATGTTTTGGAACACGCATCAATCGTTTTATCAATATCTTTTTCGGTATGAGCAAAGGATAGAAATCCTGCTTCAAGCTGGGACGGCGCAAGCCAGATGCCGTTTTTCAGCATACCATGGAAGAAACAGGCGAACATTGCCGTGTCTGATTTTTGAGCAGCGCTTAAATCATACACAGGGCCCGGCTGGAAAAAAATAGTAAACATGGAATGAACTTGATTTATGCAAACAGCAATGCCTTTAGATACAAACAAATTTTTTATTTCTGTTAACAATCTCCCGGTTTTTCTATCCAATGATGAAAAAGTGGTTTTTCTTGTTTTAAGAATATTAAGAGTGGTTAAGCCGGCGCTCATCGCCAAAGGATTTCCGGAAAGAGTCCCCGCTTGATAAATATTCCCAGCGGGAGACAGTTTTTCCATGATTTCTTTTTTCCCGCCAACGGCGCCGACGGGCATTCCTCCGCCAATGATTTTGCCCAGACAGGTCAAGTCCGGCTTAATGCCTATTAAATTCTGATAGCCTCCAAAAGTAAAACGAAAGCCGGTGATTACTTCGTCAAAGATTAATATTATACCATATTTTGCTGTAAGCTTTCTGAGTTTGTTCAAGAATCCTTTTTGTGGGGGAACAACTCCCATGTTGCCTGCCACAGGTTCAACAATAATTGCAGCAAGCTTTGGACCATAGGCCTCTATCGTGGTCTTAAGTGCGTCAATATCGTTATACGGTAAATTCAGTGTCAAACCGGCAATTTCTGCCGGAATTCCAGGTGATCCCGGAATTCCAAAAGTTGCAACACCTGATCCTGCTTTAATCAGAAGAGAGTCATTATGACCGTGATAACAGCCGTCAAACTTCGCTATCAAATTCCGACCGGTATAGCCGCGAGCCAAACGTATTGCAGTCATAGTCGCTTCCGTACCGGAGGAGGTCAATCGTATAAGTTCCATTGATGGAATGGCCTCGGAAATCAGTTCTGCCATTTGTGTTTCCGCTTCGGTTGGCGCACCGAAACTGGTTCCCTTCATGGCTTTGCTGCAAATAGCTTTTGATACTTTGGAATGGGCATGCCCAAGAATCATCGGTCCCCAGGAAAGAACATAGTCAATATATTCTTTGCCGGATACATCATAAATTTTGCTTCCATTTGCATGGCTTACAAAAACAGGTTGCCCGCCTACTGATTTCCATGCACGAACCGGGGAATTAACTCCACCGGGAATTACTTTACAAGCTTTGGAAAAATAATTTGACCTGTTTCTACTCACGAGAAATACTCCGGAGATTTTTTTTTGTATTCCTGAATGCTTTCCAATATCAGATAGTCGTCAATGCCTGCTGCTTTTGCCATATCGCGGATCAGCGGCAAAATGTTTTCGTCCTTAGAATGAATCATGGTAAACAGATTGTATTTCCCCTTGAAGGCAGGATTTCTTTCATAACAATGGGAGACAAAACTATAGGAGGATAGAATTTTACCGGTTTGTTCTGCCTGCTTAGCAGGTACAGACCATACTACCAGCGCATTTTTCGTGTAGCCTGCTTTTTGATGACGAAGCGCTGCACCGAATCTGCGGATAATATTTTCTTTAAAAAGTTCTGTAATAATGGTTAATACTTCTTTGCCGGTTAATCCGCAAGATTCACCAATTTTATCAAAAGGAGATTTTGCCGCTGCCAAGTCTTTTTGGATCAGACGTGCAACTTTATTTTGTTTTTCAGTTAATTTTCTCATCAAATAAATATTATACTGCTTAAGAAATAAAATCAAGTTGCCTGTTGTATGTGTAAATTTTTCTTGACAATCCCCTATTGCATCGTTAAAAGTAAACAACTCAAAGTCCAAAAGGCTTTAATAAAAAAGGGAGGTGGATAATAAATAATTAAGCAAGAGGTTTTTGAGTATTAATTCAACAAGGAGATTTTAAATGAAAAAAAGTTTAGTTTATGTTTTGTCGGCGATGGTCATGGTTATAATTAGTGCTTCTTTTGCTTTTGCAGCGCCGGAAGCGGCAGCAGCAGCAGCGGGAACTGTTGATTACACAAAAGCTATTATAATCGGTTGCTCAATAATTGGAGCAGGTCTGGCTATCGCTTTTGGAACAATTGGAACAGGTAATGGTATGGGCGCTGGCTTAAATGGCGCAACAAATGCAGTTGGTAGAAATCCTGAAGCTCAGGGTAAAATTCTTTTAACTATGATGGTCGGTCTTGCTATGATTGAATCTCTGGCCATTTATGCGCTGGTTATAGCGTTGATTCTGCTTTACGCCAATCCGCTTTTGAAATATCTAAACTAAAAATTATTGCTATTATCATAGGGAGGGGGAGCGTGCATCGACTTTCTCTCCCTTTTTTTATTCCTCTATAACAACTCTACCGCGTAAAACTTTTTTTTCTGCCTGCTGATGTTTTGCTGTAAGTATTTTCTCTTTAGCCCTTTTGCTGCGTTTTCTTTTTTGACGGCGAATTTTTTCCAGTCTTTCTTTTTCTTCAGCGATAAAACCTTTTTGTAGTTTTTCAATTTTATCCAGTAGTAATCTTCGGGCAAGAAAACGATTTAATGATTGGGAGCGCTCCCTCTGACATTTGACTGAAAGACCGGTTGGAATGTGAATCAAATAAACACAGGAAGAGCTTTTATTGATTTTTTGTCCGCCGGGACCGGAAGAACGTATAAAAGATTCCTTAAAATCAGTTTCCGACACGCCAAGAGTATGCATCCTGTCGATTAGAGCTTTTTCTTTGTCGGAAGAGACAGGCATAAATTTCACGATCAGATCATGGAATTGAATAAATTTCGTCGCCGATTAAGTTTATCCAGTGTTCCATAAGTATTTCTTTTGCTTCTTCCAGTTTATCTACACCGATGATAAGTATAGTTTCTCTACCGATGCGATTGATGGTTGTGTAAAGATAATGGATATTAATATCTGCTTTGGCCAGCGGCTTTAATATGGCGTTCATGCCGCCGGCATGTAAAGGAACTTCTGCCGCCAAAACAGGAGTTACTTCAATATTTAAATTATAACTTTCCAGTAGCGCCGCGGCGCGGTCAGGATCATTGACTACCAGCCGAACTCTGCTGTCTTCGGCGATACTGGCGGCTGATACAGCTTTTACACTGATATCTTCCGAATCAAGGATATGTGTAAGGGCGGCAAAAGATCCCGGCACATTACCAAGTAATACGGAAATTTGTTTAACGGACATAAAATCAACCTTGTTGGTTTTTCAGATAATCAAATCCGGCAGCGAAAGCTTTACGGTTTATTTCCGCAAGTGATTTTTTACGGCTGCCCATGATAGATTCCAGAGAGTTTAAATAAATTTCAGAAGTAACAATTCCTGTAACTTTTATAAATGCACCCATCATGATGATGTTGGCTACACGGATGTTTCCCAGATCCTGAGCGATGTCGGAGCACGGAATGCAGAAAACTTTGACGTCGTGACGATGAGGACGATCATTTGTTATGGATGAATTCAAAAAAATCGTTCCTTCCACAATAACTTTGTTCTGAAAACTGAAAAGGGAAGGAGAGTTCATCGCCACAAGAAAATTAGGCTCAGAAGCCACAGGAGATGCTATTTCTTCGTCGGCTATTGCCACAGTACAGTTGGCGGTTCCACCGCGCATTTCAGCGCCGTATGCCGGAAGGTAAGTTACATGAAATCCTTTATTCATTCCGCTGTGGGCGAGACTCACCCCCATCATCAAAACGCCCTGACCGCCGAATCCGGAAAAAATAGTTTTGACAATCATGAGTCCACCTCCGCAGTTTTTGTTGCCGCGGGAATGTCATCTTTAAATACGCCGGGAGGAAATACCTTGCTCATTACTTCATCAATCCATTTGCAGGAATTGACGGCATTCATTTTCCAGTTAGTCGGACAAGGGGAAAGAATTTCAATGAGAGAAAAACCATGTCCGTTGATCTGACATTGAAAGGCTTTCTTGATTGCCTTCTTTGTTTTGTTTACGTTAGCCGGAGAATTTACCATGCAACGTTCCAGATACGTCACGCCTTGTAACTGAGAAAAAATTTCACTTACTTTTACAGGATAACCATCCAACTTATTATTTCTTCCCAAAGGAGAAGTGGTTGTCTTTTGCTCCAACATTGTTGTCGGCGCCATCTGTCCGCCCGTCATTCCGTAAACAGCATTATTAATAAATATAATTGTTATATTTTCACCGCGGTTTGCGGCATGAAAGCTTTCCGCTATTCCGATTGCCGCCAGATCACCGTCTCCCTGATATGAAAAAACGACACGATCAGGCAACGAACGTTTTATTGCCGAGGCCATTGCGGGACCCCGTCCATGCGGCGCTTCGATCATATCCACATCAAAGTAATTGTAAGCCAGAACAGCGCAGCCTGCAGGCGGCACTCCTATGGTAATTCCCCTGATTCCCAGCTCATCAATAACTTCAGCGATAATTCGGTGAACTATACTGTGTCCGCAACCGGGGCAATAATGGAAAACAGCTTCTTTTAAACTTTTTGGCCTTTGATAAACAATTTTTGCCATATTTTATTACCTTGTTATTATTTAACCGTTCTTTCGTAAATCCTTGCTATAACATTGGCCAGTTCAGCAGGAGTAGGCACAGCGCCGCCGGGTCGTCCGTGAAACCTGATATCGGCATAACCCTGCAGGGCAAGACGTATGTCTTCCAGCATTTGTCCGGTACTCATTTCGAAAACAAGATAGTTTTTAACTTTTGCCGACAATGATCGCAGTTGCTGTTCGGGGAAAGGCCACAGAGTTACGGGACGAAAAAGTCCGATGTTCATTCCATTGTTCTGCAGGCGTTTGATTGCTCCTTTGGCTATTCGCGCTGCTGTTCCGTATGCCACGATGATCATTTTTGCATTGTTGATATTGTATTCTTCATGACGCGGTTCTTTTTTAGAAATGACTTCGTATTTACGAGCCAGTTTCCAGTTATGCTCTTCCATGTCGATGGGATCCAGAATCAAACCGCGAATGAATTTGCTTTTACCGGAACCGGCGCCTTGCAGCATAAATTTTTTATTGTAAATGCGTGGTTTGGGTTTTTTAAAAGTAACAGGTTCCATCATCTGACCCATCATGCCGTCAGCAAGAATCATAACAGGATTGCGATATTTGTCGGCAAGATCAAAAGCCGCCATTGTCAGGTCAGCCAGTTCCTGACAGGTTGCCGGAGCTAAAACGATAGTGCGGTAATCTCCGTGTCCGCCGCCGCGTGTTGCCTGAAAATAATCACCTTGTGAAGGGCGGATATTACCTAAACCGGGACCGCCACGCATAATATTGACAACGACGCCGGGAAGTTCGCATGCCGCCATTGAAGAAATACCTTCCTGCTTCAACGAAATGCCGGGACTGGACGATGAAGTCATTGCCCTTAGACCGGCAGCGCTTGCGCCGGCAATCATATTTATAGCGACGATTTCGCTTTCGGATTGAATAAAAATGCCGCCTTCGGCTTTGCGCATATGTTCCGCCATGTATTCCGGGATCTCATTCTGAGGCGTAATCGGATAACCGGCATAAAAACGGCATCCGGCCCTTATCGCCGCCTCACAGATGATGAAATTTCCGGACATCAATACTTTATTCACGGTAAACCTCGATAGCTGCTTCCGGACATATAGTGGCGCATATGCCGCAACCGGTGCATTCTTTTTCTTCATTTATACCGACAGGATGATAACTATAGAAATTGTATTCCTTAGTGGTCATAATATGACCTTTGGGACAAAAATGGATGCAAAGCAGACATTCCTTGCATATTTCCCTGTTAATTTTAATATATCCCTTCAAAACTCAACCTCAAAAAAATTTCGGACACGGAATCTTGCTCATAATTGACAGAAAGTCAAGTATTTTCAGCGAAGGTCATTGATTCGACTAACAGGTATTATTCGCTTTACTTGAAATACCTGTTTCTCATTATCAAATTTTACTTATTTGAAATCCTTTTATTTGTATTGCAACAGATCTGTGTAATAATTCTATGGATACAACAAAAAGCTCTTTTTTAACATTACTTTTAACAACAACACCTTCAATGCCCGCAAAAGGTCCGTCAATTATCCGGGCTGATTCACCTTCGCGGGGAAATTGAATGGTAAAAATTTCTGTTTTTGAATTTACAAAACGTCGTATGGCATCAATCTCGTTATCCGGCACCGGAATTGACACGGTATTTCCTTTTTCCCCTAAAATTTTTACGACACCGGCGGTTTTTAAAATGGAAAGCTTGCTTTCATTATCAAAGTCATTAAAATAAACGAAAACATAACCGGGAAAAAGAGGAAGAAGAATTTTCCTCCTCCTGTCTTTTTGCTTGCTCCATGATTCTATCTCAGGTAAAAAAGTCTTTATATTTTTTTGAATAAGACGCGTATTGACTTTGTATTCGTGACGGCTTCTTGTATGTACGACGTACCAGGGCATTATAATAAACCTTTATGACTGATTGTTGGTGAAATTATAATATTTATGTGCTTTATGCAATACAGAAATAATGAAGATTATACGGCTTAATGGAATTAAATTGGATTTGAATGAGACCGAAAAACCGCTGGCAGTAAAAGCTGCAGCGATTTTGGGTATCGCCACTGATGATATTATTGCTTTGGACATCATGAAAAAAGCATTGGATGCCCGTCATCACAAGCCGCCTCATTTTGTTTATGCTCTTAGAATAGAAGTGTTTAGATTAATCGGCTATCGATAATAATATCATTACCGTGCCTGGATACCTTTTGAACAAATAATTTTTTTGCACAGTCCAGGTTTCTGATATTAAGATCTCCAACTGCTTCAATGCCTTTACCGATAATTTTCGGTGCGACAACAACTACTAAGCGGTTAGCCAAATTGTCTTTTAGTACGGAAGTGATTATCCGAGAGCCTCCTTCAATCAAGATTGATGATATTTTTTTTGCAGCGAGTATTTTAAGTAATTTTTTTAAATCGACTTTTCCTTCTTTATCGGCTTTTACTGTTACTATTTGAACACCGGAAGAAGCAATATTTTCGAATTGGGCGTTATCAGGTTTTTTAGTTGTGGCAATAAGAGTGGGCGCTTTGGAAATATTCTGCAATACTTTAGCTGCAGGAGAAATATTTAAATCGGAATCAACAATAACGCGCAGAGGATTTCGACCTTTTATTAGTCGCACCGTTAGTTCAGGATTATCTTTGAACACTGTATTGCGGCCGACTAAAATGGCGTCATGTTCCGCTCTGAGCTGATGAGCAAATTTCAAAGAAGCCGGCGAGCTTATCCATTTTGATTCACCTGTGGCGGTTGCTATTCGGCCATCCAGTGCTTGAGCGTATTTTACAGTGATGTAAGGCATTCCTGTTTCCATGAAATAAAAAAACTTTTCGTTGAGCTGACGGCATTCCTTTTCCAAAACGCCGGTTTTTACTTCAATGCCACAAGCTTGCAGACAATTAATGCCCCGGAAAGAGACAAGAGGGTTGGAATCTGCCGTGCCGATCACAACACGAGCAATTTTATGTTTAATGATGCTTTCCGTGCATGGAAGTGTTTTCCCTTTGTGACAACATGGTTCTAAATTGACATAAAGTGTTGAGCCGGTGATATCTTCCCTGGCGTTAGTGATGGCATTTATTTCAGCGTGATTTCCACCGAATCTTTTATGGTAGCCTTGTCCTATAATCCTGCCGTTTTTAACAATTACAGCGCCGACCATAGGATTAGGTCCTACATAAAAGCGACCCTTGCGTGCCAGTCTGATAGCCAGTTGCATATAATATTCGTCACTCATAAACAAAATAACTACCTCATTACCATTTAAGATGCAAAGAAATTTATTGTAGATAATTATTTAAATATGATAAGAAAATAAAAATTTTAAAAATAAATTCAATTTAAGGAGAAAGCATGAAAGGAGTTGTTCTTGCCGGCGGATTGGGCAGCAGACTTTATCCACTGACAAAAGTAACCAACAAACATTTGCTGCCGGTATATAACGAACCGATGATTTATTATCCCATCAGAACACTGGTCAATGCCGGAATTGAAGAAATAATAATTGTTACCGGCGGGAATAATGCCGGTGATTTTTTGCGACTTTTGGAAAACGGCAGGGACTTTGGACTTAAGCATATCAATTATACTTATCAGCAGGGAGAAGGCGGAATTGCTGCAGCGTTGGGTTTGGCCGAACATTTTGCCGATCAAGAAAAGATAGTTGTAGTATTGGGGGATAACATTATAGAAACTAATATCAGAGCGGCAGTGGATGAGTTTAGTAAACAAAAAGACGGAGCACGAATATTATTGAAGGAAGTCACGGATCCGCAGAGATTCGGTGTCCCGGTTTTCGAAGGGAAGAAAATTATTCGTGTGGAAGAAAAACCGGTCCATCCTGCTTCCAATTATGCTGTAATTGGTATTTACATGTATGATCACAGAGTTTTTGAGTTTATCAGATCGTTAAAACCTTCGGAGCGCGGCGAGTTGGAAATTACCGATGTAAATAATTTTTACATCAGAGAAGGAAAAATGCAATGGGATGTATTGGAAGGTTGGTGGTCGGATGCCGGAACTTTTGAATCCTTGCAATCCGCGGGTATTATGGTGGCAAAAACAGGAGCAAACAAAATATGATTGAAGGCGTAAAAGTAAAAAAGCTGAAAGTAATTCCTGATGAACGCGGCCGATTAATGGAAATCATGCGCTCCGATGATGATTTTTTTCAGAAATTTGGACAGGCATATATGACCACCGCCTATCCGGGAGTTGTCAAAGGCTGGCACTATCATAAAAAGCAGTCTGACAACATGGCGGTAGTCAGAGGAATGATGAAAATAGTCCTTTATGATGGCCGGAAAGATTCGACTACCTTTGGCGAGATTAACGAAATATTTGCCGGTTGCCATAATCCTGTTTTAGTTCATATTCCGCCGTTTGTTTATCACGGTTTTAAATGCATTTCCGAAGAAGAAGCAATAGTTATCAATATACCGACAGAACTTTATAATTACAGTGAACCGGACGAGTATCGTCTGCCTCCACATGGCAGTGAAATAAAATATGATTGGGGAAGAAAAGACGGATAGTTTTAATATAGAGATATTCTCTTGACTTTGGTTTTAGATTTTTATAACGTTCCCACGAAGCTTGAGAAAGGCAAACCGTACTGAAAAGACGGGACGCAAAGTTACTGACCTAAGTCTTCATGGCAGGATAGGGTGGCAGAACCGCCGGGCAACTTTTAAAGTCGTCCAGCAATACTGCATATATCCCCCCACACATAATTATATCTTAAAATTAAGCGGAGAATTGTTCGTATGTTTATGAACGTTGTCGTTTTTGTTTTTGGTGCGGTTATTGGAAGTTTTTTAAATGTCTGTATATTTCGATTGCCGGCCAAAATGTCGATTGTGAAACCAAGCTCGCAATGTCCCCAATGTCATCATCCTATTCGTTGGTATGACAACATTCCCCTGGTAAGTTTCATTTTTTTGCAGGGGGTATGCCGCTATTGCAACAAAGCGATTTCCTGGCGGTATCCATTGGTGGAATTGATAACGGCTGTTCTTGCACTTTTATTATTCATAAAATTCGGTCTTTCATTAAAATTCCTTGTCTTTTTCATTTTTATTGCAGTTTTAGTTGTTATTACATTCATCGATCTCGATCATCAGATTATTCCCGATATTTTAACATTACCAGGCATACCGATATTCTTTGTCGCAGCAGTTTTCCTGGCGGAAGTACACTGGCTGGATGCTTTGCTGGGTCTATTGATAGGAGGAGGAATTCTTTTCCTGATTGCCGTGGTTTATGAATTAATAACCAAGCGCGAAGGAATGGGTGGAGGTGACATTAAGCTCCTGGCAATGATCGGTGGATTTTTGGGATGGAAATCTCTTCTTTTCATCCTCATGGCAAGTTCCTTTCTGGGGGCTGTGGTTGGCATTTCTCTAATGATTACAAAAGGAAAAGATATGAAGTATGCCGTTCCTTTTGGGCCGTTTCTGTCCCTAGCGGGGGTTGCATATATATTTTTCGGGGATGCATTCATAACGATATTTATCTTCAGATATTGAAATCAAGGTGGCATAAAATCCTGCATTGTGCGGGGAAATAACCAATTTTGCCATGAAAAATAATCACAGGAGAACAGCAAATAATTCATGATTGATATTTACCAATCAAATCCATCCTCATTAGTCTATGGCTGGCATGTACAAGTTTCCTTGTCAGTACAATATTTGCTCTCTTCCACTTAGGAGATGGAAATGGGCTTCCCTTCAAAAAAAGGCTTTACGCTCGTAGAATTGATGATTGTCATTACCGTCATGGCTTTGCTTTTTGCCATAGGTGCGCCGACATTCCAGACCTATAGGACCCAAAGCCGGCTAAAAGGAGCCACCCGGCAGGTGGCCTCCGATCTCATGGCAGCAAGAATGCAGGCTATCAAAGAAAACAATAGATTCAAGGTATCTCTTATAAACAACCATCAGTACACCATATTAGACGACAATAATAATAATGGAGCGGCCGATTCGGGAGAAGCAACGCAAACGAGCGATATCCAGATTGAGTATTATGACGTAACGATGATTTCCAATAACAGCCCCATATTTCTGCCAAACGGTACGGCTGCAAACATGGCAACGATTACCCTTACCAATCCAGCGGGCTCACGAAATGTTACAGTGGCCATTACAGGACGAGTAAAGACTTGAACCCCTAATCATTTTCAATAATTGCATGATGGTGATTAAAATGACGAAAATTCGCAATCGTGGCTTTACTTTGATCGAGGTGCTTATTGCTATCGCTGTCCTTGCGATTGCGCTTCTGGCTCTTGTGAGCGTAACAGTATCGGTTATTAATAGCAATATGTTTAGCAGGATGACGACAACTGCAATAACCCTAGCCGCAGATAAAGTGGAAGAGCTGAAGAATATCCCTTATGCTAATTTAACCTCCGGTGGACCGCAAAATCTTACAGAAGGGAATTACACTTACACAAGAAAATGGCAGGTATTACCGGACACCGGCATGAAAACGATTACCGTAACGGTCACCTGGCGTTGGCGGGGTCAGTCGCATATTGCTTCCCTTTCAACAATTCTGTCCGAAAGATAATGGAGTTATGAAAATGCATCCCTTAGATGAGATATGCCACATAAAAAAAGAAAAACGGCAGAAACAGACTAATACCTGTGGTTTTACCCTTGTTGAGATACTTATCGCCATGGCTATCGGTTTAATTGTGTTGGCGGCCGTTTACGGTGTATTCACCTTGCAGAACAAAAAATTAAAAACCCAGGAACAAATTGTGGAAATGCAACAGAGCGCCCGTGTTGCCATGGACATGATGACACGCGAAATCAGAATGGCGGGATACGATTCTTTGGGAACGTCAAACGCAGGCATCACCAGCGCGACGGCAAATTCCATCAATTTTACCATGGACTTGAATGCCGATGGTGATACGACAGATTCAAATGAAAATGTCACTTACTCGCTTTACACTTCGGGTGGTATTCAGAAATTGGGCCGAACAACCGGCGGGGGGGCCGTACAGCCAGTGGCCGAATACATCAAGGCGCTGACTTTTAATTACTATGATGCAACTGGAGCCGTTACCGCAACATTAGCCAACATTCGTAAAATAAAAATTACGGTAACTGCCCGTACAGCCCTTCCGGACCCCGAATATACGGCCAACGGCGGTTATCGGACCATCACGCTTACCTCTCAGGTAACACCGAGAAACCTCGCTTATTGAGGAGACCGTCCATGAGACTCATTAAAAAAGAAAAAGGCATCGTGCTGGTCGTCGTCATGGCGCTTATCGCCACTCTGGTCGCCTTGGGCACAACAGCGTTCATTATAAGCACCACTGATATAAGAATCAGCGCCAATTACAAGTCAAACAATCAGGCTTTTTATGCGGCGGAAGCAGGCATCGAAGAAGCGAGGGCCAGAATGAAGGGAGATGCCACCAATCCCATTGTGGACACTCACCCAACGCAATCCGGCTGGGCCGCTTTTATCGGCACCACGGCTGACGCTACGAACAAAGGTTACAACAGCGGCAATACCATGCACACGCGAGTATCCAGTCTCCAGAGCGCGCTAAACTACACCGTAAAAATCGTACACCAAACAGATGCTTCCGGCAATTTGTTATATTGGGGAGATGCAAATGGCGATGGAGTGAATGAAAGAACCACAACCAACACAGGGCTGAATGTTTATCTGGTAACCAGTTACGGCGCCGCTCCAGGAGGGGCAAACAAGACGATAGCAATCGAAATGGCAAGAACTCCGCCTATCACCGTGCCTTCTCCTCTCTATGTGGAAGCGACCACCACCATTCAGGGATCGAGCGCCTTTCTCATCGGCATCGATCAATGCGGAAGCTCCCATAAACCGGGACTCGTGACCACACTGGAATCAGGATCGGTCACATTAAACGGCAATCCAAGTATCACAGGTGTGGGCGGAGCAGCGCCCAACATCACATATAATGCCACTAATATGGATGTTCAGGCCATGATTGATTCTATAAAAGGTTCCGCAAATTTTTCGCATAACGTTACCAGTGATACCTTTACTGGAGACCAGGGCTGGGGCGTTCCGACCCCTGGGGAAACATTGCAATATCCCTCCTCATGCAGTTTGCGCAATGTTGTTTATATCAACACAAACGGAACGGAAGTAAAATTGCACGGTGGAGTGTCCGGATGCGGTATCCTTCTCGTCGAAGGAGATCTACGCATTAACGGTGGTTTCAATTGGTACGGCATTATTCTTGTTTCGGGCGCCATCACCTTCACGGGAGGCGGCGATAAGAATATAACCGGCGGGGCGCTGGCGGAGGCGTCCGCCGATGCCGATCTTGTCGGCGGCAATGCCAACATTGTGTATTGCTCTACAGCCGTCAGTAGCCAAACACAAAACCGGCCATTACAAATCTTATCCTGGGCAGATAAAACAATGTGATGGTGTCACACGCCAGATACAGCTATTTTTTCCACCAATCTTCGGGAAGTTGTCCTTTGTTCATCTCCTTTACCTTATCGGTAATATTATAGAGGTTCTTTTTCATTTTTTTAATAAAACAGCATATTTTACTATATACAGTGCAGTCACCTGCAATGCTAAAATTTACGGCTTAACGTAAACTGCTAATTTATCACCAATGGGCGTGCGATATTGGAGAGACCTACGATTACAATAATGTGCTCTGTATTTTTATAAATGCTTAAAACTGCTTGACATAAAGTAATTCTATTTTTATATATAAACAAATTTATCAATAAGGATTTCTTTATATGAGTGAAAGAAAATACTGCGCTATATGCGCATGGAGAGCCAATTGCCAAAAAAGATTCAGCGTCTCGACGGATGCCCAGGGATTCGTGCATTGTCCTGATTATTCCCGCGATATGTCCATTAAGGACAATGAGATCGACGAAGCTTTGAAAAGTGATCAGCAAGCTTCATAATGAGTAACAGTTCAACTTGCAGTGACAAGCAGTAAATGATATTTAAAACTGCTTGTCATTTTTTTTATAAAACGTGGGTAAAATTATGAAGAATGTAATTATTAATATGCTGGAAAAAGCTCTAAAAGTTTCGGTTCAAAAAGGGCAGCTTTCTGAATTTTCTCTTCCTTATCTGGAACTAGAGCCACCGGCAAATCCCGAACACGGAGATTACGCTGCAAATACAGCGATGATTCTGGCTGCCCAAATCAAACAGAATCCTCGTAAAATTGCGCAGATAATTCAGGAAAATATTTCCGATACGGAAAATATTGTTGAAAAAATACAAATAGCGGGTCCCGGCTTTATAAATTTTTTTATTAAAGACGATGTCTGGAAGCGGACTTTGAAAAAAATTAACGAGCAGAACGGGAAATATGGAGAAACGGATTATGGCGCCGGTCGAAGAGTTCAGGTGGAATTTGTCAGCGCCAATCCGACCGGACCTCTGCATATCGGCCATGCCCGCGGAGCTGTTGTCGGCGATGTAATCAGCAATTTGCTGAAAACATCCGGTTATAAAGTTGCCAAAGAGTATTACATAAATGATGCGGGCAATCAGATGAATAATTTAGGTAAATCCGTCCTGCTTCGTTATAGAGAGCTGCTGGGTGAAAAGATCGACTTTCCGGAATCATGTTATCGCGGCGAATATATCAAAGATATTGCCGGTAAAATTATTAAAGACGAAGGAGAAAAATATCTTAATACTGATGAATTATCTGCAATAAACTATTTTACATCCATAGCAGGGCGGGTAATTCTGGAAGAAATTAAAGCTGATTTGAAAGATTTTGGCGTGGTCTTTGACGAATATTTCAGCGAAAAGGAATTATACAAAAACGATGGCGTGACCAAACTTCTGGATAAATTGCAGAAGAAGGGATTTGTTTATTCGGATGGCGAGACATTGTGGTTTAAAACAACTGATTTCGGTGACGAAAAAGACAGGGTTGTCGTACGTAAGAACGGCGAACCGACTTATTTTGCCGCTGATATCGCCTATCACCAGAATAAATTTGACCGCGGATTCGAAACAGTTATTGATATCTGGGGCGCAGATCATCACGGTTACATGCCGCGTATGCGGGCAGGAATTCAGGCGCTGGGTCATAATAAAGAATCTTTAAAAATAATTCTTGTTCAACTGGTAAATTTACTGCGGGGCGGGGTTCCGGCGGCAATGTCCACGAGATCCGGTGAATTTGTAACTCTGCGGGAAGTGCTTGACGAAGTGGGCAGAGACGCAGCCCGCTATAATTTTCTCATGCGCCGATCCGACAGCCATCTCGATTTCGATCTGGAAGTGGCTAAAAAACAATCCAATGAAAATCCCGTCTATTATGTGCAATATGCCCATGCGAGAATTTGCAGCATTTTGAAAATGGCACAGGAGCGAGGCATTGATATGCCGGCATACATAGATACGGATCTCTCTCTTTTAAATGAACCGGAAGAAAAATCGTTAATCAAAATGCTGGTGCGTTATCCGGAAACTGTCCATGGAGCCGCAAAATCATTGGAACCTCACCGCATTCCGTTTTACTTAAATGAATTAGCCGGAGTTTTCCATAGCTATTATAATAAAAATAAAGTAATTTCAGAAGACAATCGGTTGACTGCGGCAAGATTGTTTCTGATAATGATGATCAGAATCGTTTTGGAAAATGCTTTAGATATTTTAGGTGTAAGCGCACCGCAAAAAATGTGAAAAAATATAATACAGAATAAATGAGTGCCGGAAATATCAAAAACTTTGAATTAAAAGTAGGAAGGGCGGGAATAATAACTGTCGTTATCGGAATGGCGGTTCTTCTGTGTGCAGCTTTTTTATTCGGAGTTGAGGTAGGCAAGAATATTGATGTTTATCCTGAGAAAATTGCCGCATTTCCTCAGAAAATGTTGGCATTGGTTTGGCGACCGGCCAAAATAAAGGATATACAAAAGACATCGGAAAATAAAACTCAGGCACAGGAGGATATCGATTTAACTTTTTATAGCGCCCTGACCGGTAAAAAAGGATCAATCAACGAAGATTTTATTCCGGATAAACAGTCAAATTTTTCAGAAACACAAGTCGGTAGTTATAATGTAGAAGCGGCGATTCCCCAATCGGCGGCAGGTGAAGAAAGTAATGAAAAGGAGAAGCCCAAAGGAAAGGAAACAACAACGTCACATGTTTCCAGTAATCAAAAATTTATAGTTCAAGTAATGTCTTTGAAAGAAAAAAATACAGCAGATAAGATTGTTAAAAAAATAGATGCGTTAGGTTTTACGTCACAAGTGATCAAGATTGAAAATAAGAAGAAGGAAACTTTATATAGAGTTATTATTCCGGATTTTGAAAATAAAGCTCAAGCACAGAAAGCTGTCCGGAAGATATCTCAAAAAACAGGCATTAATTGTATTATTAGATCAAGTGACAGGGAATAACAGGGAAACTTTAAATACATGAGGTCAAGGTTATTTGGTTATGTTCGAAAATTTATCTGAAAAGTTGGAAAATATATTTAAAAAATTAAAAGGGCGTGGAATTTTAAATGAGGAAAATGTTAATGCATCCCTTAAAGAAATACGCATGGCTCTTTTGGAAGCCGATGTTAATTTCAAAGTAACTAAGGATTTTATCGAAGATATCAGAGTGCAGGCAAGCGGAAAAGAAGTTCTTGACAGCATTACTCCCGGGCAGCAAATAGTAAAAATTGTTCACGATCGCCTGGTTGATCTCATGGGGGGTGTTAGCGCCAGTATCAAGTTCGGTTCCCGGATTCCCGCACCCATCATGCTTGTCGGACTACAAGGCTGCGGCAAAACCACAACAGCCGCAAAACTGGCGCTGCTGTTGTCTAAAGAAAATAAAAAAGTCTATTTGGTATCGGCTGATGTCTACCGACCGGCGGCTATAGAACAATTAGCCACATTGGCAAAACAAATAAACGCGGGTGTTTTCGATTCTAATGGCCTGAAAGATCCTGTGGAAATTTGCATTCAGGCTGTCGAACAGGCCAGAAAAAACGGATATGAAGTCATAATTATTGATACTGCGGGAAGATTGCACATTGATGAAGTCTTAATGCAAGAACTCAGGAAAATAAAAGAAAAGGTCAATCCGGCAGAAATTATTTATGTTGCTGATGCTATGACGGGACAGGATGCTGTTAATGTCGGGGCAAAATTTAATGAGCTCATCGGCATTGACGGCGTCATTATAACAAAAATGGATGGCGATGCGCGAGGCGGTAGTGCATTATCCCTGAAAGCGGTCGTTGGAAAACCGATTAAATTTGTCGGAATTGGTGAAAAAATTGATAACCTTGAGGTATTTCATCCGGAAAGAATGGCCTCCCGTATTCTTGGAATGGGCGATATCCTGACTCTGGTAGAAAAAGCACAGGCAAATATTGATAAAAAGACCGCGCTTGAATTAGAAAAAAGCATTAAAAAAAATAATTTCACTTTGGAAGACTTCCGCAATCAACTGGCTCAAATCAAAAAAATGGGATCAATGAAAGATATATTAGGAATGATTCCGGGTTTGGGAAAAATGAAAGCAATCAAAGATATAGAGCCCGATGAAAAAGAATTGGTTAAAATCACCGCTATTATCGATTCAATGACAAAAGAAGAACGTTATGACTACCTTATAATTGATGGCCGTCGACGCAAAAGAATTGCCTTGGGCAGCGGAACAACCGTTCAGGATGTAAATCTTTTATTGAAAAATTATATTGAAATTAGAAAGATGATGAAAAAATTCAATCAAAAAAAAGGTATAAAATCATTAATGCGTAATTTCCCCTTTTAAAATAAAAAAAACTATGATAGAAATTTAAAAAATGATTAGTAATTTTTAAGGAGGTATTATTTAAAATCGATGGCTGTTAAAATTAGACTAACCCGGATGGGTGCTAAAAGTAAACCTTTTTATCGTATTGTGGCGGCTGACGCAGATTCTCCACGGGATGGAAAATATCTTGAAATATTAGGTAATTACGATCCCAAAAAAAACCCTGCGGAAATTGTAGTGAAGGAAGAAAGAATTCGGGAGTGGTTGTCAAAAGGCGCCAAAGTAACCCTGACGGTAGCTAATTTATTGAAGACAAAAGGCATTGAAGCTAGAATTAAATAAAAATTTTATCATTTACAAAGCGCAGTAGATGGAGTTTTATATGGCCGGATGTGTCGTTTTTAGCGTTGAGTTTTTTTAATGGCATAAAATTGAATTTAAAGAGAAATTAAATAATCAGCGGAGGTTATAACGATGAAGGAATTGGTCAAGTATATAGCTCAGGCTTTGGTAGATGTTCCAGAGAAGGTTGAAGTTAAAGAGACAATCGGTGAACAAACTTCAGTTATTGAATTGCGTGTGGCAAAAGAAGACTTAGGTAAAGTAATCGGGAAACAGGGTAAAACTGCTCAGGCTATCCGAATGATTTTAAGCGCGGCTTCTGCTAAAATACATAAAAGAGCAGTTTTAGAGATTATTGAATAAAATAAAATGAATCTCTTTGCGGCAGGAGAGGTTGTAAAAACTCGTGGTCTTCATGGTTGTCTGAAAATTATATCTTATGTGGAGAAAGTAAGCAATCTTGCCAACCTTAAATTTATTTATATTGAACAGAAATCTGGGCAAAGAAATCGTTTTAAACTGAAAAAAATTGATTTATCCGGAAAAGCGTTCTTTGTTGAATTGGAAGGTGTACCGGATTTGGAATCGGCAAGGACCTTGGTTGGCTGTAAAGTTTTCCTGCCGAAAAATATACTGGAAAAGCTGCCGGAAGGGGAATATTACTGGCAGGACATTATCGGACTCAATGTATATAATGAAGAAAATAATAAATATATTGGCCGGATAGAATTTGTTTTCCCCACGGGTAGTAATGATGTTTATGTCTGCAAGGGAGAAGAAAGAGAAATACTTCTCCCTGCTATCTCCGAAGTAATCCGAAAGATAGATATAGATCGTCAAATTATGACAGTAAAATTGCTGGAAGGGCTGTAAAAAGTGGTTAAGTTTGATGTCCTCTCCATCTTTCCCGAGATGTTTTCGTCTCCGCTCAATTTCAGTTTGCTCAAGAAAGCTCAAGAAAAAGGTCTTTTAAGTATTTCAATACACAATATACGTAATTGGGCGGATGATAAACATAAAATGACCGATGACGCCCCATATGGAGGCGGATGCGGAATGGTCATGAAAGTTGAGCCGGTGGAAAAAGCTCTCAATGAAATCAGAAAGGCCGTAGAAAATTCTGTCGTAGTGTTAATGACTCCACAGGGTGAAGTTTTAAATCAAAAAATAGCGGCTGAGTTATCCTGTAAAAAAAATATTATAATAATTTGCGGACGTTATGAAGGAATTGATGAAAGAATCAGGGAACATTTAGTTGATCGCGAAATTTCCATTGGTGACTATGTCGTGACCGGAGGTGAAATTCCGGCAATGGTTTTAATCGATGCAATATGCCGGTACATTCCCGAGTTTCTGGGAAATCCTGAATCGACAAAAAACGAGTCATTTTGCGCAAATCTTTTGGAATATCCGCAATATACAAGGCCGGCAGAATACAAAAACTGGTCAGTGCCGGAGGTCTTATTATCAGGAAATCATACAGAAATAGAACTGTGGCGCAGAAAAGAATCATTGAAAAGAACCTATCAGCGCCGTCCTGATTTATTAAAAAAAGTAAAACTTTCAGCTCAAGATAAAAATATTCTTGATAAAATTAAACAGGAAGAAATATAAACTCTTGATTTTGAGAAGTTTATAATGTATGGGTTTCCCCCAATTATTTACAATTATTTAGGATAAAATAATCCTAAATGAGAAAGCATTAATGCTTTACATAGCTCTTTTACATTTAATGCAGGAGGAAAATAGATGAATATAATAGAAATGATCGAAAAAGAAAACATGAGAGGGGATATACCGGGCTTTAAACCTGGCGACACAGT
The DNA here is from genome assembly GCA_001683985.1 of Smithella sp. M82. Taxonomy (GTDB): domain Bacteria; phylum Desulfobacterota; class Syntrophia; order Syntrophales; family Smithellaceae; genus Smithella. The sequence continues at coordinate 54,426 of MAEO01000003.1, forward strand.
AAAAGTACATGTGCGTATTATTGAAGGCCAGAAGCAGAGAATTCAGGCCTTTGAGGGCGTTGTGATTCGAAAGAAGCGCGGTAACAGCAGAGCCAATTTTACTGTGAGAAAAATTTCCTACGGTGTTGGTGTAGAGAGAACCTTCCCCTTGCATTCTCCGATTATTGATCAGATTGACGTTATCAGCAGGGGGAAAGTATCCCGATCGCGTCTTTATTATTTAAGAAATTTAAGAGGGAAAAAAGCAAGAATTAAAGAAGCGGCGAAAACCTGATAAATTTTTTTAAAACTCAGATCAACTCTGTTTTGTTTGGTTCTATTAATTGATAAGGCCGATGCCTAAAGGAGAAAGAATAATTCTTTTATCTTTTCAATGGATACTTTTGAGAAAATTGCCTATCAAGAAGGTTACCAGTTCATAGCAGGCATTGATGAAGCGGGAAGAGGACCGCTGGCAGGACCTGTTGTTGCTGCTGCCGTTATCCTTCCTCACGATTATTTGAATCCTGAGATAAAAGATTCCAAAAAACTCTCCGCATTTAAAAGAGAAGAATTATACGAAACAATTAACAAAGAAGCCGTAGCGATCGGCATGAGAATCGTAGATGCGGAAGTTATCGATCATTACAATATACTTTACGCAACTCTTCAGGCTATGCGCGAAGCAGTTCTGGAACTCTCCACAATGCCGGATTTCCTGTTGATTGACGGCAACCATCGCGTTCCAATTACGACTCCGCAGAAAACGATTGTCAAAGGAGATTCCCTGAGCATATCCATTGCCGCAGCATCCATTATGGCCAAAGTAAATCGGGACAGAATAATGGAAATGTATCATCGCCAATTCCCCCAATATAACTTTCAGCAAAATAAGGGATACGGAACAAAAGAGCACCTTGATGCAATCAGAAAATTCGGTATCTGTAAAATTCATCGCAAATCATTCCATGTAAAAAATTTGCATCAAACAAATTTCGAATTCAATATATAAAATGAAAGATTCGTCCAAGATTAAAACCGGCAAAGAAGGAGAAAAGATCGCTGCCGCCTATCTTAAAAAAAACGGTTATCGTATAATCGAAACAAATTTCCGTTGTGCAATCGGTGAAATAGATATCATTGCCAGGGAAAAAGATGAACTTGTTTTCCTTGAAGTCAAAACGAGAAGATCCGAAGATCTTGGATTTCCGGAACAAGCAGTAGGAATAAAAAAACAGAAAAAAATGTCTCAACTGGCGTTATGGTATCTTCAGTATAAAAATATCAAGAATACCAATTCGCGATTTGATGTATTGGCGGTAATAATGCTTCCATCAGGCAATGAAATAAAACTTATAAAAAATGCCTTTGATTTCATTGCTGCATGAACATATCAGATTTTAAAATGACTCAAGGCAGGTTTGCCAATGGGATAAACGTTAAACCCAATAGAAAAACATTTCTTGTGATCGATAATGTTACGTCCGTCGAAGATAAAAGCAGGCTTTACCATTGTTTTATAGATCTTGCGAAAATCCAAATTCATGTATAAATCCCAGTCGGTCAGAATAAGCAAGGCGTGACAACCAGAGGCAGCTTCGTAAGGGTCTTCAATATATTTTACCTTACCTTTGATTCCTGAAAGATCAGCGGCGGCGTTTTTTAGAGCTTTAGGATCGGAAATAATCAATTCGGCATGTTCCGCAAGCAGCTTTTGCGAAATATAAATTGCCGGACTTTCTCTTGTGTCTCCGGTATCCGCTTTAAAGGCAAAGCCGAGTATGCAAATTTTTTTACCTGCTAAAGTGCCGAACATACCGTTAAGTATATTGGCAACAAAACGTTCCTGCTGATATTCATTAATTTTAACAACATTTTCCCAATAAGAAGCGACCTCCTTTAAACCATAATAACGACAAAGATAAACAAGATTTAAAATATCCTTTTTAAAACATGATCCGCCAAAACCGATACCTGCTTTAAGAAATTTATTACCGATGCGGCTATCCATTCCAACTGCTTCGGCCACTTCGGAAATATCGGCGTCTGTTTTTTCGCAAAGAGCAGATATGGAATTGATAGACGACACTCGCTGGGCCAAAAAAGCATTGGCTACCAGCTTGGATAACTCACTGCTCCAAATATTGGAGGTAATTATTTTTTCTTTAAGAATCCACCGGGAATAAATTTTTATCAACTCTGCGCGAGCTTTTAATCCGCTTTTTGTTTGGTGAGAACCAATAAGAACGCGATCGGGATTTTCTAAATCGCTTATAGCTGTGCCTTCTGCCATAAATTCAGGATTGGACAAAACTTCAAACCTGAATTTACCTTTTGCCGAAGATAAAATTTTTTCCATGGCCAGAGCGGTTTTCACGGGCAAGGTGCTTTTCTCGATCACAATTTTCGATGATCGCGAATACTTGAGAATCTGACGCGCCGTTTTTTCCCAGTACTGCAAATCAGCTGCCATATCGGCGCCGGCTCCGTAAGTCTTGGTTGGAGTATGAACGCTTACAAAAATAATATCATTTTCTTTTATCTGATTTTCGATATCTTTTTTGAAGAATAAATTCCTGCCTCGCGTCTTTTTTACGATCTTATCCAATCCCGGTTCATAGATAGGAAGTTCCTCCGAGTTCCAGGCGTCAATGCGATCTGAATTAATATCCACTACCGTTATCCGGTAATCGGGACATTTATAGGCGATCATTGCCATAGAAGGACCGCCTACATAACCGGCTCCGATACAAAGAATATTTTTCTTTGATTTCATTAATATTGAATTCTCCTTTTTCTGATTAATTTACTTTTAATACTTCACGAAAATAATGAATTGTATTTGACAATCCTTCTTCCAGTTCTACTTTTGGTTTCCAGCCGATTTTTTCCATGGCCAAAGATATATCCGGTTTACGTTGAACAGGATCGTCATCAGGGAGGGGCTGAAATTCAATTCCGGAGGAGCTATTCGTTAATTTGATAATCAGTTGTGCCAGTTGCATTATTGTGAATTCTGCCGGATTGCCGATGTTTACAGGACCATAAAAATCATCTGCCGAATTCATCATTGCGATTAATCCCGTGATCATATCATCAACATAACAAAAGGATCTTGTATGGGAACCGTCTCCATAAATAGTTATATTTTTATTTTGCAGAGCCTGAACGATAAAATTGCTTACCACACGGCCGTCATTTATAGCCATACGCGGACCGTATGTGTTGAATATTCTGACTATTTTAGTATTGACGGAATTTTGACGCCGATAGTCCATCATCAGACATTCCGCTGCTCTTTTTCCTTCGTCATAGCAACTGCGGATTCCTACCGGATTGACTTTCCCCCAGTATGATTCATTTTGCGGGTGCACTTCCGGATTGCCGTAAACTTCCGATGTGGAAGCCTGAAGTACTTTTGCTTTTGTCCTTTTGGCAATACCCAGAACATTTATTGCTCCCATGACATTTGTTTTGACGGTTTTGATAGGATTAAACTGATAGTGCACTGGGGAAGCGGGGCAGGCAAGATTGTATATTTCATCAACTTCGAGATAAACGGGATTTATAATATCGTGCCGAATCAATTCAAAATGGGGAAGATTGATAAGCTGAGCTATGTTATTTTTATTGCCCGTAAAAAAATTGTCCAGGCAGATTACATCGTTGCCTTCATTCAATAATCGGTCACAAAGATGTGATCCCAAAAATCCGGCGCCCCCGGTTATTAATATACGTTTCATTATTGTATTTTGTCGTTAGTGTAAATAAATTTTAAAACTATCGCATTAAACCTGAAATGCAGCAAAGATGTCAACTATAAAGTCATTTATCCGGCATGCAAGAATATTTTTCTTAAAAATATTCTTTGATATATGTCTTGAACTGTTTTTTACATTATGATAGCTAAATTTATAAATTCAAATGATCTTGAGGAGATTATTATGGATTCAGATTCGGAAGCAACGGCAGAAAAAAATATCCGAGAGTTAAAAAACGATTACGAAAACCTGAACAATGGCAGTAATCAGGATGTAATTGTAGTTGATGGCCGCGGCTATGAGAAAAATGGAAATAATAAAAGAAAAGTATATACCCTTGTCGATGTTATTGAAGATACCGAAACGGCAAGCAGCCTCAATGAAGAAATTATAAGACGGGCGACAGATATTATTGAAAGAATTGCCAGAGAAACGGTACCGGAAATCGCCGAAAAAGTTATTAAAGAAGAAATTGAAAAACTCAAGAAATTAAGCGGCAGCGATTGAAAGAAAAGGGGACTATATTATGAATAATTGTAAGATTTATTTGTATATACTTATCGCTTTAATTTTGAATATAAGCGGATGTTCCAATAATTCACAATATGGATTAAGGCCTAATTACGATCAGAATTCGGCAAAAATTATCGCATTACTTCCAGTAGAAAATATAACTTTTGATAGTAAAACATCTAAATTATTGCGATTAAAATTATTTGAAGAACTTTATTTTAAGGGTTATTCCAAATTACCACTAAACGTGATTGACAAGAAGTTGGAGCCGCTATACATTAGTAAAATATCAAAAAATAATACAGATATTATTGATCCTCAGGCATTAAAGGATTTGCTGGGTGCCGATGCGGGAATGTATTGCACATTAATTAATGAGGAAAAATCAAAGAAAGTTTTTTACGCTTCTGTAACCGTAGCAATTCGTTGTGAATTGCGTAGCAGTGAAACCGGTGAAGTTCTTTGGAATGCCGAGAGTAAATCTACAAGCAGAAATTTTGATTTAACAAAAAAAGGACTGGAAAGAAAATCAACCGAAACTTATGAAACTGTAATTGAAGAAGTGGTCAATAAAGTAATGAAAACTCTGCCGGATGGACCTAATTTGCGTGGATAAAGAAAAACATGATCCGGTATTTTCGAATAGAAGCAGAAATAATAAAAATTAAAAGGATTGATAGTAGAATTATAAATGAACATACCAAATTTATTGTCCTTAACTCGGATTATACTTGTTCCCGTCCTCATAATTTTTCTGATACAAGACAAATATTATAATGCTTTGATTGTTTTCATTATTGCCGGTTTAACTGATGCACTCGACGGCACAATGGCTCGCTTATTAAATGCTCAAACTAAGCTTGGTTCATATTTGGATCCCATTGCCGATAAATTGTTGCTGACGACAAGTTTTGTGATTCTGGCAATTCTGGGAATTGTGCCCAGTTGGCTGACAGTGATTGTAATCAGCAGGGACTTTATGATATTACTTGGTGCAGCAATTCTTACTTTAATGTCGATCAATTTTGAAATTAAACCGGCTTTAATCGGTAAAATAACCACTACATTGCAAACAGGTACGGTTTTTTTGGTTCTACTTTATGAGGCGTTCACTCATAATTTAAGTTATGAATCCCTGTTAACGCTTTTCTATTGGTTAACGGCAACATTTACAATTGCTTCCGGATTGGTGTACATAATTAGAGTAATCAAAATAGTCAATAAAAGTAATGTAAAAAATATAGAAAAATAAGATATTTACTTGACACTATAGAGTTTTACTGATATTTTGTAAACTTATGAACTGAATTATTCGTAGGCAAGTAGCTCAGGGGGAGAGCGCCATCCTGACGCGGTGGATGTCCAGGGTTCAAATCCCTGCTTGCCTACCATTTTAATAGCATAAAAATGTCATTAGTTCAGTACTTCAAGGGCATCAGCAAATTGTGGTGCCCTTTTAAAATGAATTGCAACTATTTTAATATAAGCTATGGATATTAAAGTTATATTTCCCGACAACAAAGAATTTTCTTTTAAAGAAGGAGTTACAGCAGCCAATGCTCTGGAGAGCTGGAAAAAGGAGTTGTCTGCCTCTACGATAGCTGTTAAAATCAACAATATACCTGCTGATTTAAGCTCACCGTTAAGAGAAAATTCAAAAATTGATTTAATAGATATATCTTCTGATGAAGGTTTATCTATATTGCGCCATAGTATATCTCACGTAATGGCTCAGGCAGTTCAGGAAGTTTTTCCGGGTGCTAAAGTAAGCATCGGTCCATCAATTGAAGACGGATTTTATTATGATTTTGAATACAAAGATGCTTTTACCACGGATGATTTAGTAAAAATAGAAAACCGGATGAAGAAAATTATCTCTGACAATTATCTTTTTATACGCGAAGAGCTTTCCCGTTCGGCAGCAGTAAAATTGTTTGAAGAAAGAAAAGAAAATTATAAGGTTGAATTGATTAATGATTTACCTGAAGATGTTAAGGAAGTCAGTATTTATAAACAAGGAACATATATTGATTTATGCCGTGGACCGCACATACCTTCAACAGGTATGATAAAAGCCTTTAAATTATTAAGTGTTGCCGGTGCATACTGGCGAGGCAATGAAAACAACAAAATGTTACAGCGTATTTACGGCACCGGTTTTGCCAGTGAAAACGAACTGGATGATTATTTAAATCTGTTGGAAGAAGCAAAGAAGAGAGATCATCGTCGTTTAGGCAGAGAACTGGATCTTTTTCAGGTTAATGAAGAAGCAGGACCGGGTTTGGTAATTTTTCATCCTAAAGGCATGTTGTTGCGCTATATTATAGAAGATTGGGAAAAGAAAGAACATTTAAAACGCGGTTACGATATGGTTATGGGGCCTCAGATCCTAAAAGTTGATTTATGGAAAAAATCAGGTCATTTTGATCATTATCGGGATAATATGTATTTTACAGAAGTGGATGAACAGGTATACGGCATCAAGCCGATGAACTGTCTTGCCCATATGTTAATATACAAATCGAAGATAAGAAGTTACAGAGATTTACCGCTGCGTTATTTTGAACTAGGCACTGTTCATCGTCATGAAAAAACCGGAGTTTTACATGGCCTGATGAGAGTAAGGCAATTTACTCAGGACGATGCTCATATAATTTGTACGCCGGAACAGTTAAATTCTGAAATCTGTGCAATTGCTGATTTTGTCAGTTACGCCATGGGCATCTTTGGATTTGAGTATGAAGTGGAATTAAGCACCAGGCCGGAAAAATCAATCGGTTCTGACGAAGATTGGAATCTGGCCACCACTGCTCTGGAAAATGCTCTTAAAGATAACAACATCGTTTATGAAGTAAACGAGGGTGACGGAGCTTTCTATGGACCAAAAATTGATTTTAAATTGAAAGACGCTTTAAAAAGAAAATGGCAATGCGCAACAATTCAATGCGATTTTACATTGCCGGAAAGATTTGATTTGAGTTATATCGGTGCGGACGGGGAAAAACATCGTCCGGTTATGTTGCACAGAGTTATTCTGGGAGCAATTGAACGCTTCATGGGAGTGCTGATTGAACATTACGCCGGCGCTTTTCCGGTCTGGCTATCTCCCACTCAGTGTATCTTATTGACAGTAACAGATAAACATATACCTTATGCCGAAACAGTTTATGAAAAAATGATTCAGGCTGATATCCGTTGCGAAAAGTATTTTGATAATGAAAAATTAGGTTATAAAATTCGTCAGGCGCAGATGCAAAAAATACCATATATGCTTGTAATCGGGGACAAAGAGGTAGACGCAAGGTCGGTAGCTCCACGAACACGTGACGGTAAAAATCTTGGTACATTGCCTGTTGATGAATTTATTGCTTTATTGCATGAAATATGTGAAAAAAAACAATAGATTTATTTTAGGTTATATTTTCAGGAGGTGACATATAGTTAAGGATTTAAGAGTTAATAGAGAAATAAAGTCGGTCACAGTTCGGGTTATCAGCGAGGAAGGAAAGCAACTGGGTGTGGTTTCGTTGGAAGAAGCCCTTGCCAGTGCAGAAAGTGTCGGGCTGGATTTAGTAGAAGTATCAACTACAGACCCTCCGGTCTGTAAAATAATGGATTATGGCAAATATCGTTACAAACAAAGTAAAAAACTCCACGATGCCAAAAAGAGCCAGACAATAATTCAAATTAAGGAGATTAAATTAAAACCTAAAACGGAAGAACATGATATACAGGTTAAGCTTAAACATATTAAAAAGTTTTTGAAAAATCATGACAAAGTTAAAATTTCCATGATGTTCAGAGGACGGGAAATCGCTTTTACCGATATTGGCAGGAATCTGATGGAAAGAATAAAGTTTGAATTGATAAATGAAGGTATTATAGATCAAGAACCAAGGCTGGAAGGACGCAATATGGTGATGATAGTTTCACCAAAAAAACAATAAGGACAACAGAGGTGATTGCATGCCAAAATTAAAAACGCACAGAGGAGCGGCTAAACGTTTTTCTCTTACCGCCAAAGGTAAAGTTAAGCGCAGTAAGGCTTTTGCCAGCCACATTCTCACAAAAAAAACTACGAAAAGAAAAAGAACTTTAAGGAAATCAACATTAGTTGATCATGCTAATGAAAAAGCTATCAAGAGGCTTATTCCTTATCTATAGATCAGGGAATTTACATTTGTTATCAGAGTTAGGAGAAACCTATATGACGGTATCCGTCACAAAGGAGCATGAAAATCTCTCCTAACCCCTCTTTGCCCAAGAGGGGAACTTCCCCCTTTAGAAAAGGGGGATGGAGGGGGATTTGATGAGGATAGTTTTTAAATAACAATATAAACAATGACTTAGATGTGTATTTTCAGAGGAAAAGAAAAATGTCTAGAGTAAAGAGGAGCGTTAATGCTCGCAAGAAAAGAAGAAAGGTGTTAAAGCTGGCCAAAGGTTTTTTCGGCGCTCGCAGCCGTCTGCTGAGAACAGCGACTGAAGCCGTGGACAAGGCAATGAAATACGCAACTCGTGATCGTCGGGCGAGAAAAAGAGAATTTCGCCAATTATGGATTGCACGTATAAATGCGGCTGCCGGTGAACACAATATATCCTATAGCCGGTTGATTGACGGCATGAAGAAAGCCGGTATGGGTTTGGACCGCAAAATACTGGCAGAACTTGCTGTAAATGATCCGAAGGGTTTTGCCCAGGTTGTGACAATGGCTAAAGGCAATTAAGCGGCATGATTAATGAGCTTAAACAGCTGGAGATAAATGCCCTTGCCGAATTACAAACGGCTGAAACCGAAGAGCATTTTTCCAATATCAGAACAAAATATCTTGGTCGTAAAGGACTTTTAACCGGTCTCTTGAGAAATATTTCTCAAGTTCCCGATGTGGAAAAACCTTTATTGGGAAAACTCAGCAATGAGTTAAAAAACCTGCTCAATGCCAAGATTGAAGAGGCGCTTCAACAACAGGCAATCCGGAACAAAGAAGATGTCCTGCTAAAGGAAAAGATAGATGTTACTTTGCCGGGTAACGCAATAAAATGTGGCCGTATTCATCCGGTAATTCAAATAAGAAGAGAGATTTGTTCTATCTTTGTATCCTTCGGTTTTTCAGTGGTTGAGGGTCCTGAAATTGAACTTGATTATTACAATTTTGAAGCCTTAAACATTCCCCATGATCATCCCGCTCGTGACATGCAGGATACTTTTTACATTTCGGATAATGTTGTCTTGCGCACACATACTTCGCCGGTCCAGATCAGGATAATGGAAAAAGTAAGACCGCCTTTGCGAATTTTGTCGCCTGGAAAAGTTTACCGGCGCGATTCCGATGTGTCACATACGCCGATGTTTCATCAAATAGAAGGTTTGCTGGTAGATAAGGGGATCAGTTTCGGAGACCTTAAAGGAATTTTAACAGCTTTTCTTAGAAAAATTTTTGGAGAAACAACCACTTTACGTTTTCGTCCCAGCTTTTTCCCTTTTACGGAACCATCGGCTGAAGTGGATATTCGATGTGTAATGTGTGGTGGAAAAGGTTGCCGTGTCTGTAAACAAAGCGGTTGGTTGGAAATATTGGGCTCCGGTATGGTTGATCCAGCCGTTTTCCAGAATGTCAACTACGACTCTGAAGAGTATACCGGTTTCGCCTTCGGTCTGGGGCTGGAACGCATCGCCATGTTAAAATACGGCATTTCCGATATCAGACTATTTTTCGAAAACGACATCCGATTCCTCAAACAATTTTAGGAGATAATTTTCTTTATGCTGGTCAGTCTCAAATGGCTTAAAGATTATGTTGATATAGAATTAACACCGGAAGAACTTGCTCACCGGTTGACAATGTCCGGTCTGGAAGTGGAAGATATAAAAACTATCCGTCCGCAATTCAGCGGCGTTGTTGTTGCAAAAATCTTATCCGTAAAACCGCATCCTTCCGCAGATCGCCTCTCTCTGTGTGTTGTCAGTGATGGCAATCAAAGCTATCCGGTAGTTTGCGGAGCAAAAAATATCTCAATGGGTGATATCGTTCCTCTGGCCAAAGTTGGTGCTGTAATTCCCGGAGGATATACCATCAAGTCGTCTCTTTTACGCGGAGAGAAATCTGATGGCATGTTATGTTCCGAAGCGGAACTGGAAATAGGTGATGATGAATCGGGAATTATGCATCTGCCCGCCGATTTGCCGCTTGGTTTGCCGCTGGAAAAAGCTTTAAACATTGAAGATACTGTCTTGGATATAAATATAACTCCCAACCGCTCTGATTGTTTGAGCATAATCGGCATAGCCAGAGAAGTAGCCGCCATTACCGGTAAAAAAATAAAATTTCCAACCGTTAAAATTAAAGAATCGAATGAAGACATCAACTCTCTGGCTTCGGTAAAAATAATTGATTCAGATTTTTGTCCGCGTTACACTGCCAGAATGGTCAAAAGCATTAAAGTAGGTTCTTCGCCGGTCTGGATGAAGACCAGGTTGGAAGCAGTGGGAATGCGCGCCATAAACAATATTGTTGATGTAACTAATTTCGTCATGCTGGAGATGGGGCAGCCCTTGCATGCGTTCGATTTTCGTTTCCTGGAGGAAGAAAAAATCATAGTCCGTAAGTCAAGAGAAAACGAAGAATTCATTTCTCTTGACGGAAAGAGCCGTATACTTCCCGCGGATACTTTACTGATTTGTGATGGCGTAAAGCCGGTGGCCATAGGTGGAATTATGGGTGGCCTGAATTCCGAAGTTAAGGAAGATACGCAAGTCGTGCTTTTGGAAAGTGCTTATTTTAACCCTTCGTCTATACGCCGATCGGCAAGAAAGCTGGCTATGCCGACGGATGCCGCGTTTCGCTTTGAAAGGGGCATCGATCCGGAAGGAGTTGTCAGGGCTCTAAATCGCGCTGCTCAGTTAATTTCCGAAATTTCAGGTGGTACGATTTGTAAAAATTATATTGATGAATACCCAAAAAAAATTCCGCTAACTAAAGATATTCCGCTGCGATTAGACAGAATTCGTCAAATCATCGGAACTCAAATAAAAGCAAAAGATGTAACAGGAATACTGCGCAGTATAGGCATGGTTTTGAAGCAGAAAGGGAAGGGTACATATCTCGTTACACCGCCTTCGTGCAGGGTTGATATATCTCGTGAAATAGATTTAATTGAAGAAGTGATCAGGCTTTATGGTTATGATCATGTCCCTGTAACACTTCCAGTCGTTGATGTGAAGGAAATGGAACTTACTCCCCGTTTAGATATGGAAGAAAGAATACGACAACTGCTGACTGGTAGTGGATATACTGAAATCGTCAATTACAGCTTCGGAACTCCACAAGCCGCTGATATATTGTCTTTGCCGGAAAATGACGAAAGACGCAAAACGGTAATGATAAAAAATCCCCTGGGCGAGGATCTTTCTGCCATGCGAACAACAATGATTTGCGGATTGTTGGAAACAGCAAAAAAGAATGCTGATAACGGCTCTTTTAATTTAAAGTTGTTTGAGATAGGGCGTGTTTTTATAAATTCATCAAAGGATGAATTGCCTGAAGAAAAAAATATGGTTGCAGGGCTTTTAACCGGGGAAATTACCGATGAATTCTGGTGTTCCGGAAAGACTGTTGATTTTTACCTTTTGAAAGGTTCTCTGGAAAACATCTTATTTGATTTAAAAATAAATAATTGCCGTTATATTTCTTCGTCAATTGAACCGTTCTTGCACCCCGGAAAATCCTGCGGAATCTATTTGAATGACAAAAAAATAGGTTTCTTAGGCGAAGTACATCCTGATGTTTTGGAAAAGATTGATTTTAAGAATAATCTCTATATATTTGAAATTAATTTGGATATACTGGAAAGAGTTTATCAGAAGAAAAAAATATCTTACAGGGAAATATCAAAATTTCCTGCTGTAACGCGTGATGTCGCGTTTGTTATTCCCGACGCAATGGAAGCAGATCAAATGATCAATATTGTTTTGGATCAAAAAGAAGATTTACTTGAAAAAGTTATCATATTTGATGTATACAAGGGCAAAGGAATTGCAGAGGGGAAAAGTCTGGGCTTGCGTTTTTTCTATCGCGCTCCGGATAGAACGCTAACTGATCTAGAAACAAATGCCGTCCACGATAGAATTGTGCGGAATACCGTTAATTTGACGGGTGCAAAAATAAGAACGTAACACAATTGATAACGTTAAAATGGAGGTAAAGATATGACGAAGATAGATATTATTCAAAATGTTTATGAGAAACTCGGTTTTCCCAAGAAGGATTCGGCAGATATCGTTGAAGCTGTTTTTGACATTATTAAAGACTCTCTTTCGCAAGGCGAAATGGTAAAAATTTCCGGATTCGGTAACTTTGTAGTCAAGGAAAAAAGAGCACGACGTGGCCGTAATCCGCAGACCGGCCAGGAAATATCTATCACTGCAAGGAGAGTGTTGACTTTTAAATCATCGCAGGTATTACGCAAGGCTCTTAACTGACAATTTCAATAATAATTATTAAGTGTCCGGTGAATTAGCCGTAAGGGTATAAGGAACTTTATGGAAACAATAATTCCCGAAAAGGCATATTTCCGCATAGGAGAAGTAAGCAAAATTCTCAATGTCGAAACATACGTTATCAGATATTGGGAAACGGAATTCAAAACGATTAGTCCTGTGCGGACAAAAACTGCTCAACGTTTATACAGAAAAAAGGATGTACAGGAATTACTGACAATCAAAGATCTTCTGTACACGCAGCGATTTACCATTGATGGCGCTAAAAAGCAGCTCCATAAAATGCGTGGGATTACGGAAACGAAACCCAAATTTTCCGAGAAACAGAAGCTAGACCAGATTAAAAAAGAATTACAGAAGATAAAAGCTATAATCAGCTAAAAAAAACCGGCAATATAAATTGCCGGTTTTTTTCTTATAGAAAATCAAAGTTTCTAAGCTTTTTTACTTGATCTCTTCGAAGCTTTGAGTGGATTTATTTTTTGCGTTTCCTGAATTTCCAGTTTAATATGCGTTGCAGTCGGACATCTGCCGTTTTGCCATTTGCTGGATGGATCAGGATAGACTTTGCAGTATTTTCCTGATTCATATTCCATAATTTTTCCGCAGCCTTCGCATTTGTCGATTATTTTCTGGCAACTACCGTTAAAGAAACTGCATCCTTTCTTGCTCATAAAAGCGCACTCGAATCCCGCCTTAACAGTTTGACAAAGCATCTGAATTACCTCCTTTTATATAATTAACTTATGATTTTTTAGACGTTGCCGGAAAAAAGAAAAGAAAAAGAAATTTCCACAAGCGCCATTGACCAAAAACCGGCGTGTCATAACAGCAAAAACAGCAGCTGTCAAGAAAAATAGAAATGACTTGAACCTGAATCAATTTATTGCTAAATATATTCAAATTTTTAATGGATTTTTTAATGCGCGCAGTTATCCAGAGAGTTGACCATGCCGGCGTCAGAATCAATCATCAAGAATTTTCTTCGATAAATCAAGGAATTCTTGTTTTTTTGGGGGTTGAAGTAGGAGATTCGGAAAAAGATGCCGATTATGTTCTGGAAAAGTCAATAAATCTACGTATATTCGAAGATGAACACGACAAAATGAATCTGTCTCTCCTGGATGTCAATGGTTCCATGATGGTTGTATCGCAATTTACTTTACTGGGTAATTGCACAAAAGGAAGGAGGCCTTCTTTTACCGCAGCGGAAGAACCAAAAATTGCGAACAAACTTTACGAATATTTTGTCGATAAGGCAAAAGAAAAAATAAATCATGTATCAACAGGAAAATTCCAGGAAATGATGAAAATTGAACTCATCAACAACGGTCCTGTAACCATATTACTTGACAGTAGGAAAAATTTTTAAAAAATGGAAAATTATGAAATAAAAATAGACAAAAATGGATTCTGGTATTATAAAGGTGCTCACATGTTTCGCAAAGAGATATTGAGCATTTTTTTTCAACATCTCAAAATTGACGATTGCGGCAACTATTTAATAGAATTGGGAAATGAGCGATGTTATCTTGATGTTGAAGATACCGTCTTTGTTGTTGAAGCCGTTTATAAAACGAAAAATCCCTACGACTGCCAAGAACAGATTGAAATTTTGTTAAACGATGGGCGCTGCGAAAAACTGGAAATGAATTCTTTGTATATTGGCAGGGAAAACGTTCTTTACTGCCAGGTCAAAGAAGGAAAATTCACTGCCCGGTTTTCGCGCAAGAGTTATTATCAGCTTGCTGAATTTATCGAACAATCTGAAAATGATGCCGAGTTTTTTATTAAAATAAATGGTGAAAAATATTTTATACGCAATAATCAAGCTTCTTAAATATAATGGAGAGGAAAATGCTTGATGACACAGTAAAAGAATCTTTAACTTTTGATGATCTTCTGCTTGTTCCGGCAGCTTCTAATGTATTACCACGGGATGTAAATACATCTACGTTATTAACGAAAAATATTTCTTTAAATATTCCCATCATTTCCGCAGCAATGGACACGGTAACAGAGTCGCGCACGGCAATATGTATGGCTCAGGAGGGCGGCATCGGCATAATTCATCGCAACATGAGCATAGAGCAACAGGCAATTGAAGTAGACAAGGTAAAAAAATCGGAAAGTGGTATGATTGTCGACCCCATCACTATCGAACCGGAGCGTAAAGTCAGCGATGCTTTGAAACTTATGAATCATTACTCCATTTCCGGCGTGCCTGTTGTCAAAAATGGCAAACTTGTTGGAATCCTTACCAATAGGGATTTACGGTTTGAAGAAAATCTGGAGCAGCCTGTAGAAAATGTAATGACCAAAAAAAATCTAATTACTGTATCATCAAATATTACCCTGGAAGAATCAAAAAAACTTCTCCATCAACACAGAATAGAAAAATTACTGGTAGTCGATGATGAGTACAGATTAAAAGGACTCATCACGATTAAGGATATCGAAAAAATACGGCGTTATCCCAATGCATGCAAAGATTCTTTAGGAAGGTTGCGTGTCGGAGCGGCAGTAGGAATTATTGACAGAGAAGCAAGAGTTGAAGCGCTTTTAGCAGCCGGTGTTGATGTAATCGCTATTGATACTTCGCATGGTCATTCCGCGGGAGTTATTAATGCCATTAAATCAACAAAATCGAATTTCCCCCAATGCGAATTAATTGCCGGAAACGTCGCGACAGCAGAAGGTGCCAATGCCCTTATTGACGCCGGCGTTGATGCTGTCAAAGTAGGTGTCGGTCCCGGCTCTATTTGTACAACGCGCGTCATTGCTGGAGTTGGGGTAGCCCAAATGTCGGCAATCCGAGACACATATAAAGTAGCTTCCAAGAAAGGCATTCCCGTTATTGCAGACGGCGGCATAAAATATTCCGGTGATATTGTTAAAGCAATCGGCGCCGGCGCCAATTGTGTCATGATCGGAGGTTTATTTGCCGGAACTGAAGAAAGTCCAGGAGAAACAATTTTATTTCAGGGACGCAGCTATAAAGTCTATCGCGGAATGGGATCGCTCGAAGCAATGAAAATGGGCAGCCGTGACCGCTATTATCTTGATGATGTGGAAGCTCCTTTGAAAATGGTTCCTGAAGGAATCGAAGGAAGGGTGCCTTTCCGAGGATCACTTTCCGCCAGTATTCTCCAACTTATCGGCGGACTCAAAGCCGGTATGGGATATGTCGGCTGTAAAACTATTTCAGAAATGATCGAAAAAGCCCGTTTCGTTCGCATTACACAGGCCGGTTTGAGAGAAAGTCATGTCCATGATGTAATTATTACTAAAGAAGCGCCTAATTACTGGCTGGATTAGAAAATCTATTATAAAATTTCTTGCTGTTGAGGAAACCTTTCTAAATCAAAGATAATAACGCTGCGGCAAGGAGAGGTAACGAGGCGTAGACCAATACGTCAAAGAAGCCGACAATGCTACCGGAAAAGGCAGCGGCTTTGATTTGTAAATATTATTGTAATTATGAAACACTCTGACTTTGTCCATCTTCATCTCCATACTCACTATAGTCTTCTCGACGGAATGATCCGGCTGGAAGACCTTTTCAAAAAAGCACGTGAATATAAAATGCCGGCAATAGCCATTACCGATCACGGTAATATGTTCGGAGCAATTGATTTCTATCAGCAGGCATACAAACACGGCATTAAACCGATAATCGGGTGTGAATTATATGTTGCTCCCCACAAACTCACAGACAGAGCTGCCGGTGAAACCGCAAAACATTTAATCGTTCTGGTTAAAAACATGCAGGGTTACAAAAATCTGATGAAGCTCACCACAACCGGCTATCTAAAAGGTTTTTATTATCGACCTCGCGTGGATAAAGATTTGCTGAAAGAATGTCACGAAGGACTTATCGCTTCCAGCGCCTGTCTGCACGGAGAAATTGCCGAACTGATTATGCAGGGCAATATCGAAGGGGCAAAGAAAGCCGCTATTCAGTATAAAGAAATCTTCGGTGAAGGTAATTTCTATCTGGAACTGATGGAGAACGGAATACCCGAACAAAAAATTGCTAATGCCGGATTAATCGAAATCAGCAATGAACTATCCATTCCGCTTGTCGCAACCAATGACTGTCATTACCTGGAACGCGAACATGCCGAGGCGCATGATGTTTTGTTGTGCATTCAGACAGGCAAAACAATTAAAGACGCGGATCGGATGAGCTTGAGCACGGATCAATTTTATTTTCGCTCTCCCGAAGAAATGCATCAGCTTTTTTCCCTGACACCGGA
Source organism: Smithella sp. M82 (assembly GCA_001683985.1). GTDB lineage: Bacteria > Desulfobacterota > Syntrophia > Syntrophales > Smithellaceae > Smithella. The sequence goes on from MAEO01000003.1 coordinate 71,435, forward strand.
AGCATTATCCAACACTGTCAATATAGCCGAAAAATGTAATCTCTCTTTGGAATTCGGTAATTTTTATCTGCCTAAATTCGAAGTTAAGAATCAGGAAGAATCTCTTAATGATTATTTGGAAAGAAAGGCGAGGGAAGGGTTGGAAAAACTTTTTCCGTTTATATTGAAAGACCATAAAGGCAATGAAGAAGCCATTAAAGAAAAATATGAAAAACGGCTATGTGAAGAACTGGAAATAATAAAAAAAATGGGATTTGCCGGTTATTTTTTAATAGTTTCCGATTTCGTCAAGCATGCCAAACACAATAATATTCCCGTAGGACCGGGACGCGGTTCAGCTCCCGGAAGTCTTGTGGCTTACGCGATTAGAATTACCAATATTGATCCCATACGCTATAATCTGTTTTTCGAACGGTTTCTTAATCCCGACCGTATTACAATGCCGGATATTGATATTGATTTTTGTCAGGAGGGCAGAGACGAAATTATTAAATACGTGACTGAAAAATACGGTAAAGATAAAGTATCTCAAATCATTACCTTCGGTAAAATGCAGGCCAAGGCCGTTGTTCGCGATGTGGGACGTGCACTTGATATACCTTACAGCGAAGCCGACAGAATCGCCAAACTTATTCCCAACACATTGAATATAACCTTAAACGAAGCAATCAAGATTGAACCACGTCTGACGCAGGAGGAAAAAAATAATCCGCAAATAGCGAAACTCCTGTCCCTGTCCCGCATTCTGGAAGGAATTAACCGTCATGCCTCGACTCACGCGGCAGGGGTGGTAATTTCGGACGTGCCTCTTGTCGAAAGAGTTCCGCTTTGTTCTCCCAAAGGCGATGTTGTTTCTCAGTACACAATGAATGATATCCAGGCTGTAGGTTTAACCAAATTCGATTTTCTGGGTCTTAAAACACTAACAGTCATTAAAAATACCCTAAACTTTATCAAAGAATCAAAGGGAATAGAAATAGACATCGATAATTTGCCTCTGGATGATAAAAAAACATACGATCTCCTCGGGAAAGGCGAAACAGACGGGATTTTCCAACTGGAAAGTTCCGGCATGAAAGATCTGACTATTAATTTAAAGCCGGATCGTATCGAAGATATAATTGCTCTCATTGCTCTTTACCGGCCCGGTCCGATGAAAATGCTACCGGAATTTACCGCCCGCAAACAGGGTAAAACAAAGATAACCTATGAGCTTCCTCAACTGGAAGCTATCCTGAAAGAAACTTACGGTATAATCCTTTATCAGGAACAGGTTATGCAGATTGCCAGCATTATCGGCGGTTACAGTATGTCCGAAGCGGATACACTACGCAAAGTTATGAGCAAGAAAAAAGCCGTGGATATGGACAAGGAAAAACCGAAATTTCTGGAAGGCGCTAAAAAACATAAAATCAATGAAAACAAAGCCAGGACTATCTGGGAGCAAATGGAAACATTTGCCGAATACGGCTTTAACAAATCTCATAGCACGTCATACGCTATAATTGCGTATCAGACGGCCTATCTCAAAGCTCATTATCCTGCAGCATTCATGGCCGCACTGCTCACCAGTGAAAAAGACAACCGCGATAAAATAATAAAGTATATGAGTGCCTGCAAGGAATTAGGTATCAATATTCTGCCGCCGGATTTAAATGAATCACAGAGAGATTTCGCCATTTCAGGAGAAAATATCCGTTTTGGAATGGCAGCGATAAAAAATGTTGGCCTATCTGCGGTGGATTCGATAATTTCAGTCCGTAAAGAAGGGAAATTTACATCCTTTATGGATTTCCTGACTCGTGTAGATTTGCGCAAAGTAAATAAGCGGGTAATTGAAAGCCTGATTAAATGCGGTGCGTTCGATTCTTTGGGATACAAACGCCATCAGCTCATGCAACATTATGAAGAAGCCATGGAAGAGGCTCAGCGTAATCAAAGAGAAAGAGAAAGCAACCAATCCAGCTTTTTTGATCAATTAAATGCCGGCTTGTTTGAAAATAATGGTATGAACTCTTATGAAATACCGGACGACGTACCGGAGTGGGATCACAAGAAGCTTTTGTCTGCTGAAAGGGAATCTCTGGGTTTCTATATTACCGGGCATCCGTTGCTTCGTTTTGCCGATAGATTGAAATATGTTACAAACGCCGATTCCGGTAATTTAAACACCAAAAATGATAAAGATACTGTAACTGTTGCCGGAGTGGTAAGTGGTATCAGTGAAAAAACAACCAAAAGAAAAGATGTAATGTGTTACGTCACGCTGGAAGATTTGCAAGGTTCAATAAATATTATATTTTTTGCCGAATTATATAAAAAATATTATTCTCTCCTGCATGAAGAGGAACCCATAGTTATCAAGGGAACCATTGATGTTGTAGGTTCAGAAGAAACACCAAAAATAATAGCTCTGGAAGTAAATTCTTTAAGTAAAGCTTTAGAGAATCCCTTTAAACAAGTTCGATTTATAGTTGATGCTAGCAAGATTTCAGCAGACAACCTTTCCTCGCTTATTTCTTCCATGAAGAAATATCATGGTAAATACGATAGTTATATGCACATTCTTAATGGAAAAAGTGAAACAATTGTTTACCTTGGTGATGATTTTCGTTTAGATATCAATGATAAATTGAAGAAAGAAGCAGATAGTATTTTAGGGGAGGGTGCTACAATTTATTCATAAAAAGGAGTTATCTTTATTATATAATATGAAACATGAAGAAAGGACATACAGATCATTAATAAATAAAGATAATTTTATTTCATTTAATGTAAAAATTGCTGAAAGCGACCTGTTTATAAGTTCTGATGTCAATCTTAAAAATGAAGCCTTGGAATCGTTGAGCAAGCATCGTCATTTTCTGGAAACCTATATTAAAATTCACCCTGAATTTCGTACTTCACTTGTGCCTCTTCCTGAGGACAATTTAGCGCCGCCGATAGTACGGGATATGCTTTCTAAATCAAAAATCTGCATGGTAGGTCCCATGGCCTCTGTTGCCGGTGCAGTGTCCGAATTTGTGGGAAACGATCTTCTGTCGTATACTAAAAACGTCATTATTGAAAACGGTGGGGATATTTTTTTAAAATCGAAAATTGAACTGACCGTATCCGTTTACGCTGGAGAATCCCCATTAAGTTATAAAATAAATTTTCTTATAAAACCGGAGAAAACTCCTCTGGGAGTCTGCACATCATCCGCCACGGTCGGTCCGTCTTTGAGCTTTGGCAAAGCCGATGCTGTATGCGTCATTTCCAAATCGGCGACACTGGCCGATTCTGCTGCCTCTGCTATAGGTAACAAAATTAAAAGCAAAAACGATATCAGAAGATCTCTTGATTTCGGAATTAAAATTCCCGGAGTTACAGGAATAATCATTATTGCCGGAAATGACATAGGAACAATAGGGGATGTGCAATTTGTTTAGAAAAATCATAATAATAATGGTTTAATACCAAAAAACGGGGCATAAGAAAGAAGGATTCGATCTGCTTCATCCCTTCTGTCCCGATTCGGTTCCGGAACTTCACCGAATTTCAAAAATAAAAAAGAGTGCTCTTGTTACAGAAAAATATTATTGTGTTCCATGTTATGTTTACATAACATATCTTATAAGACGTAACACAAATTCTAATATAATGACGGGTGAAAATGGCGACTGGATATTGTATGGCGCACCCATTCCCCAATGGATCACCTTCTCAAAATCAGGTTAGGAAATCAGGAATGTATAAATCGTGCCACGCTTCTTCCGGAGTTGGGAGATAGATATAAAAATATGAACTATATTCCCTCGTCAGCCAGTTGCTGAACAAGTTTCATCTGACGATCAGATAACTTTTGGGGAACCTCTACGTTGATTTTGACGTAGAGGTCTCCTTTGGGAGCACCTTTTAATCCGGGTACGCCATAACCTTTCATCCTAATCTTGGTATTGTTCTGTGTACCGGGACTTATTTTTAATCTCTTCACAGAACCGTCCAGCGTGGTCACATCAACGAATGTTCCCAGTACTGCCTGAGTAAATTTGATTGTTTTTTCAATATACAAGTCATTGCCGTCGCGGGCATAAATGGGATGGGGCAATACATTTATATTAAGGTATAAATCGCCGTTGGGACCTCCGTTATAACCGGATAATCCTTTACCGGGCAGTCTCAGTTTTTTACCGCTGCTTATTCCTGCAGGTATTTTTACATTAATATCTTCGATGCGATTTTCCAGTTGGAAAGAAATCTTTTTATCGGCGCCAAATACCGACTCTTCCAAAGTAATGGATAAATTATATTCCGCATCCTGCCCTTTTTGAGGTATATTAGCGTACTGCTGCCGGCCGCCCATACCGCCGCCACCGAATAAGCCGGCAAACGGATCGTCATAATCATTGCGGGCAGCGCCACCTCTTCTGGTTGTTCGGAAAGTTGTTCTCCCCCCTCCCCCGAATCCAAAACTGCGTAAAATTTCATCGAGGTCGAAGTTGCGGAAAATGTCTTCCTGTGAATACTGCTGACGGAACTGATCAGCCGACCCGAATTGATCGTATTGCTGACGTTTTTCAGTATCGCTCAAAACGGCATATGCTTCACTTATTTTTTTGAATTTTTCTTCCGCCGCTTTATTGTTTGGATTTCTATCAGGATGCCATTTTAAAGCAAGTTTTCGGTATGCCTTTTTTATATCGTCCGCTGATGCCTTTTTGTCTACACCCAGAACCTGATAATAATCTTCTGCCATAAATTTTAACCTTTTTTTCTTTAAATTAAATCCGTGACTACAATTTTATGATCAGCTTAGGAAAGATATCTTTCGCTTGATGAAAACCGTCATGAAAGGATCGTTGGTTTTTTGTAAAGCTTTTTTATAATTTTCCAAAGCGTTCTTTTTGTCGTTTAATGCTTCATATGCGCGTGCAATGTTACGAAAACCGATTGATTCAAATCCGACACTGTCGCTCTTTTGCGCTTTTTTGTAATATTCGAGAGCAACCTGATAATCTTTTCTTGCTTCATAGCAATATCCCAGTGAAGTCAGGGCTAAAAACTTTACTCCTGCTTTGTCCGATCTGGACGAAGACACAAATTTCTTATATTCTGTAATCGCATTATCTACTTCACCTATGCTGTAGTAAAGATTGCCCAGATGATAATGCGACATTCGCGCGCTCCAGCTGTGTGGATATTTCGCAATCAGTTCCTGGAATATTTTAATGTTTATTTGGGCAGCATCCGGATTTCCAATATTTCTCGCCAGATCACTTCTGGCTTTAGCGTACATATCCAGGGCAGATGACTGATAATAACTCCAGTACATATAAATGCCGAAAGTAATAACCGCCGATAAAATGACCGCTGTTACGATGGCATAGAAGCGGATTTTATTTTCAGCAATATAATTCATTATTACTTCCATGGCAGACTGGAAAGCATCAGGTTGTTTCAATTCTTTCTTGGATAGTTTTACCGCCATATTATTCCCCTTTAATGTTATATTTATTTATCAATTCCAGAAGCAGCTTAGGTATCCTGCGAATTTTGCCTTCATTATTTGTGCAGGCGTGAATAGTGTATCCTTCCGCAATCAGATTTTCTTTATTTTCATTCCATATTCTGGAATTGTATCTTATAGTTGCTCTTTTAATGTAATCAAATTCAGTCTCGATAATCAAAAGCTGGTCGTATGTCGCAAATTTCAGGTATTCACAGCTTACTTTTATCAGCGGAAGATTCAGACCAACGCTGCAAAGTTCCGTATAAGGAACACCCAACTGACGCATTAATTCATTCCGTCCGAGTTCAAACCATTTTATATAGTTCGAATGATAAACCACACCCATAGCGTCGGTATCTGCGTAAAGCACTCTTACTTTGGTTATGTTACTGACTGACAAAAGATCTCCAATCGCTAATAAACTTTTCCATTAACAAATGACCCGGGGAAATTAATATGGAACTTTCTTTTGCGGTTATCTCATTAAAAGGCAATCCTGATGCCTTGTTTTCTTCTTTAATTGAAGACAAAACAGCGAAAGGGCTCGGATCTCCGACATGTGTTTTTACATCCAGCGGAGTGGGATGATCACTTAAAACAATAATCCTGTAATCACCGTACGATCCTATTTTATTTAAGACAGGTCCCACTATTTTTTCATCAAAAAGTTCGATAGCCCTAATTTTACCGGCAGCATTTCCTTCATGTCCCATTTCATCAGGAGCTTCCAGATGCACAAAAACGAAATCCATAAAATTCAAAATGTCCAGAGCCATTTTAGCCTTGCCTTCATAATTAGTATCAATGTAGCCTGTCGCACCTTCTACATTAAATACTTTTAATCCGGCAATAATGCCTATTCCTTTAAGCAAATCAACTGCGGAAATCATTCCACCGGACAGAGAATATTTTTGAGTCAGAGGAATCATTTGCGGTTTTCTGCCCTGTCCCCAAAGCCAGATGGAATTAGCCTGTTTTTTCCCGGCATTTTTTCTTTTCGCATTAACGGGATGATTCAACAAAATTTCACCCGCACGTCGCGTAATCAAATTTATTTCCTCAAAGGAATTGCCGCGCGGAAGATATTCGGCAATTCCTTTGCCTGTTATATCATGAGGAGCGGTTGTTTCCGGTGCGTCGGGAGAGTTGCGCCAGACAAACAAATGGCGATAACCGACACCAGGGAAAAACTGATACGGAGGCAACCCAAGTTCTTTGTTTATATCAAGAATTATTTCCCGCGCTTCTTCAGTGGAAATATGGCCGGCGGTAAAATCATCCATAAAAGCGGCTGGTGAATCCTTATCTCCTATTGTTACAAGATTGCAGCGATAAACCATGTCATTGGGTTCTAGATTTATTCCCATGCTGGCCGCTTCCAATGGTCCACGGCCGGTATAGTTTTCAACAGGATCATACCCCAGCACGCTTAATGTGGCTACGTCGCTTCCCGGATTCATTCCTTTAGGAATTGTATCCACACGCCCCAGTGTGCCTTCCGCCGCAATCTGGTCCATAAAAGGAATGAAGGCACATTGCAATGGAGTCTTTCCATTTAGTTTATCTGTCGGATAATCGGCCATGCCATCGCCGAGCAATACTACGTATTTCACTCGAAAATGCACCTCTAAGTCATTGTTTATATTGTTATTTAAAACTATCCTCATCAAATCCCCCTCAATCCCC
>MAEO01000023.1 GCA_001683985.1 Smithella sp. M82
TTGAAGGATAAACTGAAAAAAGGTAAAATGAACGCATAAAAAATGCATTCAGCGCTGAAAATGGAACTTATTCAGGCAACGGCAAAGAAAAATGATTTGGGAAAGGGGTTTTCCAAGGGATCGGCAACAGAGCAGCTATCAACAGCCATCCTGGAGCAGCCCCTGCAGAGCATGGCGGAAGGATGGCTGTTGATAACTGCGGCCATCGGTAAAATCTAACGCCAAAGGGGGGTCAATTTTAAACGCCGATCAGGGGGGTCAAATCTGGTTACGATCAACAATCTTTCCGAAAACGGCCTGACCATACAGGTTTATTGCGCGCTTATCGCAAGCATGCTCATTACGATTTGGATGGGTCGAAAACCCACAAAAGCAACATTCGAAATGATATCCTTCCACTTTATGGGATGGGCCAGCGATGAAGAATTGATTCGGCATATTGAAAAACTCAAGGCAAGTGGAGCGAAACTGAAAACAAATGACTGAAAATCCATGTGGCGAAGCTTACCCTTTCTGCCCGTCAGGGGTTGCTGCGCCTTTTTTCCATCTCTTTATCCCTGCGTGATCTTCACAAAGACCTTGTTTATCCTC
>MAEO01000181.1 GCA_001683985.1 Smithella sp. M82
AAGTCCAACTTGATGCACATTCGGGCGCTTTGGCGCAAAACCTTCTTCAAAGCTTTCTTATTGTGACGCCGAAACTCCGCTATCGTTTTATGATCCGGCTTCAATCCGCCCATCAGCCAGATAAAAGCCATATTATGGTGGCATTCCCGCTCCAGTTTTCGTGAACTCTTTACACCATACGAGTATCCATAAACAAGCAACTTGAACATGCTTAGGGGATCGTATTCAGGATTTCCAATTTTGTCAGGATTTATCTCAATCCCAAGTTGCCGAAAATCCAAAGCTTCAACAAAAGCATTGTATGCTCGAACGGGATTGTCCCCGCTTACATATTCTTCTATGCTCTGAGGAAGCAAATTCATCTGGTACCGGTCGCCGTATCGATAGGCCATATTGTTTCTCCTTTATTGATACTCTATCATACATATCAGCATAGCGATACAAAAAACTTTCTCTTGATTTGTATTCTTTTCTAATATTCTCTTGTCAAAGAACGTATGGATACTGTATTTAAAATAATTACGACACAGTCTCAATCGCCGCAATGACTATGGAAGTAGAAAGGTTTGTAACGTGAACGAAAAGAAATTTTGCGCGGTAATTCTGGCGGCGGGGAAGGGCACCCGCATGAAATCGGATTTGGCTAAAGTTCTGCATTTCCTGAACGGTAAGCGTCTTTTGGATTATTCTCTGGAGACTGCCCAAAAAGCCGGAGCAGAAAAAATAGTAGCGGTTATTGGTCATCAGGCAGATGAAGTGCGGAAAGAGTTTGCTGATAACGGCTGTGTTTTTGTTGAGCAGAAACCACAGTTGGGAACAGGGCATGCTGTATTGCAGGCCAAAGAAGTACTTGCCGGTTACAAAGGGCTTACCGTAATTCTTTGCGGCGATGTGCCGCTTCTCAAATCCACAACTATTAGATCACTTGTGGATAATCATATTGTGTCAAAAGCTGTTGTTTCGGTGCTGACAACCATTCCACCACCACCTCATGCTTATGGTCGCATTATTAAAGATGACAAAGGCAATGTTTTAAAAATAGTCGAGCATAAGGATGCTGCTGAAGAAGAGAAAAAAATCGGAGAAATAAACACTGGTATCTATTGTGTGGATACAAAATTCTTATTCCATGCGCTACAAAAAGTTACCAACAATAATCAACAGCACGAATACTATCTTACCGACATTGTCGGGATAGCCGTTCATGAAGGTAAAAAAGTTAAATCATTTATTGTTTCCGATTACCCTGAAGTAATGGGAATCAACACGTTGGAAGAACTTACCCGCGCAGAAAAATATCTTCAAAAAAATTAAAAATCATCTGTTTAATTTTTTTCTATCCTGATATTAATATTAAAGTGAATTTGGATAGGTGTCATTCCGAGCGCATGCGAGGAATCTTAGTGTATTGATATCATTAATTCAGAAAGATGTCTCCTGCGGTCGATATGACAATGTAACATTTCATCGAAAATATTTAACGTCGCAACGAAAAAAGAGCAGTTTGTGTAATCATGGACATAATTAAAACAGCCGCGAAAAATGGAGCCTTTCTTGCCCCGCTGGCGGGAATTTCCAATCTGCCTTTCAGATTGATAGCCCGCTCACAGGGGTGTTCACTTGCCTATACTGAAATGATCAGCGCCAATGGTCTTGTCCGCAAAACGGCCAAAACTTATGAATATCTGAAAACTTGTCCCGGTGACCGCCCGTTGGGTACGCAGATTTTCGGGGCAGATCCCCAAATCATGGCTCAAGCCGTCAGAATTGTTGAAGATAGTGGTGTTGATTTGATCGATATTAATATGGGCTGTCCGGTAAAAAAGGTAATTAAAACCGGCGCCGGCGCCGTTTTAATGAAAGAACCTGTTCTCGTTGGACGGATAGTTGACGTAGTGAAAAAAGCCGTTAAAATTCCAGTTACTGCGAAGATTCGTTCCGGCTGGAACCGCTTTTCCATCAATGCTGTAGAAATTGCTAAAATTCTAGAAGATTGTGGTGCCGACGCGATTACGGTTCACGCGCGCATGGCCGATCAGGGGTACAGCGGTCAGGCCGATTGGAAAATAATCGCAGCAGTAAAAAAAGCTGTCAAAATTCCGGTAATTGGGAACGGTGATATCCGTCAGCCGCAGGATGCACTTAGAATGATTGATGAAACTTCCTGCGATGCCGTGATGGTGGGCAGAGGTGTACTGGGCAACCCCTGGATATTTAAAGGTATTGTCGATGCATGTTCCGGTCAGCAGGTCAATTATCTGCCTGATTTGGAACAAAGATTGAAAATGATTGAAAATCATTGGGAAATGGAATCACAAATTTATGGAGATAAAGTGGCTTTGAGAAGTTTTCATAAGCATATTCTTTGGTATACCAAGGGGTTAGATAACTCCAGCCGTTTCAGGGAGCTTGCGGGAAAGTTGAAGGATAAGGAAAGCATTCTTCATGAGCTGAATGAGTATTTTCGGTTGCTGAACATGGATAGAAGTTAAAATAATACCTTGACATTGAGTCATAAATTGGCATAAATTAAGAACAAAGAAACTATAGAAAATCACATTTTGTTTGATGAAGAAAGGATGACGTCTACAGTGGAACTGGAAAAATTTAAAAAATTAGAGGATAAAATTAAAGTAATTGTTGATGAAAAAGTTTCTTTAAAAAAACAAATTCATATATTGGAGGAAACGTTAAAAAATAAAGAGGCGGAATTAAAAGGGGTTAAAGATAAATTAAAGGCATTAGACGAGGAAAGGAACAGCATACGTGCAAGGGTAGATGCACTGCTTGAATTAATCGCAGATATAGATTCAGTAAAATAAGCTTCCAGGGCGTGTGTTTTGAAAAATAGTCACAAAATAACGGTATTGGGGCAGGAGCTTTCTGTTATAAGCGATTCAGAAGATGAAGAAGTGGCCAATGTTGTCCGGTATGTAAATGAAAAAATGGATGAGGTTTTACGTACCGGTAATGGAATAAAAACCTTAAACGTGGCCATCCTGGCGGCCTTAAACATTTCAGAAGAGTTGTTAAAATTAAAAGGAGTTAACACGGAACTCTGTGATCAAATAGAGAGCAGAGCCGAAAATTTAATTCAACTGATTGACGAAGCAAACTAACAAGTTCTTGTTTGCCCCTGCGATGTACGTGATTAATATTTGTCTTTGAGCCAACATTTTTGACCTTGGGACCTTTCCTTGATTGCGGTGTGCATGGCTGCTTTTTCCGTTTATCGGCGAGCAGAAAGCCTGAAGCAACCAATACAGGTGCCCACTTTGCAAGAAGGTTCAAACTGGCTATTAACACGGCATATGCGGGGGTTTTAGTGTCCCGCTTTCCTGGGAAAAACATCTTGTCCGCCTTTAAAAAATAACAAGTTTAGATTTAGAGGAAATTTCCAATCCAGATACAGTATGATTGGATAATTCGGCTAAAAAATTTCAATGCGCTTTGCTTTTGAAATTTTAGCCTCATTAAATTTCTCGCGGTTGTGTGTCACGAAGATCGGATACCAACCGGGAGGTTGAAATATAGCTCCGCCGGAGAGATTTTCTACAGTATTAACTGTGCAGGTTTTCAGGTTGAGAAGTGGGTTTTCCGGAGGAGCAAGAAGGAGGTAACATTATTTATGTATTGGATCGCCAGTGTATCAGTTATAGTTTTGGTTGTGGCGGTTGTTTCAGGTATTATTATCGGCTTTATTTTGAAACAGGTTCTCGCAGCCAGGGAAATCAAGTCATCGAAAAAATTAATGGTGCGTATCGCTGAAGAAGCGAAGAAGGAGGCGGAAACCATTAAAAAAGAGGCGATTCTTCAAGCGAAGGAAAACCTTCTGAAGATGAAAGCCGAATTTGATAATGAAGCAAAAGAAAGAAGAAGTGATTTTGATGCATGGGAAAAAAGAATTCGTTCCAAAGAAGAAAACTTGGATAAGAAAGCTGATTTGCTGGCGCAAAAGGAATCAAGTGTTGAAGGACGTGAAAAATTAATAGCCAGCAAAGAAGCGTCTATTGAAGAAAAACGCCGCAAGTTGGATGTTGCTCTTAAAGAACAGCACGAAAAACTGGAAAAAATAGCGGGAATGTCCGCTGAAGAAGCAAAGAAAATATTGATTCAGTCTATGGAGGTGGAAGCCAAACAGGAAGCTGCGGCAATTGTCCGTAAAATTGAAGATGAAGCTAAATTAACCGCAGATAGAAAGTCTCAGGAGATAGTTGCTTATGCGATTCAAAGGTATGCCGGTGATGTCGTAGCGGAAAAAACTGTTTCGGCAGTTAACCTGCCCAGCGAAGAAATGAAAGGACGCATTATCGGTCGTGAAGGCAGAAATATCAGGGCAATCGAAGCGGCAACAGGAATAGATTTAATTATTGATGATACTCCGGAAGCGGTTGTCCTATCCAGTTTCGATCCGATTAGAAGAGAAGTAGCCAGAATTTCTTTGGAGAGATTGATTCAGGATGGACGGATTCATCCGGGTCGTATAGAGGAAATTGTTAAAAAGGTAAGAGTAGAAGTTGATCAGATAATCAGAGAAACCGGCGAAAAGGCGTCTTTCGATGTCGGCGTTCATGATATCCATCCCGAGATAATCAATATGCTGGGTTCTCTTAAATATCGCACCAGTTATTCGCAGAATGTTTTGCAGCACTCCATGGATGTTGCGTATCTTGCCGGCATTATGGCTTCGGAATTGAAGGTGAATGTTAAAGAAGCCAAACGCGCGGGACTTTTGCACGATATCGGCAAGGCGATAGATCATAAGGTGGAAGGAACGCACGCGGCTATCGGAGCGGATTACGCCAAGCGTTTCGGAGAAAATCCCCGTATTGTTCAGGCAATTGCCACCCACCATGATGACGGACGCAACAACACTCTGCTCGGCGTTCTGGTTCAGGCAGCAGATACGTTATCTGCCGCCAGGCCTGGAGCGCGCCGCGAAATGCTGGAAACTTACGTCAAGCGTCTGGAAGGTCTTGAAAAGATCGCCAACTCATTCAATGGTGTTGATAAATGTTTTGCCATTCAGGCAGGTCGTGAAATTCGTATTCTTGTGGAAAATGAAAAGATATCCGAAAATGATGCTACGATGCTGTGCAAGGATATAGTCAAGAAGATAGAAAGCGAGCTTACTTATCCCGGACAGATAAAGGTCACCGTAATCAGAGAAACCCGCGTTTCCGATTTTGCGAAATAAAACTATCCCCACGGCAATCTTGGTAAGTTCTTCCGGGATAAGCCGTGGGGCATTTTATTGTACATGCCCTTTAATTGATTCACATTACAAGCAACTGGACTTTAATCAGAAGAAAAGGTATAGATTCTTCGTGCAAAGTACAGAAGGAAAAACGTAAATGAAAATATTTTTTATTGGCGATATAGTGGGCTCTCCCGGAAGAATGGCAGTGAGAGAACTTTTACCAGCCCTGATTTCCAGGAAAAAAATTGACTTGGTTATTGCCAATTGTGAAAATGCCGCTGCCGGATTCGGCGTGACCCAAAAGGTCGTCGAAGAACTTTTTAAATGTAATATTGACGCGCTTACTTCCGGCAATCATATCTGGAACAAGAAAGAAGTGCTGGATTTTATCGGGGACTTTGAAAGACTATTGCGACCGGCCAATTATCCGTCTGGTGCTCCGGGTACAGGAACGGCTCTAATACCTCTTAAAACAGGGGAGTATGTGGGAATTCTTAATCTAGCCGGAAGGATTTTTATGAACCCCAGTGATTGTCCTTTTGTAACAGCGAAGAATAAAGTCGCTGAGTTAAGGGAAAAAACAGAAATAATTGTTGTTGATATGCATGCGGAAGCGACTTCCGAAAAAAGAGCTTTGGGCTGGTATCTCGATGGTGAAGTTTCTGCCGTTATCGGCACTCATACCCATGTGCAGACTGCCGATGAAGAAGTTCTTCCTCAAGGAACGGCATATATCAGCGATGCGGGTATGACCGGCCCTTTTGATTCCGTTATCGGAATTAATAAAGAAGCCATCATCGAAAGATTTTTAACGCAGATGCCTAATAAATTCGACGTGGCCAAAGACGATATCAGAATGCAAGGCGTAGTTGTGGATATAGATTCCATCAGCGGCAAAGCGGGTTCTATTGAAAGAATCAGTGTTAAATTAAAAAATTCATAAGAGGCAATGCCTGATGAAGAGCGCTTATGATGTTTTAAAAGAAAGAGGTTTCATCGAACAGGTAACCGATGAAGCTTTAATCAAGAAACTTTTCGCCGAAGGACCTGTTACCTGCTATATCGGATTTGATCCTACGGCAACCAGTTTGCACATCGGCTCTCTTGTGCCGATTATGTCTTTGGTGCACATACAGAAAAGCGGAAACAAACCGATCGCGCTGGTCGGCGGCGGCACCGGTTTAATCGGTGATCCCAGCGGTAAAACGGAAATGCGTCAGGTTTTAACGCGTGAGCAGATTGACTACAACGTAAAATGCCTGGGAAAACAACTTTCTCAATACATTGATTTCTCCGATGGTAAAGCCCTTCTGTTGAACAATGCCGACTGGCTGACAAAAATCAACTACATTGAATTTCTAAGAGACATCGGGCGGCATTTCAGCGTGAACAAAATGCTTGCAGCGGAAAGTTATAAAATAAGAATGGAAAAGGGACTGAATTTCATCGAATTCAATTACATGGTTCTTCAGGGTTACGATTTCCTCTATCTGTTTCAAAATCACGGTTGCGCTTTGCAAATGGGCGGCAACGACCAGTGGGGCAATATGCTGGCAGGCACGGAACTCATCCGCAAAATAGCTGCCAAAGACGCTCATGCCGTAACATTTCCGTTGATTACCACATCCCTTGGTCAAAAGATGGGAAAAACCGAAAAAGGAACAATCTGGCTGGACGGTACTTTGACCAGCCCGTACGAATATTATCAATACTGGGTTAACTGTGATGATGCCGATCTGGAAAGATTTTTAAAACTATTCACCTTGCTGCCGCTTGAAGAAATAAAAATTGTCAAAAAACTCTCTGATGCTCAACTCAATATGGCTAAGGCGGTGCTCGCGTTTGAAGCGACAAGAGTTACTCATGGAGCAAAAGCGGCTGAAGACGCGTGGCGTGCTTCGATGGAAGCGTTTCATTCACGCCCGGTTGATGCCGATATGTTTCCCTCGAGTTCTATACCGCGTGAGGCCGCATCCACCGACACGTCGGCAATTCCGCGCCATAAGATATCCCGCAAAGATTTGGAAGCAGGCATACAGATTTGTGCTACCTGTGCCAAAGCCGGCTTGACCCAATCTATTTCTGAAACCAGACGTTTAATCGAACAGGGCGGAATCTACATCAATGACCGGCAGGTAAAATCTGTTGACGAAAAAATTACTGTTGCCGATTTTAAAGGTGGCAATGAATTACGCATGAGAAAAGGGAAGAAGAAGTATTTGATTATCGAAAAAGAAGATTAGCAAAGGCTGTGGAAATATCCTGAAGGGTACGTAGGGATATTTTTCAAGTTCTTATTAAATGTCGTTGCCCGGCCAGCGAACCGGCGAATGCCGGTTGACCGGGCAATCCAGAACTTATGACTAATACTAAAACATATTATGTTTATATACTGGCAAGTAAACGAAATGGCGCCTTATACATCGGTGTGACAAATGATTTAGAAAGACGACTTTACGAACATAAAAACAATCTTATCGACGGTTTTACTAAAAGATACAGAGTCCATCATCTTGTCTATTATGAATCTGTAAATGATGTTAATGCGGCTTTGAAAAGAGAGAAACAGTTGAAGAGGTGGTCTGGAAAATGGAAGATGGAGCTTATAGAAAAAGTAAACCCTGAGTGGCGAGATCTTACAGAGGAGTTATTTTAAATATAACTGGATTGCCCAATCAAGTTGGGCAATGACAACGTCTCTATCATTTCTTAAGAACGTAATTAAAATGCAAAATAAAATTGAAAAAAGAAAGAAGTCATTCCATTTTAGACGTTCTAACGCCCAAAGAAGATCAAAATCAAAACGGAAAGAATCTTATCCCAGGCCGGAAATTGCTTCGTCGCTTAAAAGTGTTCTGGCTCAAATAGGCAAGCCGCATTCCGCGCCATTTGTTCCAGATGAGTTTCAAATCAAGGCGCTGGAAGCAATCAAAAAGACAGATTGTCTGGTGATCGCACCGACAGGTTCCGGTAAAACTTGGATTGCGCGGGAAGCTATTTTATCCGTGATGGAACAGGGTGGGCGAGCCTGGTACGCCTCTCCGCTGAAAGCGCTTTCCAATTCCAAGTGGGTTGAATTCGGTCTGCATTTCGACCCGGAAAATGTCGGCATTATTACCGGCGATACCAAGGAAAATACCGAAGCGCCGATTATCGTAGGTACTACGGAAATACTGCGCAATCAACTCTACGATGCCATGCATAGCGGAGAAGATTTGAAATTTGATCTGGTGGTTCTTGATGAGGCGCATTTCCTGGGTGATGCCGATCGCGGCGTTGTCTGGGAGGAAATAATGATTTACCTTCCGGCGCGGATTAATCTGCTGCTTTTATCGGCGACAATCGGCAACGGCGAAGAAATCGCCCGGTGGCTGGAAACAATCCGTAAAAAAAAATGCGCAGTGATCAGGGAAGAAAAACGCCCAGTGCCGCTCTATCCTCTTTTTCTTCATCCTTCAGGATGTTTGCATCCTTTTTTGGAAGGTAAGAAAGTATCACCTCCTGTTGCCGATTTTATAAGAAGAACTAATAAAAAAAAATTGCGCAGCGGAAAAATGCCGGATTACATCGGGATTATAAAAATTCTGGGAAAGTTCAATCTTCTGCCGGCAATATTTTTTTTAAAATCACGGGCGGAATGTGATGCGGCTCTGAACGCACGCGGAACACTGATCACTCTGCAAAACTCTACAGAATTTGATGATTCACTTTACGAACTTTTGGATCGGTTTCCTTCACTGAATAACCACAGACAATTAAAAACTCTGCGCACATGGGGTATGGCATCACATCACGGCGGTCAGTTGCCCGCTTGGAAGATGCTGGTGGAGGAAATGATGAATCGTGGGCATCTGCGAGTGATATTTGCCACATCCACCATTGCCGCGGGGGTAAATTTTCCGGCCAGAACCATTGTGCTGTTCAATTCCGATTTATTCAACGGCAATGATTTTAATCCGCTTACGGCTACTGAGTTTCGTCAGATGACGGGACGTGCCGGTCGTCGGGGAACAGACAATATCGGGTTCATGTTGACAATCGCGGGGAAATTTATGGATTTGAATCACATCCGGTATCTCATGTTTCAAAATCCGGAAGATATTTTCAGCCGGCTAAAAAATGATTTTGCCATGGTTCTGAATCTGCTTCTGTCGCAGACTCCGGAAGACATCCACCAGATATTCGAAAAGTCGTTTGCGGCTTACCAGCAAAATATGCGCCATAGCGGCACGGGTTTCTCCGCTGCAAAATCACTTTGGAGAGACTTTTCGCGTCACTTGAAATTTTTACAGAAAGAAGGATTCGTGGATGAAACCGGAGTGCTCACCGATGACGGACGCTGGGCTTCGAAATTGCGTCTGGACTATCCGTTACTTGTAGCTCAATGTCTGCGCAACAAAGCTTTTCCTGAAGAAAATGAAAAAATGCTGGCGGCAGTTGTCGCGTTTTTCGCTTATGATCGTGAAGATGATTTAAAGTCAAACATAAAAGATTTGCCGCCAAGGCTGCTTGCTTCTTTTAAAAAGGTGGTGCTGGCCGTGCGGCCTTTGATTCATCGTCTGGAAGCGGCTGGATTTCCAAGTGTAAAACTTCATACTTCTGTGGGAGTGGCCATGTATTACTGGGCGCAGGGACATAGTTGGGATTCTGTCATCAAGGCTGCTGGAATTGCAGAAGGGGATATGGCAACGCTTGTTTTACGCACAGCAGACAATCTGCGCCAGATCGTGTCACTTAAAGATACGTATCCGGAAATTGCCGCCTGCGCGCAGAGGGCGAGGGAGGCGATATTAAGGGAACCGGTTTTGTTTTTATAAATGTGTGAAACGTGAAAAGTTGTCATTGCTCGGCTAGCGAACCGGCGAATGCCGGCGAATGCCGGTTGACTGGGCAATCAAGAATTTGTACTATTATTAAAACACATTATCTTTTATTCTTAATTAAGATGACCTGTTTCTGTTTTTAACTTTTTATTTCTTTGGAATTGATATAGGATTGCGCAAAATTTCAAGGGAAACCTATTAAATATATTAATTTCTAACCCAGAAGGGAACTTATGGAAGTAAAAGTTTTTGAAACAATTATGTTATTTTGTTTCGGCTTTGCCTGGCCGTTTTCCATATACAAAACATGGAAAACAAAGACATCGGCAGGTAAAAGCATGTTTTTCCTCTGCATTATTTTATTGGGCTATATCTCCGGGATTTTTTTCAAAATATACGGCGCTCTGGATGAAGTCATCTTGCTATATATTTTAAACGCGACACTTGTTACTGTAGATATTGTGCTGACTTTAAAATATCGCAAAAGTAATGATGTTGACAAATCCTTTCAGCAAGCTTAACAGCAAAGTGATAGGGCTACGTTTTGAACGTCGTATTTTTCCATCTGTGATTTTCGCAAACATTTTTTGTTCATGGTGTTATGGAAAAACTTTCGATGATAACGGATTTTGTTCCGGCGGGAGACCAGCCGCAGGCTGTTGATAATTTGGTTAAAGGTCTGGAAAATGGCAAGGAGCATCAGGTGCTTCTGGGTGTAACCGGTTCCGGTAAGACTTTTACTATTGCCAATGTGATTGAACGTGTTCAGCGTCCTGCTCTCATTATCGCTCACAATAAAACTTTGGCAGCGCAATTATATGAAGAATTCAAAGGACTTTTTCCTGAAAATGCTGTGGAATATTTCGTCAGCTATTACGATTATTACCAACCGGAAGCATATTTGCCGGTTACCGATACCTACATTGAAAAAGATTCAGCCATTAATGAAGAGATTGATAAATTGCGTCACTCGGCAACTCATTCTCTTTTGACAAGACGCGACGCAATCATTATTGCCAGTGTTTCCTGCATTTACGGTTTGGGTTCGCCGGATGCTTATCTGGGAATGATTGTTCAACTGGAAGCAGGTAAGGAATTTGCCCGGGACGAACTTTTAAGAAGACTGGTGGAAATTCAGTATGAAAGAAACGATATAGACTTTCATCGCGGCACATTTCGTGTGCGCGGCGACATAGTGGAAATTTTTCCACCTTATGAAGATGAGCAAGCCCTGCGGGTGGAATTTTTCGGTGATACAATAGAATCCATGTCGCTGATTGATCCGTTGCGGGGGAAAAAAATAAGCGCAGTCACCAGGACAGCCGTTTATCCCGGCAGTCACTATGTTTCTTCACGCGAGAATCTTCAGAGGGCGGTTGCTGATATTCGCGAGGAACTTGCGGAAACACTCGCCGAACTTAACAAACAGAACAAGCTTGTCGAGGCGCAAAGACTGGAACAACGCACCAACTTTGATTTAGAGATGATAGAGGAAATGGGCTATTGCCAGGGAATAGAAAATTATTCCCGTCATCTTACCGGACGAAAATCCGGTCAGCCGCCGCCTACGCTTATGGAATATCTGCCGCAGGACGCTCTGATAATTATTGATGAGAGCCACGCGACGCTCCCTCAGTTAGCCGGCATGTATCGGGGCGACAGGTCGCGCAAAGAAACTCTGGTTAAATACGGATTCCGCCTGCCTTCCGCGCTGGATAACCGGCCGCTGCGATTTGATGAATATGAAGCCCTGCCCAACCAGAGAATATATGTCTCCGCGACCCCGGCGCTGTATGAGATGCAGAAAGCTCAAGGGATTCGTGTGGAACAAATTATTCGTCCTACCGGATTAATGGACCCGGAGATTGAAGTCAAACCGGCCAAACATCAGGTTGATGATTTGCTCGCTGAAATCAGAGAGAGAATTGAGAAAAACGAACGGGTACTCGTGACAACATTAACCAAGCGAATGGCGGAAAATCTGACTGATTATTACGCAGGTCTGGATATCAAGGTGCGTTATCTTCATTCGGACATACATACGCTGGAGCGTGTGGAAATTATCCGTGACCTTCGTCTGGGAAAATTTGACGTTCTTATCGGAGTAAATCTTCTGCGGGAAGGACTGGATATTCCAGAAGTATCACTGGTGGCAATTCTCGATGCGGACAAGGAAGGATTTCTGCGTTCGGAACGTTCGTTGATTCAAACAAGCGGTCGTGCCGCGCGCAATGTTGCCGGAAAAGTTATCATGTACGCCGATAAAATCACCGGATCGATTCAGGCCTGCCTTGATGAAACCAAACGCCGGCGACTCATTCAGCAAAAGTATAATGAAGAAAATAATATTACGCCGGAATCAATTAAAAAATCTATCAGTAATGTTTTAGGTTCTATCTGTGAAGCGGATTACGTGACAGCGCCTACCGGAGTTAAAGATAAAATTGCTCCATTAAAAGAGGAAGATTTGACGGCTTTGATTGCTAAACTTACGAAGGAAATGAAACAGGCGGCAAAAAATATGGAATTCGAGCATGCCGCCGAATTGCGCGACGAATTGAAAGAACTGAATAAAATTATATTGGAAATGGGTTAAGATTTCTTCAGGTATCTATTTATTAATAGCTGAGTATTTTAATAAAGAAAAGATATTTTTAGCTGGTCTATGTCAGAGAACGTAATATTAAAAGAAAAAATGGATTCTGCTCCGCGTAGTTCCGGTGTTTACTTGATGAAAGATGTACAGGGTAAAATTATCTACGTCGGTAAGGCCAATAATTTAAAAAGCAGGATCGGCTCTTATTTTACCGGTAAAGACACAAGACCGATGGTGCCGTTTCTGATGGCGCGTGTTTATGACATTGATTTCATCACAACTGCCACTGAGAAGGAAGCGTTGATTCTGGAAAACAATTTAATCAAAAGACATCGTCCGCGCTACAACGTGACTCTGCGGGACGATAAAACCTATTATCATTTGTCTTTGGATCCGAAAGAGAAATTTCCGCGCCTGCAACTGGTGCGAAAAAGATTAAACAGCGCTGTGCTTTATTTCGGTCCTTATCCTTCGGGACTGGCGGCAAAAGAAACTCTGCGCTTCGTTCAGCAGGTGTTCCCGCTGCGTTCCTGCCGTAACCGCGATTTTAAATTGCGACCGCGGCCTTGTCTGGAATATCAGATTGGCAGATGTCTTGCGCCGTGCAAGGGATTGATAGATGAAGAATCATACCGAAAACTTGTTGAAAGTACCGTATCGTTTTTAAAGGGTAGGCGGCGGGAGTTGATTTCCGACCTGAAAAAACAAATGGATGACGCATCGGAAGAACTTAATTATGAGGAAGCAGCGTGCCTGCGCGATCGCATTGCGGCGCTGGAGCACGCGCTCGAAAAACAGAATGTGGACTGGAGCGGAGAAAAGGAGGACATTCGCCCCCCCCAGGATCAGGATGTTGTTGGCATACACTCTCAGGAAGATAATTATCAGATTTGTATTTTATTCGTGCGCGGCGGGAAACTTCTAGGCAGTAAATCATTCGCGCCGATTAAAGTAAAAACGGATACAACTGAAGTTGTTTCATCCTGCCTGACTCAGTATTACGACGGTGAAACTATAATTCCGGATGAAATTATTATCCCATACCATCTGCCGGATGAAGAAGTAATAATCGAGTGGCTGACGGAGAAAAAAGATAGAAAAGTCGTATTGACAGTGCCTGCTATCGGAACAAAAAACGCGTTGCTGGATATGGCCAATGAAAATGCGCGCAATATCTGGGAGGCGGCGCATAAAAGTCATCAACAAAAAGATGCTGCTTTGCAGATTCTTCAGGAAAAATTATCACTGACCAAATTGCCGCGGCGTATTGAATGTTACGATATTTCCAATATCGGCGGAAAACATGCCACGGGATCGATGGTTGTTTTTCAGGATGGAGAACCGGATAAGAACAGCTATCGGCGATACAAGATAAAGGCTCTCTCCGAGCCGGACGATTACGCGATGATGTATGAAGTTCTTTCCCGCCGGTTTGCCAGGGGAGAAAATCTGCCGGATTTGGTTGTAGTTGACGGCGGCAGGGGACAGCTTAACGTTGCTCTTCTGGTGTTGAAGGATTTGAAAATGAAAATAGAGGCTATCGGTCTGGCTAAAGAGGAACGAGCTATCTTTCCCGGGAAAAGTGGGGGTAAAAAGAAAGCGGGAAAATCAGAAGATCGCGTTTATCTGCCGGGACGTAAGGACGCCGTTTATCTGACCAACTGGCCGCAGGCGCTGCATATTCTTCAGCAGGTACGCGATGAAGCGCATCGTTTCGCTTTGAGTTATCATCATCAGATAAAACAAAAAGACGATCTGCTTTCCATACTTGACGATATTCCTGATGTCGGCGAAGCGCGCAAGAAAATATTGTTGAAACATTTCGGTTCAAGTAAAAAAGTCAAAGAAGCATCCCTCGAGGAATTGCAGAGGGTTCCGGGGATTGGTAAGGAATTAGCGAAAAAAATTTATGACGTTTCGAAAAATGAAGAGGAAAATAAATAGCAAGGAAATTGTCATTTCGAGGATCGGGGGAAACGAGAAATCTTTCTTGATTATTGTTTTATAAGATTTCTTTCGGAGTTTACCCGGCGAATGCCGTGGTTCGACATGACAAAAATTACAATATATGAACCTGATAACGATTATTCTTCTGGCTGTCGGGTTGGGTGTCGATGCGTTTTCCGTGGCGATAGGAATAGGTTCCGCAAACGATAGAAAATCATGGGCTCCGGTATTGAGACTGGCGGCAGCCTTCGGATTATTTCAGTTCATGATGCCCGTTATCGGTTGGCTGGCCGGTAAGACCGTCGTGGATATGATTGCCGGTTATGATCATTGGGTGGCTTTCTCTCTGCTGGCGTTGGTTGGTGGAAAAATGATTTGGGAAGGATTTGAAAAAGAGCGTAGTGAAGAAAAGGCCGATCAAACGCGTGGCTGGCCGCTGCTGATGCTTTCCGTTGCTACCAGTATAGATGCGCTTGCTGTCGGATTCGGCTTTTCCGTCCTGAAAACTACGATTTTATTTCCGGCAGCAATTATCGGCATTGTGTGTTTTATGATGACAGTTACAGGTATGATCTTTGGTAATATATTGGCAAAGATCTTTGGTAAAAAAGTGGAAATATTCGGTGGCTTGGTTTTGATCGCAATAGGTATAAAAATTTTAATGGATCATGGAGTATAATATAATGATGAAAAAATCACTATCCATCATCTTATTGCTTTTTAGCCTTACGCTTTTTTCATGCTCAACTTTATTGCCTCAACAATATGTCGCGGAAAATTCCCATGGCCAATGTTTGCCGGTTTTCCCGGATAAAAACTGCTGGTATGGAGGAGATGGCGCATATTCCATCCCGCTGGATAAAGAACGCGTTTTGTGGGTGTTTGGAGACACATTTGCCTCTTGTGAAGGGTACAGAAAAGATCGCGTTAATATGGACGTCATCCTGGGGACAACAGTGGCAATTTCCACCTGTTCGGCTGATAACGAATTTAAGATTAATTATTATCTAAAAAATAAGGGAGGAAGTTTTGTATCGTCGTTTGGAGAAAACGAATGGTTGTGGCCGCAGGACCCGTTTATCGTCAATAATGTTTTATATGTTCCTTTAACAGCGATTACTCCGGGAAATAAAGAAGGAAAATTTTTTAATTTTAAAGTTTCAGGTCACAAATTTGCACGAATAAAAGATTTCTCTTCCGTTGATCCACGCGAATGGAATTACGATTATGTTGATTTAACGCCGGCAATACCTCCTGAAATAGCGGCTTTCGCGGCAACTTCCGTTGTTTACAATAATTATGTTTATTTTTATCCTTTTTACGTTTACTCGAAAGATAAGATAAATGTTTTGGGGAATATTCTGGCGCGCATTCCTGTTGATAAGATTGATAATCCCGCCGGTACAGTGGAATATTTTACTAAAGAAGGAATTTGGGAAAACAAACTTAATCCCGAAAAGGTTAAAGTCGTACTTGATGCCTGCGTTTCCGAATTGAGTGTAAGATACCATGAAACTGATAAAAAATGGATTGCTGTATATTTATCAACGCAAAATAAAGGCGATAAGTTATTGTATCAGATGGCTGATAAACCGGAAGGTCCTTGGAGTGAGCCGAAAGCTTTTGCCTTGCCGATTCCGGAAGTTGATCCTAAAAGTAAACTGTATGACAAAGGGAATTTTTGTTACGCCGGAAAAGAGCATATTGAGTTTTCACGGGATAAAAAATTGGTTGTAACCTACGTTTGCAATTCGGCTGATGATATGCAAAGTCAAACAAGTTTTCTACGCCGCAATTTGTTCCTATATCGTCCCGTGGTAAGAGAAGTCAGTTATTAGATTCTTAATAAAGAACTGAATTTTCATTTTCGATACTATGTCATAATGTTGTCTGTCGTTGCGAAACGCCTCTCCGGTGTTGTGGAAGCCGACAATCCCGATAAATCGGGAACAACAAAGATAGCGCGCTTTGATTTGAAAGTTGAATCAGATTCCAAGCCATTTGACGAAATTATAAGCCGCAATTCCGCCCAAGTAGGAAACAAACAGCGTCATGGCAATTGAGGAATAAAACCACTTATTACTGTTTAATTCTTTTTTCAGTACGGCAACCGTCGCCGCGCATGGTATAAAAAGCATCATCACTACCAGAAATGCCGCTGCTGATTCCGGACTCATTACAGTCGGCAGTATATTGGATAGGCCTTCCCGGCCTACGGAATAAAGAACTCCTAACGTGGCCACGACATTTTCCTTTGCTACCAGGCCGGTTAAAAGAGCGGTAATCATCTTCCAGTCCAATCCCAACGGAACGCCCAGCGGTTGAAGCAATCTGCCGAATGAGGCCAGAAAACTTTCTTCCACTGTTCCTCTGGGAAAATAAGATAAAAACCAGATAACCAGAGATACCCCGAGAATTATCGTGCCGGCTTTTTGGACAAACGATAATGTCCGCGACCAGACGACCATCATAATTGTTTTTATGTCCGGAGTATGATAGATCGGCAACTCCATTATAAAAGGAGCGTCCTGTTTCCAAAGAGTCTTATTAATAAATATTCCGGCGATGCCGAGTACTGCAATGTTCAGGGCCACTATGCTCCAGGATACAAAAACGGCATTGGATCCGAAAATCGCGGCGGAAACAAGCGTCAATACCGCCAGCCGGGCCGTACAGGGAACAAAAGGAATTAAAAGCAGGGTAATGATTCGTGCTTTGCGTGTTTCGATAATCCGAGCGCCTAAGATAGCGGGTACGTTACAGCCGAAACCCAGAAACATCGGAATAAAGCTTTTGCCGTGCAGACCGACAAGATGCATGAATCTGTCCATGACAAAAGCGGCGCGAGCCATGTATCCCACATCTTCCAAAACAGCCATAACGGTAAAGAATATCAGCAGAACCGGCAAAAAAGTAAGTACGGAACCGGCTCCCCCGACTACTCCGTTGAACAATATTCCTCTAAGCCATTCCGGCCAGTTGATTGTAAACGGTTCACAGAATTTTGTAAAATGCTGAATCTGATCGCTCAGCCATCCCTGTAAGGGGATACCGACTACATAGGTAAGAAAAAAGACCAATGCCATTACTCCAAGCAGGATAGGAATGCCGAAGATGGGTCGAGTCAGAATATGGTCGATTCTGTCGGTGAGGACAACTTCGCCCATTTTAAAGCGGGAAACGGCCGTTCTGGAAATTTTTTCAATCCAGTCATATCGGCCATTAACTACGGCATGTAGTGCGTCTTCATGTTTGATCAAAAGACTTTCTATTTCATTATATGCTGATTTTTGCGCCTTGCTTTCAACCATGCTTTCAACCATTTTTGATACTTCAGGGTCGCCTTCCATCAATTTGACGGCTATCCATTCCGGAGTGTAAGGTTCCTGAATATATGGTCGTACAAGCTTCAATATGTCATGATAAATTTGCAGGTGATCGTTAGAAACATCAGGCCGTTGCGGGGAAAACTTATTTTTGAAGGAAGCCATTGATGATATCTGTGCTACAAGTTCCTTGATTCCGTTATTCCGTTTTGCCACCATGGGTATTACAGGTATTCCAAGTGCGTCCTGCAGAATTTTTGCGTCAATTTGAATACCTTGGTTGGAAGCAACATCAAGCATATTTAATGCAACAACTACCGGCCGGTTGAGCAAAAGCACTTCCGCCAAAAGATAAAGGCCTCTTTCGAGAGCCGCTGCGTTCAATACAAGAACCACCAGGTCAGGTTTTTCTTTGATAATGAAATCACGTGATATTTTTTCTTCTTCGGAAAAAGCTGTCAGACTGTAAGTTCCCGGCAAGTCGACTATTCTGATTAAAATATTATCTGTACGGTGGACGCCTTCTTTTTTCTCCACGGTTTTACCGGGCCAGTTGCCCACGTGCTGAGACAATCCCGTCAAAATGTTAAAAACAGTTGATTTACCGACATTGGGTTGACCGACAAGGGCAACGCAGATTTCCTTTTCAATGGGTGGCAGGCATACCTGATCTTCGGGGATAATTTTACTGACCATAATCTTTGAAGCTTCACCGTGTCCCAGTGCAATTCTAGTATCCGCCACCTGGACGATGATCAGGCCGCCGCTGACCTGAGCGACACGGAATCTGGCGTTTGTCACTATGCCCATTCCGGCAAGGCGGCTGGTTATAGCAGAACCTCCTTCAATAGAGTGAATAACTCCCTGATCGCCTTCGTGCAGCGATGTTATTTTAATATAGTTGTTCATTAGTTGATGCTTTCCGTTTTATCTCAGACCAACACGGTATTTTTTCAGGAGAAATTCCGTTCCGTAGGAACTTTTTGTTCGCCGTAAATTTTTATTACCCATATCCTCTTCCAGATTAAGGTATTTATACTGGGACTGCAATCTTTTTGCAGTGTCGTTAAACATGAACTCGTAAATGCCATGATACTTTTTAAATGCTTTGGCAAAATGCAGGCAAAATACGTCCTTATTAAGAGCTTCACCAATGATAAAGCCTGCCGGTTCGTTGGCTATGTAATACATTATTCCCCAGAGTGCAAGTCCGGAAAATTTGTGCAGGGCCTCACTGCATTGCTCGAAATCGGTTTTGTCCAGCGTCGATTTGCAGTCGTTCTGCCATTTGTGGAGCGCGCTCATTGCATCCTGAAGATTATCTGCCGATATCGGCTTACCTTCAGGCACGTATGAAGATAGAAGCTTATTAAGATGATTTCGACGACATAGGTATTGTCTTCCTTTAAAACTTGCCATTTTTTCGGTAAGATAGATGTAATCAGACTCGCTTTCATCGTAGCTGATAAAGAATTTGTCTTCCGGGAAATAAGGCAGCCATTCCTGGGGAATAGGAAAGAAAAAGTCTTGTCTGTTCAGAATTTTTTTAAATGTTTTGACATCACAGCCACTAGGAGCGCTTAAAGGCATTATGTATTTTTGTTTTTGTTTATTCTGGCCGGAAACAAATAATCCGCAATCCGTTGTTAAAAGTTTGTAATTACTTACCTTGCGAAACAAATAAACGTTAGCAAATGTATAATCGGATATCTGTAAATTCATTTTGTGAAAGCGGTCGATGAGACAATCACGATGCTTTAAATCAACGGTTTCGATTTTCTCCATATAAATATTTCAACAGTCTTTGTGTTTATGTAATGTTTTTTTATCCAGTGTTGCTTTTCCCATACAAAACGGTTTATTTCATCAACCGGTGTAAAATAGGGAGCGGCAATAGTCACCGATTCGGATTTATCGCTGATTTGGAGGGAAATTGTCTTTATTCTTTTTCTACTTCTCTTTATTTTATAGGTTATATTCATCAAAATGTTTTCCGAAATGACCGTTTCAGATTATTATCCCGACAACAACATATATTTTATTGTTCATGCTTCTTTTTTGCGTGCATTATTATCATAATTTGCTGTCGGAAGCGAGTCTGAAAGACCTTTCCATTCACTCAAATTTATGCTAGTTAGGAAGGCAAAAATTTTGAGGAAAAGATGAGAAAAGTTACCAAATGCCCCTGGGGTAATTTTGAAGTTTTATTGGATGCTCCTGATTGTAAAGTAAAAAGAATAGTTGTTGAATCCGGTGGATGTCTGAGCTTACAGCTTCATCATTTGCGTTGTGAGCATTGGTTTGTTGTTTCCGGAGAGGGATTGGCGATTGTAGACGGCAAAAAGATATCTATATGTGCGGGAAGTTCGATTGATATTCCTAAAAAATCAAAACACCGCGTTCAGAATTCTTCTGACAAAGACTTGATTTTCATTGAAGTGCAAACAGGTGAATATTGCGGCGATGATGATATCGAACGCTTCGAAGATAAATACGGACGAATATAATAATTTTTTTCTTGTAAATCATAATCTTACAATTTATGGTAAATAATCATCCTGTAACATGTGGTATTTATTTCTTTAACATAAAAAGGTTGAGATTCTTATATTTAAGTCATCGGTTAGGTATTGTTTTAGCTAGGGAGTGAAAAGACAAATCTTAAGTGTGAAGGAGAATGGATCTTTATGCACGAGATAAAAAGAGCGAGTGCACCGGAGGAAAGCAAAAAAAAAGGTGTGGGACAATCGAAAGAGGAGGAAAGACGGAGAGCAGAGCGCCTGAGAGAGGACAATGAAATTACCATAACTATCATTTCCGGAGGAACTAATTCTCCGCAGGAGAAAATCATCTATAACTATACAAAGGACATATCTGTCGGCGGTGCCAGAATCCAGGCCAATATTCTTTTACCGGTCAATGCCCTCCTTAAAATCGATTTAATATTAAAGAATTTACGCCAAAAAATAACCGCCTTTGGAAAAGTAAAATGGAATAAAGTTATCACTGAGAATGAAACTTATGAAGCAGGCATAGAATTTGTCGATACACCCGGTGAAGCAATCAAGAAACTTGAAGATTACATTTCGTGTAAACAAAAATATACAAAACTTAATCCGGTAGGAATGCCTTTCTGGATGTTTGCAAAATTTAACAAGTAATAATATAGAATCCCCTGCCTGTTGTTAAAGAGATGTGATAAAAATATTCCAAGTGTAAAGTATATTCTTAATTAATTTTTCTCGTAATGATGTCTTTTTGTCTTTGTTTTCTATTCATCATTTTTTCTACAATTATTTTCTTTTCGCTGAACGGATCGGTTTGAGTAAAATACATAAGAGCGGAATAAGTTGAAGGAAGCGGCGTAAAAATCTGAATTTGTCGGGGGGTTGTTTTTGCATGCTCCGTTAGTCTGCTTTTTCTGACACTCAAAGCCGTACATATTCGCCGTAGAGCCGCCTACATCATGAATATAGCCTTTAAAATCCGGAAGCGCGACAAGTTTCCTAACCTCATTGATTATCGATTTTTCAGAACGACTGATTACCGTTTTGCCTTCATGCAAGCCGATTGAACAAAAATTACATTCGCCATAGCAGCCGCGGTGAGATGTTATGGAAAATTTGATTGTTTCCATAGCCCTGACCTTGCCTTGTTTCCGGTAGAAGGGGTGAACATCGCGGGCAAAATCAAGCGCGTATATTTTATCCAGTTCTTCAGCGGTTAAATTGGGTTGTGGCGGATTATGAACGAGATAACGGGAACCATGCTTTGGAAGCAAACCCTGCGCAGTCAGAGGATCATTATTTTGATAAAAGGTATGGAACATTCGGATAAAAGATCTTTTATCCGCACAAATTTCTTCGTAAGAAGGCAATTCAATATAATCAGACTGCGGGGCGGAAGAGATATATGCAATCCAATATATTTGTTGGCATAAGATGCAAAGGCTCGCCCGGTTATTACAGATAATAGGGATGTGGCAATGGCTCTAATGTCCACTTTTTATTGGATTGCATATATAACAAATTCCTTTGATGTCCTTTATATTCCCGCCGTTCTGCAGTTTTCGTGCAATTTCCAGTATAGCCTTTTCAGCCATACCGTAAACGAGAATATCGGCCCGGGCGTCAAATAAAATCGAACGGCGAATAGATTCCGACCAGTAATCGTAATGAGCAACACGCCGTAAGCTGGCTTCAACACCGCCCAATATCAGAGGTTTTGTTTCTTTGAAATACCGGCGAATCAGATTGGCGTAAACTACCGAAGCACGGTCGGGACGGCGGTTGTTTTTCCCTCCTGCAGTCAGATCGTCTCTTAATCTTTTTTTCTTTGTGGCGGTGTAATTGGCGACCATGGAATCCATACAGCCGCCGGTGATACCCCAGAAAAGCTTCGGCTCTCCCAGCCGGCAGATATCGGTCTTACTTTGCCGGTCGGGCTGAGCGATAATACCCACACGAAAT
The DNA here is from genome assembly GCA_001683985.1 of Smithella sp. M82. Lineage (GTDB taxonomy): Bacteria > Desulfobacterota > Syntrophia > Syntrophales > Smithellaceae > Smithella. The sequence goes on from MAEO01000181.1 coordinate 22,362, forward strand.
CCGGCTTCACTTAGAACATGTCCGATTACTGAAACACCGATATAAGGACTATCGATGTAGGCATCGCCGGTGACAAGAATAATATCCGGCTTATCCCATCCTAATTTTTTAAGTTCAGCGTCTGTTGTGGGGAGAAACATATTTGGATAAAATCATCCTGAAAGGTGAGAACTATTTAGATTACATTTATCAACATCAGTCCCCCAATTATCGCTGTTAGACACATTAGGAGGAAAAAACGCCCGATCCAGCGATGCACCACTCTTATAGCTGGTTTATTTTTAGCTTTGAACTGATAAAACCCCAGAAACATTGTGACAAAGGCTGACGTAATAGCTATTAATCCAATAATTTGATGCACTCCGTCAATGTGTTCACCACCGGTTTCGAATACATAATAAAATGCCATAACTATTCCCGCTGCCATTCCTACAAAACTTATTGAATTGACCATTTTATGAATTTTTAACCAGTTTTTTTTCTTACGGAAAAACATGGCGGCGCCGATACCGGTAATCATTCCCAAAGTAGATGTTGCCATTAATAATATGTGCAAAGTAAAAAACATGCTTTCTTGTTTTCGAAACTTAATTATGAAATGTCAAAGTCTGAATTCCATTGACTGGCCGACAGCAAAACATTCCAGATCTTTTCCGCGTTTTTTGATATCTTTACGGCAATCGTCCACAATTGTGTCTAATTCTGCATCAATTCTTTCCTGATTGTGATGAAATAAACCTAATTTTTTAACTTCGGCCTCGATTGCCAGATTTAATGCGTCTTTGTAAAAAGAATGTCCCCAACCGCGTGTTTTTCTATACTCTTCTTCTTTATATTCGGCGTCATGGAAAAGTAAATCCGCTCCACGGGAAAATTCAAGGTAGTCCTGAAAATCAAGACCGCCTTCATGTATGAAATCCAGCTCATTGTCGGTAAGAAAAACAAAAGATTTGCCGTCTTCTTCAAACTTATAGCCCGAACCCTGGTTGGGATGGCTGAGGGCTACGGGTGTAATGATCATCGATCCAAGATTGTAGGATTCGATGCAAGTATTTTGATAGGACATATTGGCGTGAATTGAATCAAAGTTTACCGGAAAATTAGGAGCTTCCATGGTGCGCGCGAGCATTTCTTTTATGGAATCCTGGGCAAAAGGACAACCCCGGATGTTCAAATTGGTTTTGTGTGAATAAATAGGTTTGAAAAAGGGAAAGCCCATAATATGATCCCAATGGGCATGCGTTAATAAAAGAGTAAAATCATGACGGCCGGATGCGATCAGATGATTACCTGCTTCTCGAATACCGGAACCGGCATCAACGATCAATATTTCATCGTCATTTGTCCTGATTTCAAGACAGGTAGTATTGCCGCCATAGCGCAAATATTCTTTGCCCGAAACAGGAATAGAGCCTCTGGATCCCCAGCAGCGAATTATCATTTTTCACCTATAATCTGTTTATTATTCAATAATACAGAACAAATTTTAAATCAAGCAAGATGTGATGCCCGATTTTTAGCCCAAAAATTTCCATAAATAATAATTGACCTTGCCATTATGATAAAAGTTCTTAAATTAGTTCCTGAATAAGGATGTTGTTCTTATGAAACCCACATGACGGTATCCGTCACAAAGCAGGATGAAAATGTATATAATTAAATCAATATATTAGAGGTGCATTTTCGAGTGAAGTATAAAGATAAAGGGAATGAGCTGTCAGCATTGTGTAATGGCTGTAACTAAAGCCTTAAGCGCTTTGGATGGGATAAAAGATGTAAGAGTCGATTTAAAAAGCGGAGCAGCGACTTATGAAGAAGTAACGGCAGTTGCCCCTGAGATTATTGCTGCGGCAGTAAAGAAAGCAGGATACGAAGTTGTTGAATAAAGTAAAATTCGCCGTTAATGGAATGACTTGTGCTTCGTGTGTAAGTCGCATTGAAGAGGGTTTGCGTCAAACTACGGGTGTATCTAAAGCGAATGTTAATTTCGCCTCGCAGAAGGCCATAGTTGAATATGATAGCAACAGAGTTAATGCAAAAGCATTGCAGGATAAAATAAATAATCTGGGCTATGAGGCTCTAATCGATACGTCCGGTTCAGATCAGGAAAAAGCCATTATTTCCGTAGGCGGAATGACCTGTGCCGCCTGTGTGCGGCGTGTAGAAAATGCACTAAATTCGGTGGAAGGTGTAGTGGAGAGCAGTGTCAACTTAACTACAGGCCGTGCCACAGTTATCCATTCGGCCGAAGGGAGCGGCCTTACGGAACTGGAAAAAGTTGTAACCGGGAATGGTTATGAATTTTTAGGTGAACTCAAAGATAATCTTGCCGATCCCCTTGAAGCTTCCCGCATAAAAGAACTCAACGAACTTAAATTAAAAGTAAGCTGCGGCGCGATACTAAGCTTTATCATTTTCATGGGTTCAATGCAGCGCTGGTTTGGTTTTCTGGATTTTATTCCGCGACAAATCATGCTTTGGGTGATGTTTATTCTGACTGCTCCAGCAGTTTTTTGGGTAGGCAGCCGTTTTTTTATCGGCGCTTACAAAGCCGCGCGACAAAAAACATCCGACATGAACACATTAGTTGCTGTCGGTGCTTTTTCGGCTTATGCCTATTCAGCGACGGCGACTTTCTTTCCGCGATTTTTTACTACTGCGGGAGTGATACCTCATGTTTATTTTGACGGCGCGGCAATGATAGTTACTCTTATACTTATAGGCAGGCTTCTGGAAGCTAAAGCCAAAGGAAGAACTTCTACGGCAATAAAAAAGTTGATGGGAATGAAGCCCCCAAAGGCGCATTTGATCATCAATAATGAAGAAACAGAAGTTGCTGTGGAAGAAATAAAAACAGGAGATATTTTAGTTGTCAAACCGGGGGAGAGAATTCCTGTTGATGGAGTGGTTCTATCCGGTGAATCCACAATTGACGAATCAATGCTGACCGGCGAAAGCATGCCGGTAACTAAAGAAAAAGGACAAAAGGTGTTTGCGGCAACTATTAATAAGACAGGAAGTTTTATTTTCCGTGCGACAGGCGTAGGGGCTCAAACCGCTCTGGCGCAGATTATCCGTCTGGTAGAAGGAGCACAGGGTTCCAAAGCGCCTATTCAGCGTCTGGCGGATAAAGTTGCTTCCGTTTTTGTTCCTTCAGTTTTTATGGTTGCGTTTGTCACGTTTGCTGTCTGGTATTTTCTACCCGCACAAAGTAATTTCAGTCGTGCATTGATTAATTTTGTTTCCGTACTGGTGATTGCCTGCCCCTGTGCTCTGGGACTGGCTACACCCACGGCAATCATGGTGGGTACAGGCCTGGGCGCTCAAAGTGGTATATTAATCAAAGGTGGCGAGGCGCTGGAAAAAAATTTACAAACTGACAGTTGTCGTTTTCGATAAAACAGGAACCCTGACCAGGGGCGAACTGACCGTAACCGATATTATTGCTGCGGATGGATGTGATGAAGAGCAGGTCATTGCTTATGCCGCGGCACTGGAGAAAAATTCCGAACATCCGCTGGCGCAGGCAATCGTGCAAAGAGCAAGAACCAGTGGAATTAATATTAAAGTACATGCCCGACTGGAAACATAGAAAAGAACGACTTGAGCGTGTGATAATTTAAAGTAGATGATGAGGCCGACCAGAGAAATATTTATTTAATCGCAGCAATAGCGAATTGTTGAATTTCCAATGATAAATAATTGTATATAGATGGAGTTATGGCAGATATTAAAAGGGCTTCAAAAAAAGAACTGTTCGGCTGGGCGATGTTTGATTTTGCCAACTCGTCCTATACTACTGTCATTATCACCGTTGTCTTCTGCATCATATTTCCCAGAATCATTGTCGGAGACGGTCCTGAATATCGTATGGGTAATCTTCTCTGGAGCACTTCCCTTTCCGTAAGCTATTTGATCGTCCTTTGTTCTGCGCCGCTTTTTGGAGCAATGATGGATTATACCGGATCCAAAAAGAAGTTTCTTTTCGGAAGCTGTTTTATAACAGTAATATCCACGGCAGCTCTTTATTTCGTCGGTCCGGGGAACATCCTGCCGGGGATGCTGCTGATTATTTTGTCTAATGTCGGTTTTTCCTATAGTGAATCTTTTGTATCCAGCTTTCTGCCGGATCTCGGCCCGCCTGAAGATCTGGGTAAGATTTCCGGTTATGCGTGGGGACTGGGATATTTCGGCGGATTGCTATCTACAGCCGTCGTGGTCTTCGGTCTTAACGCAGGTGTGTACACGATGGATAATTTTCCAAATTTGCGCATGGTCGGACCTGTAACAGGATTATTTTTCCTGATAGCCGCCATCCCGACTTTTCTATGGTTAAAAGAACATTCCCTTCCCAGAACTTTGCCAGGTAATGAAAATTATTTTACTATCGGATTGAAAAGGTTGAGAAAGACTTTTTCGGACATTCGTGATTACAAGGATTTGATGGTTCTTCTGACATCTTTCTTCTTTGCCTATTGCGGTTTATCAATTGTAATTTCATTCGCCTTTATTTACGGAGACCAGGTTGTAAAATGGTCGGGGACGACGCAAATATTAATGTTCGTCATAACGCAGTTTACAGCCGCAGGGGGGGCATTTCTTTTCGGCTTCATTCAGGATAAATGGAAGGCCAAACAAACATTAATATTAACGCTTGTGATTTGGTTGATTACCGTGAGTTTGATTTACGGAGTTTCCGAAGCGACTTTTTTTATAAACAGTCTGATGGGAACTTCTTTTAAAGAGGAACATGTTTTTCTCTTTATCGGGTCATTTGCCGGACTCGGCCTCGGTTCAACCCAGTCGGCATGCCGGGCTATGGTCGGCCTTTTTTCGCCGGACACAAAAGCCGGAGAGTTTTTTGGCCTATGGGCTTTTGCGGGTCGTCTTTCTTCAATTTTCGGATTGATGAGTCTGGGATTGTTTCAGATTTTTTTCGGTCTACACAAAGCGATTCTTGTTTGTTCGGTTTTTTTCCTTATTGCAGTAATCGTCATCTTATTCGTCGATGAAGAACGGGGCAAGATGATCGCACTTAAACACTCCGGCGAATAGATAATAATATGCACCCATACAGAAGTAGGGATCGTTCCCCGAACGATCCGACTACAGGAATCCACGGATTCACGAAACCAAAGACCTGATGATCGTTCCCCGAACGATCCGACTACAGGAATCCACGGATTCACGAAACCAAAGACCTGATGATCGTTCCCCGAACGATCCGACCGGCGGCGCATTCGGGGAATGCGCCCTACATTCCGGAACCGTAACCTAAGAGGCGTTGCCGGAATAACCGACATTGCATAGTTTAAAAAGATTGTATCCGTTATTATATTAAAGCAGATTAAGGCAATCTTATGAACGGTATTCGAGCAAATATTGATTCCGACAAATCGATAGATGTTTTGCTCCATGTTATTAAAGAGGTGGTTGCCGAGCTTCATCCATCCTGGCCGAAAACCGGAAAGATCTTGCCGGAAAGTTTGCTTACACAGGACCTGGGACTGGACAGCCTGGCACGTGTTGAATTGCTTACCCGTGTTGAAAGAAGTTTTGGTGTCACACTTGAGGAAAAAATATTTATCGATGCGGAAACACCTCGGGATCTCTGGCAGGCAATTATCAAGGCCAGTCCTTCCTTAAAACCTGTCGCGGCCGGCAAAATCAGGGAAGTAGAAATTGAAGACACACCTGATTGGCAACAGATTAATTGGTGGAAAGATCAACTTAAATCTGCTGTGCTGATGTCAAACATTCAACTTGTAAATTTAATCATTAGTTCTGAATGGCCGGTAATGAACTTGTGCATTTGAAATAGTTGGAAATGTATCTGTTTGCTTAGTGTTTTTATTATAAATTTATTTATCGGTCTTAAAATAAGGCAACGCCATCTGTATTTTCTTCAGCGCCTGTTTTTCAAGCTGGCGTGCCCGTTCACGCGATATATTATATTTTAATCCTATCTCCTGTAGAGTCTGGGGATCATCGGCCATTACACGGTTAAGAATAATGTAGCTTTCTCTTTCGTTTAATTTTGCCAGAGCCCCGGCGATATCGCGTCGAATTAAGCTCCTTTCTTCATCTTTAATTAAAGATGACTCCTGATCTTCGCCTTCGTAAGTGAGGAAATCAATATGTGAATTATCGCCGTCTTCTTTGATGAATTCATTCAGTGAGACATCCCGTGAACCAAGACGCAATTCCATTTCTGCCACTTCGGAGTCTTTAACTCCCAGTAACGAAGCGATTTCGTCAAACTCAGGATTTTTTTTCGAAAGGGTTTCCAGTTCCTTTCTTGTTTGATTTAATTTGAAAAACAGTTTCCTTTGCGCCTGTGTTGTACCTATTTTGACAATGCTCCATGATTTAATCAGGTAATTCTGAATATATGCCCGAATCCACCACACCGCATAAGAAATCAAGCGATAGCCTTTGTAAGGATCGAATTTTTTCACAGCATGAATGAGACCAACATTGCCTTCCTGAATTAAATCAGCCAGCTTAAATCCATAGTTGCGGTATTCATGGGCGATCTTAACGACAAAACGCAAATTAGAAACGATTAACTTTTCTGCGGCATCAACGTTGCCGTACTTTTTCAATTGCACGGCAAGCCTGAATTCCTCTTCCGCAGATAAAAGAGGAAACCGATTGATTTCGGCTATGTATAAATCAAGCGTGCCGGTTTGTACTGGTAGTTTCAACTTTTAATTCTCCCATTAATTTATCCAAACCTAAATTTTATCCAACTATAATTCCCCGGTCAAGATAATAATGAGGCTCCAATTCCGAAAGTGAAACGCATCGGAATTGGTAAGCCGAATTATGCCCGAAACGAAGTAAATGGGTATAATGAGACAAGCTGAAGACGAATGAAATGAAGTCTGAAGCGTAAATCGAATTATCCAATCCCAATAGATCGTGATTGGAAATTATCCTACGAGCATAACGACATGGAGATAATTAGGCTCGCTTACCGTATGAAGGGATATTCCAAATATTTAATAAAGTGTATTTTAATTAGTGATTTTTTGGCTGATCCCTCCTTGACAGAGGCCTTAATTGTGCTTATTCTAAGAGAAATTCAAAATAGGGTGAATTAATGAAATCAATAAATAAAATAATGATAGAACATGCTTTAAAGATAGCTCATGAAATAAAAGCCAACGCTCTTCTTGTGTCTGTGGATGTCATCAGCGATACCAGTCTGATAACGGATGAAATAAAAAAAGACATGACTTTTATCATTGTTTCACGAGAAGATGAAGTGATATCTGAAGATATGAAGAAGAACGCTCATATATTATTGATTCCCAATGTTAATTTGACTCGTGTGGGAAAAATTAAAATTGCCGTCGCCAAGGGAATAGTTCTGGGAATTCTGAGAAGAGGCGATAAAGTAGTTTGTTTAAGCGGAGTTCCCCGATTCGGCTATGCCGACAGCATTTTTGTTATTGATGTGGGAAGAGAATTTGAGATTCTGACTTCCGATTTTATTAATGATGTGATTGAAAATGTTCGTCCGGAAGTTTTCAATGCTGTCTTGAATATTGCCTGTGAACTGGCCGCTCAGGGCAGAGAAAGCAAAAAGGTAGGAACTATATTTGTTCTGGGTGATGATGAAAAAGTCATGCAGCTTTCCCGTCAGATGATTATCAATCCGTTTTCAGGATATTCGGAAGAGCAACTCAATATTTTGAATCCGGAACTGGAGGAAACAATCAAGGAACTTTCAGCAATCGACGGAGCTTTCATTATTAAGGAAAATGGTGTGCTGGTGACCGCCGGAAGGCATCTGAGCGCCGCTTTGGACAGCAAGGAATTTCCTCCCGGTCTGGGCAGCCGTCATATCGCCGCCGCCGGTATTACCAGTGTGACCAAGGCCGTTGCCATAGTAATTTCGGAATCTTCGGGAAACGTAACTGTTTTCAAAAACGGTAAACTGTTTGTGACAATTGAAAAACCCGTGGAGTAAGAGGAGAGTATGCGTTTTGACAAATTTACCTTAAAAGTTCAGGAAGCTCTTCAGGAGGCACAGTCTCTGGCCGGTTCTCTGGGACATCAATCAATTGAACCGGAACATCTGCTTGTTTGTTTTTTAAGACAGGAAGACGGTATTGCTGATGCTATTATCAACAAACTTAACGCTTCACCTCAAAAGATTGAAAAAGAACTGAATAGTTATCTTAAAAAACAGCCGAGCGTTGGCGGTACCGGCGCAGGTCAAGTCTATCTGAGCGGTAGGCTCAATAAAATATTCGACAAGGCAATGACTGAAGCGGCACAACTCAAAGACGAATATGTAAGCGCCGAACATGTGCTTGTGGCCGTTGCCGAAGAGAAAGAAGGACAGGCCGGCAAAATCCTGCGTCAGGCAGGCATTACCAAGGATAGTATCTTTAATGTGCTTAAGGATATTCGGGGCAATCAGCGTGTAACCGATCCCAATCCGGAAGGTAAATATCAGGCGCTTGAGCGTTATGCGCGGGATTTCAACGAACTGGCCAAAAAGGGAGCTTTCGATCCGGTCATCGGACGCGATGAAGAAATACGCCGGATAATGCAGGTACTTTCCCGTCGTACAAAAAACAATCCGGTGCTGATCGGTGAACCAGGTGTCGGTAAAACGGCTATTGTGGAAGGTTTGGCTCAGCGTATTGTTAATGGTGATGTGCCGGAAAATTTGAAGAACAAACGCGTTATCGGACTGGACATCGGTGCGCTGGTGGCCGGTGCGAAATACCGCGGTGAATTTGAAGAGCGGTTAAAAGCTGTATTGAAAGAAGTTATCAGCGCCGAAGGTGAGATAATTCTTTTTATAGATGAAATTCATACGATGGTCGGAGCAGGCGCTGCCGAAGGTTCTATGGATGCTTCAAATATGCTCAAGCCGGCTCTGGCGCGCGGCGAGCTGCGTTGTGTAGGCGCTACAACATTGAACGAGTATCGCAAGTACATAGAGAAAGATGCCGCTTTGGAGCGTCGTTTCCAGCCGGTATTGGTCAAGGAACCGACGGTTGAAGATACAATTGCCATTCTGCGCGGTTTGAAAGAGCGTTATTCGGTTCATCACAGAGTCGGCATCAAGGATTCGGCAATAGTTGCCGCTGCGACGCTTTCCAACCGTTATATAACCGACCGGTTTCTTCCGGATAAAGCCGTAGACCTGATTGACGAAGCGGCATCCCGTTTGAAGATAGAACTGGACAGCAAGCCTTCGGAAATCGATGCCATTGACAGACGAATAATTCAATTGGAAATTGAGAAGCAGTCGTTGAAAAAAGAGACGGATAAAACGGCAAAAGAACGCCGTGATAAGATTGAAAAGGAACTGGCCGAACTTAAATCCAAGGTTGACCAGATGAAGACACGCTGGTCGACGGAAAAAGATATAATCAATAAAATTCAGGATGCTAAAAAACAGATAGAATCCTTAAAAATTGAGGAGGCTAATGCTCAGCGCGAGGGTAATCTGGAAAAAGCCGCTGAAATCCGGTACGGTAAACTGGTTTCGCTAGATAAAGATCTGCAGAAAGAACAGAAAAAACTCGAAGATCTTCAAAAGAACAATCAGATGCTCAAAGAAGAAGTGGATGCGGAGGATGTGGCTGAAGTTGTTTCCAGTTGGACAGGTATTCCGCTTTCCCGGATGATGGAAAGCGATGTACAGAAGCTGATACACATGGAAGAACGCCTCAAAATGCGGGTTATCGGTCAGGATGAAGGTGTTAATGCAATTTCTGCTGCTCTACGCCGTGCGCGATCAGGCCTGCAGGATCCTAATCGACCTATCGGATCATTTATTTTTCTGGGGCCGACCGGTGTAGGAAAAACAGAACTGGCGCGGGCTCTGGCGGAATTCATGTTTGATAATGAACACGCAATGATTAGAATTGATATGTCGGAGTATATGGAAAAACACGCTGTCGCCCGTCTGATTGGCGCTCCGCCCGGTTATGTCGGCTATGACGAAGGAGGTTATCTGACTGAATCTGTGCGACGTAAACCTTACAGTGTTTTACTTTTTGACGAAATTGAAAAAGCTCATCCCGATGTATTTAATATTTTATTGCAGATACTGGATGATGGTCGCTTGACTGATGGGCACGGTCGGACGGTTGATTTTAAAAATACCGTAGTGATCATGACATCCAATGTGGGTAGTCAGTGGATTCAGGATCCCGCGTTGACTGATGAGGAGAAAAAGAATCTTTCAATGGAAGCATTGCGGGCGACATTCAAGCCGGAATTCTTAAATAGAATAGACGACACAATTATGTTCGCCGCACTGAAGTTGGAAGATATCTGCAAGATTGTTGATATTCAGCTGGGACTTATTGATAGACGGCTTAAGGAACGCAAGATGAGCATTGAATTGACAGAAAAAGCTAAAAATTATATAGCCGAACAGGGTTACAGTCCTGTTTACGGCGCCCGGCCTTTGAAGCGTTCACTGCAAAAACTTATTCTTGATCCGCTGGCCATGGATATTCTAGCCGGTAAATTTGTTGAAGGTGATAATATTTTAATCGATATTTCCAAAAAAGATGAAATAACTTTAATCAGGAAGTAACAAATAAAAAAGGAGTAGAAATAATGAAAAACTCGATAAAAACCGTTCTCTTGCTGGGAGCGTTGACAGGATTGTTAATGTTTATCGGCGGTGCGATAGGCGGCAGGGGAGGCATTTATATTGCTTTTATTTTCGCCGTAATTTTAAATTTCGGCAGTTACTGGTTTTCCGACAAAATTGTTTTAAAAATGTACAGGGCTCAGGAGGTATCCGAAAGTGCGGCACCCGAGCTTTACAGTATAGTCCGCACTCTGGCCTTGAAAGCTCAGTTGCCGATGCCTCGCGTTTATATCATTCCGGAGGAAACACCGAACGCCTTTGCCACCGGCCGCAATCCAAGTCACGCGGTTGTAGCCGTAACCGCAGGAATCATGCGCATCCTGAATAAAGAAGAACTTGAAGGTGTAATTTCTCATGAACTTTCACACATAAAAAACGGGGATATGCTCATTTCATCGATTGCCGCAACCATAGCCGGAGCAATTGGTATGCTGGCCAGCATGGCTCAGTGGGCGGCTATTTTCGGAGGCGGACGCAGCGATGATGATGATGACCATGGTGGAATAATCGGTTTGATTGCCATGGCCATCTTTGCTCCTTTGGCTGCGGCAGTAATTCAAATGGCTATTTCCCGCTCCCGTGAATATCTGGCCGATGCCGGCGGTGCGAATATAACGAAAAATCCTTATGGATTGGCTTCTGCACTGGAAAAACTTTCCATGGCTTCACAAAAAATTCCGATGGATGCCAATCCGTCAACAGCACATTTGTTTATTGTCAATCCTCTGACGGGGAAATCTTTGATGAATCTTTTCAGCACTCATCCGCCGCTGGAGGATAGAATTGCCCGTTTAAGAAGTATGAAGCCATATTAAAAATAAATTTTCCGCACCGCAGCAAGGAGAAGAATTGTATGGAAGAAGAAAAGAAAGGGTCGGGATTTGTAGTAAAGGATAAACGTCTTTTTGATGAAGAGGGCAAGGAGCGTGGGCAGGATGAAAAACCGTCTTTTGCTGCCGAAGAAAAGTCTGAAACCAGCAAAGGTTTCCCAGGTGAGCAGAAGCAGGAACACGATTATCCGCAAGTCAACTTTACAAATTTTGTCTTGTCGTTGAGTACCTCGGCTCTTTTTCATTTTGGAGATTTCCCCGAGTACGAAGGGGGAAAAGCAGAAAAAAACCTGCCGGCGGCAAAACAGACGATAGATATTCTGGACATGCTCAATGAAAAGACTAAAGGAAATCTCGATAAAAATGAAAGCAGTTTAATCCAGGGAGTTCTTTACGAACTGAAGATGCGCTACGTTAAAGAAAAGGCTTGAAATGCACTGGATTGCACCGGCGAAAATAAATATTTTCCTGCGGGTTTTAAATAAACGTGACGATGGCTGCCACAATATATTTTCTTTAATGCAGAAAATCACTCTTTCTGATGAGCTGATTTTCTCGTCTGGTCCGAAGGGTATTGTTCTTCATTGCACCGGAATTAATTTACCGTCGAATAATGAAAATCTGGTGGTTCGCGCCGCGAAGACAATTTTCGATTATTGTAATTACACCGGTGGAATAGAGATTACTCTCCACAAAAAAATACCCGTGACTGCCGGTCTTGGTGGAGGGAGTTCCGATGCCGCGACAACATTAATGGCTTTAAATAAAATATGTTCTTTTAAGCTGAAAAAAGATGAACTCATTAAAATTGGAGCAAAATTAGGGGCGGATGTCCCTTTTTTTATCTTTGGAAACGCGGCCTTAGCGTCAGGAATAGGTGATAAACTCAAACACTTACGAAAATTACCACAAATAGACCTCCTCTTGATAAAACCCCCTTTTGAACTGTCAACAAAAATGGTTTATGAAAGCCTCAATTTAAGATTGACAATGGGGAAAAATAGTTATAGCATTCCCCAATTTTTGGTACTGAGCGACATCGTTCAAGAATTGCATAATGACTTGGAGTCAGTTTCGCTGAAGATTCATCCGGAACTGTCTGACTTAAAGAGTATGTTGCTCAGATTCGGTGCGCTTGGCGCATTGATGTCGGGTAGCGGACCAACAGTCTTTGGTATATTTAGGAATGCAAAAGAGGCAAAACATGCCTTGGAAGTTATAAAGAAAGAAATTTCCGATCAATATCTGCTCTTTCTTGCCCAGTCTTTGTAATTATTGCATCTTCCGCCTAAGATTGTAAGCGATACCCTTCATTCAAATAAGTAAAATGGGGCGTCGTCAAGCGGTAAGACACAGGATTTTGGTTCCTGCATTCGGAGGTTCGAATCCTCCCGCCCCAGCCAATAAATTGCGGAGTATATTCAAATGTTAGAAAGAATTAGGGTTTTTTCCGGTAATGCCAATATTGAACTGGCTGGAAAAATTTGTGATATACTTGGTGTCCCGTTAGGAAAGGCTAATGTAACAACTTTCAGTGATGGTGAAACGCGCGTTGAAATAGACGAGAATGTAAGAGGTATGGATGTTTTTATCATCCAGTCTACTTGTCCGCCTGTAAATGTAACTTTGATGGAGTTGCTTATTATGATTGACGCGATGAAAAGAGCATCAGCGGACAGGATTACAGCTGTGGTTCCTTATTACGGATATGCCAGACAAGACAGAAAAGTTGCGCCCCGTGCTCCTATTACGGCGAAGTTGGTAGCGGATTTAATTACAACCGCCGGAGCCAACCGGGTTTTATCCATGGATTTGCATGCCGGTCAGATTCAGGGTTTTTTCAATATTCCCGTCGATAATCTTTTTGCCAAGCCTGTATTGCTGGACTACATGAAAAAAAATTATATAGACAATACAATCGTTGTATCGCCGGATACGGGCGGTGTGGAGCGCGCCAGATCTTTTGGAAAAAATCTGGGAGCTTCTCTGGCGATTATTGATAAAAGAAGGGAAGGGCCGAATGAAGCCGAAGTTATGAACATTATCGGAAATGTTCAGGGCAAGAGAGTAATTATTCTTGATGATATGGTCGACACGGCCGGAACAGTAGTCCAGGCAGCCAAGGCCTTGAAAGAAGCAGGCGCTTTGGAAGTTTGTGTCTGTTGCACGCACCCTGTTTTATCCGGACCGGCACTCGAGCGGATTGAAAAATCCGAAATTAAAGAAGTTCTTGTAACCGATACAATTCCGCTGAACGAACGGGCAAATAATTGTAAAAAAATAAAAGTTTTATCGGTATCCGGAATTTTAGGCGAAGCTGTACGTCGCATTTATTATAATGATTCCGTAAGCTCATTATTTATATAGGAGGAACAAATGGAAGTAACAGATTTAGCGGCTCAAGTCCGTAAAGAACACAAGAAAGGACCGGCGCGCCGTTTACGGCAAAAAGGGTTGGTCCCGGCTGTTTTTTATGGACGTTCCGCCGGGAATATTTTACTGACAGTAAAGAGTGATGAACTCATTAAACTGCACAAAAATAAAAAAGACCATGCGTTTATCAAACTGATAATTGATGATGGCGGTGATAAAAAGATGGAGAAACTATCATTGATTAAAGAGTTGCAGGTTCGGCCATTGACTGGAAAACTGTATCATGCGGATTTTTACGAAGTAGATGAAAAACGCAAGATCACAATGGATGTCTCTTTGCGTTTTGTGGGCAAGGCTGTTGGTGTGGAAAATGGCGGTGAGTTGCAGCATATAAAACGAGAAGTAAAGGTTTCTTGTCTGCCATTGAATCTTCCGGATCATATCGACGTTGACGTAACCAATCTTGGTATAGGTGATTCTCTAAAAATCAGAGATTTGAAAATTGATGAAGGGATAACCGTTTTGGATCGTCCTGACACGGCAGTGGCGGCGGTTGCGGTAGTCAGGGTTGCCAAGGTTGAAGAGGCGGCAAAAGAAGAGGCGGCAGTTGAAGAAGGCGCTGCAGCGGCTGAAGGTGAAACCGCCGCCGCAGCTCCTGCGGACAAAGATAAAGAAAAGGGAAAATAAATCGTTTACCGATAGTTACAGATATTTGGATAATGAAATGTGCTTTCCTTTGATTTAAAAAAAATATTTTCCCGGCGCGGTAATAAGCGGTAATAAAAGGAAGCAGGCCTTGTACTTAATAGTTGGTTTGGGAAATCCCGGCAGGCGTTATAAGAATACAAGGCATAACATCGGTTTTATGGTTTTGGAAAAACTTGCCGCTAGTTGGGATGTGGATTTAAAACAAAAAAGTTTTGATGCTCTTTGGAATAGAGGTAAAATTGCCGGTAAAAATGTAATATTGGCAATGCCTCAAACATATATGAACTTAAGTGGTAATGCGGTAAAAAAACTGCTTGCTTACTTTAAAGGGGATGTAAATCAGTTAATAGTAATTCACGATGATCTTGATTTACCTTACGGCGCGGTTCGTCTCAAGACCGGTGGAGGAAATGCAGGTCATAAAGGCTTGATATCTATTTCTACATGCCTCGGATCCGGTGATTTTATGCGGGTTAGATTAGGCATCGGCAAACCTGCCGACAAATCCGATACTGAAGAATATGTATTGCGCCCTTTTAATAAAGAAGAAGTCAGTGTATTACCGGAAATCATTCAATCGGCAGCCGACGCTGCAACTGAAATTGTTTTAGCTGATATTCAAACAGCTATGATGAAATATCACACAAAACATAGTTAATTTATTAAAGGAGGATGGGTAATGTTACAAAAAAAGCGTAGTATCTGGACATTTTTATTAAGTAGTATGGTTTTTCTTTTGTTTGCTGGTACAGCGTTAGCCGGTGAAGCAGACATTAATCTGCCGGATTTAACGCAAGTCAGCTTTATGGGAGGGGCGCTTTCCGGGTTGACTATTCTTAATGCCGGATTGATCATTTGTGTCATCGGAATGATTTTCGGTATTATACAATATGTGCAAACCAAAAATCTGCCCGCACACAAGGCAATGCTGGATGTTTCTCAGACAATTTGGGAAACCTGCAAAACCTATTTGTTCCAGCAGGGCAAATTCCTCGTTGCGTTGTGGATTTTGATTGCCGTCTGTATCGTTTACTATTTTGGAGCGTTGCAGAGTAAAGTAGTTTCGGACATCATCATCATTCTTATTTGTTCGATTTTGGGTATTCTGGGATCTTATTCTGTTGCCTGGTTCGGTATCCGAATCAACACAGTGGCCAATTCCCGTGCTGCCTTTGCATCACTTAGCGGCAAGCCTTTAAACATAGTCAACATTTGTCTGCGTTCCGGTATGAGTGTTGGACTACTGCTGGTCAGCATTGAACTTTTCTTCATGATCATCATTCTGGCTTATATTCCCAAAGAATTAGCCGGTCCCTGCTTCATTGGATTTGCGATCGGTGAATCGCTGGGAGCTTCCGCTCTGCGTATCTGCGGCGGTATCTTCACCAAGATTGCCGACATCGGGTCCGACCTGATGAAAATCGTTTTCCATCTCCCGGAAGATGATCCCAAAAACCCCGGAGTTATCGCCGACTGTACCGGTGACAACGCGGGTGACAGCGTCGGCCCCACGGCAGACGGTTTTGAAACTTATGGTGTTACCGGTGTTGCGCTGATCACTTTCCTGGCTCTGGCTCTGGCCGGAAATCCCGAAATGGGCGGTAAGTTGATTGTCTGGATTTTTGCCATGAGAATTCTCATGATCCTGACCTCTCTTGCTTCTTATTTTGTCAATGATGTTATCAGCAAGGCGGCTTTTGGCGGCAAGAAAGAATTCAACTTTGAACAGCCGCTGACCAACTTGGTCTGGATTGCGTCAATTGTTTCCATTGCTGTTACTTTTGTCGCCAGCTATTATCTGCTTGGCGGCCTCACAGAACAGTATGCCGATTTATGGTGGGCTCTGGGCGCCATCATCAGTTGCGGAACCATTGCCGGCGCATTGATTCCGGAATTTACCAAAGTATTCACCAGCACTTCTTCTCGTCACTGCGAAGAAGTTGTCAACGCCTCCAAGCAAGGCGGTCCTTCTTTGAACATTCTTTCCGGTCTGGTTGCCGGTAATTTCTCCGCCTTCTGGGAAGGTCTGACCATCATGCTCCTGATGTTGATTGCCTACTTGGTATCCAGGAACCCGGCGGTTATGGCTTTGATGCCCACGGAATTTACGTTTGCCGCTCCGGTCTTCGCTTTCGGTCTGGTGGCCTTCGGTTTCCTGGGTATGGGTCCTATAACCATCGCTGTGGATAGCTTTGGACCGGTATCCGATAATGCTCAGTCCATTTACGAACTGTCTTTGATTGAGTCACGTCCCGATGCCAAAGATGTTGTGAAGAAAGAATACGGCATTGCGCCCGATTTTGAACTGGCCAAGCACTTCCTGGAATCTGCTGATGGCGCGGGTAATACATTCAAAGCCACAGCCAAGCCCGTGTTAATCGGTACGGCTGTTGTCGGCGCTACCACAATGGTGTTCGGTATTATCATTCTACTCGAACATCTCTTCGGCAATGTTGTCGCCAAACTGTCTCTGGTACAGCCGGAAATAATTTTGGGCTTGATCATGGGCGGCGCGGTTATCTACTGGTTTACGGGCGCTTCCATTCAGGCGGTTACCACCGGCGCTTATCAGGCGGTTGTGTTCATCAAGAAGAACATCAAGCTGGATAAAGCAGAAGCCTCTATTAATGATTCCAAAAAAGTTGTGCAGATTTGTACCCAGTATGCCCAGAAGGGTATGATCAACATCTTCATCGTTATCTTCTTCATGTGTCTGGCGCTGGCTTTCTTTAACCCCTACTTCTTCATCGGTTATCTGATCGGTATCGCTTTCTTCGGTCTGTTCCAGGCTATCTTCATGGCCAATGCCGGCGGTTGCTGGGACAACGGCAAGAAGATTGTGGAAGTTGACCTGAAGATGAAAAACACGCCGTTGCACGAAGCCGCCGTTGTCGGCGACACCGTCGGCGACCCCTTCAAAGACACCTCTTCAGTTTCTTTGAACCCGGTCATCAAGTTCACGACCCTGTTCGGATTGCTGGCCACGGAAATTGCGGTGACCATGACCAATCAGAATTTAAAGACCGGGTTGGCCGTAGCATTCTTCTTGATTGCTTTAGTATTCGTATATCGTTCTTTCTACAATATGCGAATTTCTGAGGAGAAACTTGACGGATAAGAATCTGAGAGTTTCAAATTATTATTAAAAAAAGCGCCTCAAAATGAGGCGCTTTTTTTGCCTATGTTAATGCCGAACTAAATGGCCAAGCTTAATATAATAAAATGGATAGAATAAAGCTAAGTCGAACGGCCACATCGTTTTAATCAGGTAAATCACATACGAATTTACGGCGTTTGAGATACGCGTAATCAAAGAAAGATCAAGAGATTTTACGTAATTTGATGATGAATTGATGACTATATCGCCAAACAGAGCCGGATCGTTAGCAGGGGAGATTTCGGATGACGTTGTTTTGTCGTGTGCCTCGGTTTCCGAAGAAGATGGTCTTGTATCTGATTCTGAGAGTTTGTCTATCTGATCGGATATCTGTCCCGTAAAAAAATCAGAGACTTTATATTGCACATGGTCAAAACGAGCTTCCCAGAAGGCAGTTACGATGTCTCCTTCCGGTTCTGTTGCCAATATAGAATACCTGTGAATGATCGATAATACTTCCCGTATTTCTTCCAGTTTTATCCCTTCATTGAATTCCAGCCATTCTACGTCACGGAAAAGAGTAAAAGGCAGAGTTCCTTCTTCCGGTTGTCCGGTGAGAACCTCAATGCCCTGACAAATTACCCGATTCCTTTCAAATTCAATTCTGATCAAACGTGATTAGTATATGGAGAAGAATTTTTTATGTCAATAAAAATAGAAAAATACTGTTGAAAATACGTTTTACATATGACAATCTTTTTATAAATAAATACTTTAACCGGGAAATTTTATGTTTGGTCGGCCGATAAGTCTTTTCAGAATTTTAGGATTCGAAGTAAAAATAGATGTAAGCTGGATCGTTTTGGCGGCTTTGATTATCTGGTCGCTGGCCAGTGGTCTTTTTCCTGCATATTATAAGGATCTCCCCTCCGCCGCTTACTGGTGGATGGGAGTTGCCGGTGCGGTGGGTCTTTTTTTATCCATAATTGTTCACGAATTAACTCATTCGCTTGTTGCCAGATATTACGGCATACCCATGAAGGAAATTACTCTATTCATTTTTGGCGGTGTTGCCCACATGGAAGATGATCCTCCCAGCCCTAAAGCCGAATTTATGATGGCCATAGTTGGCCCTCTTTCCAGTTGTCTAATGGGGATACTCGTTCTTTCTCTTTATGCTTTGGGAAAAAACAGCGGCTGGCCGGTGACGGTAATTGGTGTTTTGAATTATTTGATATGGTTAAATATAATTCTGGCTGTGTTTAATTTGGTTCCTGCATTTCCTCTGGATGGAGGGAGAGTCTTACGTTCCGCTCTCTGGAGCTGGAAAAAAGACATCCGCTGGGCAACCAGCTTTGCCGCAAGGATTGGATCCGGGTTCGGAATTTTATTAATTATTATGGGAATATTCTATATAGTCAAAGGCAATTTTGTAAGCGGCTTATGGTGGTTTCTGATCGGCATGTTTCTTCGTTCAACAGCGCAAATGTCCTATCAGCAGCTCTTGGCGCGCAGCCTTTTTAACACAAAAAAAGTAAAGGAACTGATGGTTAAAGATCCGGTGACCGTGCCGCGTTCCATATCATTGGAGGAATTCGTTCGGGATTATGTTTATAAACACCATTTTCAGATGTATCCGGTACTTTCTTTCGGTAGATTGACAGGATGTATTTCCGTCAAACAAATAACATCAATTCCCCGCGAGGAATGGGCAAACTCCACAGTAGGAGCAATAGCTATGCCTTGCAGCAAAGAAACGACTGTAGGGCCGGATGAGGATGCCAATAAAGCACTGGCGATCATGAATCGCACAGGAAACAGCCGATTGTTGGTAGTCAGGGAAGATAACCTGGAAGGCATTATTTCGTTAAAGGATATGATTAATCTTTTATCCCTGAAAAGGGAATTGAATGACCTGGAGAAAAAATAGAGCACGGCGGGGCTGTTGAAAAAAGCTCATTTGCTGTGTTGCGCTGCAAACCGCACCGCTCGACATTATAATACGTTGAGGACCCGGCATACGCCGGGCAAGATGCCGACAACGACCCCGGCCTGCACCGGGGCAGGCTGCGCCAACAAAGATAGCGCTTTGATTTAGAATTGGTATCTCTAGCAGATTCTTGGCACCAGTTCGCCCGTCGGCAAATCAATCATGCGTTCTCCGCCGATAGATGTTTTAAGCACGACTCGTCCCTGCGTTGCTTTTCTGACACTACCGATGACGGCTGCATTGCGTCCGTATTTGTGTTTATGCATTGTTTTAAGTATTTTGTCAGCATCAGATTTCGGACAGAACAAAATCATTTTGCCTTCATTGGCCAGAAAGAGCGGATCAAAACCCAGGATTTCGCAGATGGCCAGTACGTTATCCTGAACGGGAATGCTTTTTTCATCAACGTTTATGAACACCTGCGCACTTTTGGCGATTTCCGCAAGAATTGCGCCGAGTCCTCCGCGTGTCGCGTCGCGCATACAGTGCACATTAGGACTGACTTTCAATATTTCGGCGATTAAACCATTGAGCGGTGCGGAATCGGACAACATATCAGATGAAAGCGATAGATTTTCTCTTGCTCTAATAACAGCTGCGCCGTGATCGCCGATTGTTCCGTTAACAATAATCACATCGTCCGGCCGGATATTTTTTACTGAAAGAGTGCCTGGATATTCCACAATGCCTATACCGGAAGTGTTAATAAAGATTCCATCTGCCGCGCCGCGTGCGACTACTTTGGTGTCTCCGGTAACAATTTTTACATTGGCTTCGGCAGCCGCTTCACTCATTGTTTTGATGATGGTTTGCAGGGATTCAAACGGGAATCCTTCTTCCAGAATAAATCCGCAACTCATATAAAGCGGCTTTCCGCCGCAGACAGAGAGATCGTTAACAGTGCCATGCACGGCCAGGGATCCGATGTTGCCTCCGGGGAAAAATACTGGACTTATAACGTAGGAATCGGTTGTAAAACAAAATTTATGGTTTCCGATAGTCAGGACGGCGCTGTCTTCCAAGCGCTCCAGATAAGGATTTTTAAATCGGGGCAGAAAATATTCGGAGATAAGTTCATGGGATAGAAGTCCGCCATTGCCATGTTCCAAAAGTATTTTATCGTATTTCATTTTAACAACCTTTCTTAATTTAATATTTCCAATATGTCATGTCCGAATGATCTTACCGGCTATCAGGCGGTTTTGAATTTTCGCCTGTGCGGGATGACATTTTCAAATATTACGCCAATCCTTTCTTAATCATTGAAGCGGCGGCAACTGCCTGACCTAAAGAAATACCGCCGTCATTAGCGGGAACCTGTTTGTGGCAGTAAACATCAAAATCCGCATCCTTTAGTTTATCAATAGAGCCTTCTAACAAAATTTTATTTTGAAAACAACCGCCACTTAACACTACGCGGTTGAGTCCGGTCTCCGTGCGCATTTCATTTGCCATATAGACAAAAGCATCAATGATCGTTTGGTGAAATGAAGCGGCAATTTTTGTGGCGCTTCGGCCTGCTTCCATTTCGGCAACGACAGCCTTAATTATATCAGTGATATCCAGAATATAAGGTTTGCCGTTCTGGCGAATGATTTCAAAAGAGTAGGGCTTGTCCGAAGAATCAGTCGCCAGCATTTCCAAATTCATAGCTGCCTGTCCTTCAAAGCTGACTTGCCTGCGTGAACCGATCAGAGCGGCTACGCCGTCAAAAAGTCTGCCCAGTCCTGAAGACAGAGGCGAATTGATTTTGCCGTCAATCATTTTATCGAGCAATTCAAGCTGATTTTTGTTCGGAATCAGATTTAAATTCAGAGCTGTTTTTCTCCATGATGGCCCGTAAGCTGTTTTGATAAGACTTGCGGCTATGCGCCAGGGTTCATGGATGGCTTTTTCTCCTCCGGGCAAAATGATATATTGAAAATGACCAAAGCGTTCAAATTCTGTTTCATCGGCAACCAAAAATTCTCCGCCCCAGGCGGCGCCATCCAGGCCGTAACCGGTTCCGTCCATTGCCAATCCTATGAGTTTTCCTCCGATTTGATTTTCTGCCATGCAACTGACAATATGAGCGTGATGGTGTTGAACTCTTATCACTTTTTGGGCATTAAGTTCCTGTGCCGCCTTGGTTGAGTAATAAGCCGGATGGCAATCGCACGCGATAATTTTAGGGTTTGATTCGGTAATTCTTTTCATAAGGGTGATGCTTTCATGGAAAAAGTCGCGTGCCTGCGGAGTTTCCATATCTCCGATATGCGGGCTGACAAAGGCAAAATTTCCTTTCAAAATACAATGGGTTGTTTTTAGTTGCCCGCCTAATGCCAGAATTGAAGGATAAGCGTCTTTCAGCCGGAGCGGTTGAGGAATATAGCCGCGTGAGCGCCGAAGCAAACGTGGTTTTTCGGAGACTACAAAAGTAATAGAGTCGTCACAGCGCACCAGAATATCACGGTTGTGTACCAGAAAGTAATCGGCAATGCCCTGCAAACGTTGAAGCGCTTCTCGATTGCCAATGCAGATGGGCTCGTCCACCTGATTGGCGCTGGTCATAACAAGCGCCGTGAAATTATTTTCCAAAAGTAAATGATGCACCGGCGTATAAGGCAGCATTATGCCGAGATTGGGGACATCCGGCGCTACCAAATCGGATATGAGATTACTTTTTATTTTTTTGAGAAGAACAATCGGCCGCTGAGGTGATGTCAGCAGTATTTCTTCGCTCTTGCTTATTTTAGCAATTTGTTTTGCCTTGTTAATATTGCTTGCCATAATGGCCAGAGGTTTTTCCTCGCGATATTTGCGCGAGCGTAGTTTTTTTACAGCATCGTCACTTCCGGCATCCACACTTAAGTGAAATCCCCCCAATCCCTTGATGGCCAGAATATTGCCTGATGAAAGAAGGCCGATGGCCGTTCTGATCGAATCATCTGTTGCAACAAGATTACCTGCTGCATCCAGGAGTTTTAGTTGCGGGCCACAGACGGGACAAGCATTGGGTTCCGCGTGAAATCTCCGATCGGCAGGGTTTTCGTATTCGAAACGGCATTTCTCGCAAAGTTCAAAGCAGGACATTGAAGTATTGACGCGGTCATAAGGAATCGCGTTAATGATGGTCAGGCGCGGGCCGCAGTTAGTGCAGTTGGTAAAGGGGTATCTATATCGTCTGTTTCGAGAATCGAAAAGTTCCTGCAGGCAGTCAGGGCAGGTGGCCGCGTCCGGTGTGATATGTACGTCTGCATGACCATGTGCAACGCTGGGAATAATTTTGAAAGAAGTGTCGTTGCAGACCTCAACATTGGAAGATTCCAGTTGTGTAATGTTCGCCAGCGGTGGAAGTTCATTTTTGACACCGGCTAAGAATGATTCTAGCTTTTCAGAAACTCCTTCTACTTCTGCAATCACTCCTTCCGGAATGTTTTGCACAAAGCCGGTTAGTGAGTTTTTCAAGGCCATCCGGTAGATAAACGGACGAAAGCCGACTCCCTGCACAATGCCGGAAAAAAGATAACGGATTCTTTTTTTGGAATTTTTATTTCTTTTTGAATTCATCGATACGTTGAGTCAGCCATGCAATCCAGGCCTCAAGTCCTTCGGCAGTTTTGCAGGATACTTCAAATATCTTCAGTTTTTTATTAAGAGACAACGAATCACGTCGGGCTTTTTTCAGGTCGAAATCAATATACGAGATTAAATCCATTTTGTTGATCAGAAGCGCCGCTGATTCCTGGAACATAAGTGGATATTTGGCCGGTTTGTCTGCGCCTTCGGGCGTGCTGAGCAGCATAACCTTGATATTCTCGCCGATTTTGAATTCAGCGGGACAGACAAGATTGCCGACATTTTCGACAATGAGAAGATCGATTTTATTCAAGTCAAAAGAGGGTAGGGCTTCGCGGATCATATTGCCGTCAATATGGCAGGCGCCGCCGGTGTTGATTTGAACTACGGGAATTTTCAGTTTAGCGATACGATCGGCGTCGTAAGTATCCTGAATATCTCCTTCAATAACAGCGATTTTGTATTTATTTTTAATTGCCTTGATGGTTTGTTCGACAAGCGATGTTTTGCCGGCGCCAGGAGAACTCATCAGATTGATTACAAAGATTTTATGCTGGTCGAAGAGCTTTCTGTTTTCTTCGGCTATTCGATCATTGGCATCGAGAACTTTTTTTACAACTTTTACTTTCAATGTATGACCTCCGTTAATAATATTTATAATAAGTTGAGCACGTGCCTTCCGATGAGACCATGCAGGGCCCTATTGGATTTGCAGGCGTACAGATTTTTTTGAATAGAGGGCAGTCATTGGGTAATTTGATGCCGCGCAAAATATCGCCGCAGCCGCAGCCGGATATGTCAGCGGACTTTATATCAGGCACATCGAATCGTTTAAGTGTATCGAATGATGCGAAATCGTTTTGCAGCGTAAGTCCGCTGACAGGGATTATGCCAAGACCGCGCCATTCGGCATCCGTTGTTTCAAATACGGATTGCAGAAGATTCATTGCCCGCGTATTTCCTTCCGGCCGAACACCGCGGCTGTATTGAATGGCGACTTCCTTCTTTCCGCTTTCAATTTGCTGCAAGAGTATCCATATTCCTTCCAAAATATCCGCCGGCTCAAATCCGGTGATAACAGCAGCGCAACCGGCATCGGGAATCATTTGATAAGCGGCAGCCCCGATCATTGTGCTTACATGACCGGGACATAAAAATCCGTCGATGTTCAGAAGCGGATCGGCCAGAAGCGCATTAATGGCCGGAGGCACGATCTTGTGAACGGAAAAGACGGAAAAGTTTTTTATATCTTTTTTACTGCAGGTAGCGACGACTGCCGCTATAGTGGGTGTGGTAGTCTCAAAGCCGATGCCCATCATAATAATTTCTTTTTGAGGATTAGCCAGCGCAAGTGTTATGCATTCGTCGGCTGAAGAAACGACCCGGACATAGGCTCCGGAGGCACGCTTCTTTTGCAGACTTTCTCCTCCTGTGCCGGGAACTCTCAGCATATCGCCGAATGTGGCAAATATAACATTATCAATGCCTGCCAGATACAAGGCTATATCCACATCGCGTGCAGAAGTCACACAGACAGGACAGCCCGGTCCGGAAATAAGCCTGATATTATCAGGCAGAAGTTTACGAATTCCAAAACGGCCGATGGCATACGTGTGACTGCCGCATATTTCCATGATCGTCACGGTATGCGATATCTTTTGCGCTGTTGTTTCAATGCGTTTTAGAAGCGCTGTAACAACGGCGGGATCTCTGTATTCGTCAATATATTTCATGATCAATAATCTCTTTTAAAAAATCCAGTTTTTCTTTAGCGGTGTCGGGATCGATTTTATGAATTGCGTAACCCGCGTGACTGATCACATAGTCGCCCACTTCGGCCGGCTCGTCGATGATGTCCAGGCAGACCTCGCGTTGCGTACCGCTGATGTCGATAATCGCATAATTATTTTCATCAATGGAAATAATTTTTCCGGGGAATCCTATGCACATATAATTTTAATCCACATCCAGTTCTAAAATTTTCAATTCTTCCGTTCCCGCGGTCAAAACAACTTCATGGCCGCCACAGGAAGGGCAAACGCCTGTATGAATTTCCACTTCTAAATCTTTTTCACAGGAAAAGCAATGTATCATAGCCGGCAAAATCTGAAATTCCAGTACAGCTCCTTCTGCCGCCGTGCCTTTGGCCTGTACATCAAAAGCAAATTGCAGAGTTTTCGACTCTATACAGGAAAGACGGCCACAGGAAAGAAATACAATGTTTACTTTTTTAAATCCATTATGTTCAGCATAGTTGCTTATTATATTAATAATGGATTCGGCAAGATACAGCTCATGCATCAGACACTCTTTCCGGTTTTATGTTGAGTTTTTCCAACTCGACCAACAAAAATTTTTCCATAACATCGAACTTATCATACAGAAAAGGGGACATTTCCATACGCAAGTCTTTGTAATTATGAGGCACAATACAGAGAAATATCGTGTTCGGCGCCTCGCCAATGAGTTCCGCTTTAAAAAGAACGTCAGGAAATGTCACCTCATGAGCTGTAGTCGGAGGCGGCATATGCAATTCCATTTCCTCTTTGTTGAAGCGGTAAATGGAACCTGGTGTATCCTGCACTTTTAATACATCGATAATAATCAGATTATCACAACTGCAGATAATGTCCAGCAGGGCGTAACCAAGAGTACCGCCGTCAATTATACGAACGTTATCATTTGTACGATAACGCTTTGAAAACCGGCGTGCGAAATGGATGCCGAAACCTTCGTCGCCCATCAAAATGTTGCCAATACCTAATATGGTAAGAAAATTTCTTTTCGACATATTCAATTTCACTCGAAAATGCACATCTAAGTCATTGTTTATATTGTTATTTAAAACTATCCTCATCAAATCCCCCTCAATCCCCCTTTTTCTAAAGGGGGAAATTCCCCTCTTGGGCAAAGAGGGCAGGGCTTGAGTTCCCCCCTTTTCTAAAGGGGGGTGAGGGGGGATTTTCATGCTCCTTTGTGACGGAGACCGTCATGTGGGTTTCATATGACCAAAAAAAGGGAGAATAACGTTCTCTCCCTTTTTGGTGTATCCTTAAAATTAAATACTATACTATTTTAGTTTCTTGAAAATGTTTCCGCTGATCATGGATGACACGGTGCCTTTCTTCAGAATGGCATCATACCAGAAGGCCATGTAAATGTGCGCCACGATGAACAGAATGAAGAACCACGTGAAAATGTGGTGAACATAACGAACAACGGATAATCCGCCCATTATTTTTTCTACTGGACGCAGGATTTTGTAGGCGATAGCTGTGAATCCGGCGTGGTATCCGGCGCCCATTAAAATCAAGCCGGTGATCACAATAACAAAAACCATGAACATCAATCCTGTGTAAGCCAAAGACTGCATCGGTCCGTACAGAGTTTTATATTCAGGTCCTTCTTTCTTGATAAGCAGGTAGAATTTTATCTGGTCAATTGTCGTCTTTATATCGGTCCAGGCGAAGAAATCTTTCCAATCAGCATGAAAACGGGAGAAAAAGGCCAGATAGATTCTCCAGAGGAATAGGAAAACCAGAAAAACTCCAAAGAGAATGTGGGCATACCTGATATTTCCCATCAGGAATTTATCCACAGTCTCTCCACTTGCTATCGTAAATGGCTCGGCAATACAGAAACCGGTTGCAATCAGTATGAAGATTGAGATAGCCATGGCCCAGTGGTTAATGCGCATGGCCACAGACCATTCTTTTTCACTAGTGAACTTTTTTTCCACGGTAACCTCCTTAATTATTGCTTACGCCACTTTAAATTTTTTAATTTCATTTGTCTTCGGATCAATTATATGCACAGCGCAGGCCATACATGGATCGAAAGAATGAATAGTCCTGATGATTTCCAAAGGCTGATCTACATTTGCCAATTTCGTACCAATCAATGACTCCTCATAAGGACCGCGTAAACCGGCCTTGTCACGTGGCGAACAATTCCATGTAGAGGGAACAACAGCCTGATAATTGGAAATAACGCCCTTTTCTATCTTGATCCAGTGTCCCAGAGCGCCGCGCGGCACTTCCGTCATGCCACGTCCCTTAGCCGGTTTCTTAGGCACATCACAACGGGTCCATGTGCGGGTATCGCCCTTCTTGATGTTGGCGATCAATTCATTGACCCATCCTTCAGTGTTGTCCGTCATCAGTTTGGTTTCCAATGCACGCGCAGCCGTTCTGCCGAGTGTGGAGAACAAAACTGTTGCGGGAAGTCCCGTCTTTTTCAAGGTGGAATCGATAAGCGGCTTGATGTTTTTGTCGTCCTGAGCATAACCTACAATCATACGGGCAAGCGGGCCTACTTCATATGGCTTGTTGTCATAACGGGGAGCTTTGCACCAGGAGTATTTTTCATCGCCTTTGACATTTCCGTTCTTGTCAAAACCGGTATATTTAGGTTCTGTCGTTCCATCATAGGGATGTTCGGGTTTCTTGGATTCATACCATGAATGTGTGGCCTCTTCCGTTATTTTTGTTTCATCAAGTGGCAATGGTTTAGCCAGATTTCTGTCTTTGACAATGCCGCGTGGGAAGAGAAGTTTGTTCCAATCGTCATCCAGCGGGAATCCGCCGTAGGCCAGGTAATTCTTTACACCGCCACCGATACCTTTGAGTCCTTCGTCTTTGTAGTAGGTTGCAGCCAGAAGGATATCAGGCAGGTAAGCAGTTTCAAAGAAATTCTTCATTTCCTTGAAGCGGAACAGGTACTGACCCATGCGTTCGGCGTCAAACAGATCCATGCCGGATGTTATACCGCCAACGACCAAAGTTTGCGGATGAGGATTCTTTCCGCCTAGTATAGCCATCATCTGTGCACTTACCTTGGAAATAGCCAATGCATCCAGATAATGTGAAAGAATAATTAAGTTTGCTTCAGGCGGCAGTTTATAGGAAGGATTGCCCCAGTAAGCGTTGGCAAAGGGTCCTAAACGACCTGATTTGACGAATTTTGTGACTCTTTCCTGAACTGCCTGGTAATGTGTTGCCGAGCAGTTATAAGGATTGGGGCAATAGGCCTTGGCCATTTCCACGGCCTTTGCCGGAGCGGCTTTAAGAGCGCTGACCACATCCACCCAGTCCAGACCGTGCAGATGATAAAAATGCATTATATGGTCGGTAAGATACTGTGCCGAGTTAATGAGGTTACGGGCTATTCTGGCGTTTGGTGGCGGTTTAACGCCGAAAGCGTCTTCGCAGGCCAGAATACTGGTTTCGTAATGCGAGAATGTACAAACACCGCAAATACGCTGAGTAATCAAACCTGCATCGCGCGGGTCGCGTCCTTTGAGAATAGTCTCAATACCGCGCCATAGCGTGATACTGCTCCAGGCGTCTTTAACGACGTTGTTACTGTCAACTTCTACTTCAATTCTTAAATGTCCCTCAATTCTGGTAATGGGATCGATAATTATTCGTTTAGTCATGGTTCTTATTCTCCTTTATGTCGGATTCCGCTGGCTACAGCATGGGCAGCAACTCCAGCTACAGCTACGCCGGTAAGAGCGATGCCGATATTATCAACGGTTTTTTCTCCGCCGCCGTAAATTTTATCGGGAAGAGGTTTTTCATACGGCGCCATAGTATCCCAGAAGTCGGCTTCCGTGCAGCCGATACAACCGTGACCGGCCATAATCGGCCAGGAAATGCCGTCATTGAAACGAACTTTGCCGCAATTGGCATAAGTGTAAGGACCTTTGCAACCCATTTTGTAAAGACACCAGCCCTTGAGAGCGCCTTGGTCGCCCCATTCTTCAACGAATTCCGACGCGTCGAAATGCGGTCTTCTTTCACAATAATCGTGGATGCGTTTTCCGTATGCCCAAATCGGTCTTCCCAGGTTGTCCAGAGCGGGCAGAGCACCGAACATTAAATAATGAAGAAGTGTTCCAGTGAAGTTCACTGCATTGGGAGGACATCCGGCTATATTAACAGTGGAAACGCCGATTGCTTTTTTGACACTCACGGCATCCGTCGGATTGGGAGAGGCTGCCTGAACACCTCCGAAGGAGGAGCATGTGCCGATGCAGAGCACAGCCGCTGCTTTTTTGGCAACTTCTTTGGCTACTTCAATGCCCGTTTTCCCTTTTGGACCCAATGTCAGGTATTTACCATGGAGACCGCGCGGTATGCCACCTTCAATTACGCAAATGAATTTGCCGGAAAAATCTTTTACTGCTTTTTCCAGGTTCTGTTCCGCCTGATAGCCGGAAGCTGCCATTAGTGTTTCATGATATTCCAGAGAAATGGTTTCCAGCAGGATGTTGTCAACATTCGGGTACGAGGAACGTAAAAAAGCCTCTGAACATCCGGTGCATTCGGCAAAATGCAGCCAGATTATGGGAAGACGGCTGAAATTTTCCGCTGCTTTGGCGACCATCGGACGGAACATCGGCGGAAGCATCAGCGCCGCAGTCATAGCCGATGTCCACTTAATGAAATCTCTACGACTTACGCCACGTTCTTTTAAAACCGCCAGAAAATCTTCCCTCGGTTCAGGTAGATCTTTTTCAATTTTTTCCATATGAACCTGACAATGCTTCATCAGATCACGATACTGCGTGTCGATCATTTTTTTGTATTCAGAACTTTTTCCTTTTGCCATATTTCCTCCTTTACAATAATCTAAGGCTGTTCACTTGGGTGTAACACGCCTATATTAAATTTCTTTTAACTTTGTAGTTTTGTGATTAAATACAGGATCTAAATTTTATAGATGACACTGTCTTTAATAAATAAAACTCAGCTAAAATTTATTATGCCATAACTAGCATAATAAAAATTTTTGTAAACTTAATATTCCATCATTATTGAGAAATAAATTCTTACAAAATGACCGTTAGTCACTAGCACAATAAAGAATGTTTGTAAAGCTATTTTTAAAAATTTAAATGATTGATATTATTAGAATATATGTAACATACGTGATCTTAGAGTCTTTTGATTAAAAATTTTTCATCAAATAATTAGTCTTTTTTATTAAATAACTTGACAGGGACGCAAAGTGGTGTTACAAATATTATAAATGTAACACTTATGGAGAGTTGATAAAGATGCGGAAAAAAACAGCGATTGGTTTGATGTGTTTGGCATTGTTGATCATTTCATCACCTTTCGGGCCGGGGTAGCTTTAAGATTTTAAAGGAAATTTTATCATGCATATGGCGGATGCTCTACTTTCACCTGTGGTGGGAGCAACGATGTGGACTGGGTCGGTGGCGGCCATAGGATATTCGTCAAAGAAACTTAAAGAGAATATAGACAATAAAACTATTCCCTTGATGGGAGTAATGGGTGCATTTGTTT
This sequence comes from Smithella sp. M82, assembly GCA_001683985.1. Classification (GTDB taxonomy): domain Bacteria; phylum Desulfobacterota; class Syntrophia; order Syntrophales; family Smithellaceae; genus Smithella. Next base: position 52,870 of record MAEO01000181.1, read on the forward strand.
TTGCGGCTCAGATGATTAACTTTACTATTCCCGGTACCGGCTCTAGCGGACACATCGGCGGAGGCATGATCTTGGCTGTTATACTTGGTCCGTACGCGGCGTTTCTCGCCATGGCCTCGATATTGACGGTACAAGCGTTGTTTTTTGCTGATGGCGGATTACTTGCTTTAGGCTGTAATATTTGGAATTTGGGAATATATCCATGTTTCCTTTTATATCCCCTGGTCTACAAACCAATTGCGGGAGAAGGAAAAGATGCGCGGCGAATAGCCGTTGCCGCAATTATAAGCGTGGTTATTGCACTACAACTAGGAGCTTTCTCCGTCGTTCTGGAAACACTATTATCTGGAAAGAGCGAACTGCCCTTTGGCACATTTGTAATGCTTATGCAGCCGATTCATCTGGCTATAGGTTTGGTGGAAGGAATTATCACGGCCGGAATTATCAACTATGTAAGAAACACCCGACCGGAAATCCTTAAAGCCAATTCTATATCACGTCCATTAGATACCAGTATTTCTATAAAAAATGTTCTTGTAGCCTTTTTAATTCTGGCCGTGATTACCGGCGGGGCACTTTCATGGTTTGCATCAACCCATCCGGACGGTTTGGAATGGTCTATTGAAAAGGTGACCGGCAAAGGCGAATTAGCTGAAGCTACGCAAGGCGTTGCTCCGGCTCTCAAGGAGCTTCAGGGGAAAACAGCGTTTTTACCTGACTATGGATTTAAATCTTCCGCCGGCGTAGATTCGCAAGAAAACGAAGTTGCTGTCTGGCCTGGAATTGAAGCCGGCACTTCGGTTGCCGGTATTGTTGGCGGAATAATTGTTCTAATGTTTACTTTATTTATCGGCTTGGGGATCCGGCTTTTCAAAAAACAATAACATCTCCTTTTTCACTCGAAAATGCACCTCTAATATATTGATTTAATTATATACATTTTCATCCTGCTTTGTGACGGATACCGTCATGTGGGTTTCATATCATGCGCCTTGGTAAAAAATAACTGGAGTTATAACCGAGGCGTATGATATTTAAACACCTATCGAAAAGGATGTTGCCGGATGAAATCATGACCTTTGACGAAAAATATTACAATATCGGATTTATTGATCAGTTATCTTACAAGGATACCTTTGTTCATCGATTAGATCCAAGAGCAAAATTGATTGCCACACTGCTTTTTCTATTTACCGTAATTTCTTTTTCTAAATATGAATTAACCGCTTTATTGCCTTTTTTTCTTTACCCGGCGCTTTTGATGACCATCGGAGAAATTCCATTTATGTTTATTTTCAAAAAAATTGTTCTGGTTTCGCCGTTTGCCGTTTTTATAGGAATTTTTAATCCTTTTCTGGATTCGGGACAAGTGTCTATCTTCCAGGGACTGACGATTTCGGCGGGATGGCTCTCTTTTTTCTCGATTATGATCAAGTTCACCTTAACGGTCAGCACAGCGCTTTTGCTTATCGCAACTACTTCTTTTCCGAATGTGTGCCATTCTCTCAGACAATGGGGACTCCCTTCTCTTTTTGTTTCACAACTTTCTTTTCTCTATCGTTATATCTTTGTACTAATGGAAGAAGCCATGAGGATTATTCGGGCGAGGAATATGCGATCTTACGGGAAACGCGGTAAAGGCATCAGGATATTTGTACGTATAGTCGGAATACTTTTTGTTCGCACCGTTGAGAGAGCGGAGCGGATTTACTTCGCTATGCTTTCCCGTGGATTTCAGGGAGATATGCCTTCGCTCAAGCGTTTTCATATTAAAACGGGCGATGTTATTTTTGTCGTATCCGTTGCTGTTTTTCTCTATGTTTTCCGGTTCTATCCGGCGACTCAAATACTGGGCAGATATGTTCAGGGAGTTTTTTCGTGAGTCATCATATCGTAGAGTTTAAAAATGTATCATTTTGCTACCCGGACGGCACAAAAGCACTGCGGGATATTTCTTTTCGTATCACACATGGCGAGTCGGTAGGCATTATTGGCGCTAATGGAGCGGGCAAATCTACCTTGCTTATGCACATGAACGGCTATCTCATGCCCACTTCAGGAACTGTAAATATCGGTGATATTTATCTGACTCGTCAAACACGACAGGAAATCCGCAGAAAAGTCGGAATTGTTTTTCAAAATCCCGATGATCAACTGTTTATGCCGACTGTTTATGAAGACGTAGCCTTTGGTCCTCTCAATTTGGGCATGGATGAAAATGCCGTGAGGGAGAGAGTAGAATATGCTCTGAATCTGGTAAGCGGCCTTGAACTACAAAATAAACCGCCGCATCACCTCTCCAGTGGCCAAAAGAGCGCTGTGGCCATTGCAGCAGTCATTGCCGTGGAACCGGATATTCTGGCTATGGACGAACCGGCGGCAAATCTAGATCCCAAATCAAGGCGATTGCTTATCAATTTGCTCAAAACCTTCGAGCATTCGAAGATAATTGCCTCACACGATCTTGATCTGATTATGGATGTATGTCATCGTTGCATTGTCATCAAAGAAGGCGCCGTGGTGGCCGACGGACCTGTTTCGGAAATACTCACCGACAAAAAGCTTCTGGAAGAAAATAATCTGGAGCTGCCCCTGTCGCTTCAGAGAAATTGACCTATTCCATTCTAAATCAAGCGCTATCTTTGTTGGCGTCGTCGTCGGCATCTTGCCCGGCGTATGCCGGGTCCTCGACGTATGTTCATATACACCTGCGGAGCATCCTCCTTGCCGCCTCGATATCATTATTGATTTAAAATGGAATAATAATGAATTTTAAGACTAAAATGCTTAAACGCAAGGCGCGTGGTGAAACGCGATTTGATTTAGGAATGGTTTTCGTCAGGGTAAATCTTTGCCCTTCGTTGCCATCATAAATCCCGCATGCTTCACGTTCTTGATGGCCTTCAATTTTTGATAGAGTTCTTCGATCTCTTTTGATCTGCCTTTGGTCACGATGATTTCAAAGCAGTTGCGGTGATCAAGATGTATGTGCTGGGTGGAAAGAATACAGGTATGATAATCATGCTGGACATCCAGAACTTTGGTTACCAGTTCTCTGGTATGGTGATCATAAACCAGAGTTATTGCCCCTGTTACCTCTTTATTTTCCGTCCATTCCTTTTTGACCAGTTCCTCGCGAATCATATCGCGCAACGCTTCCGAGCGGTTGGTATATTTATTCTTTTTGATATGTTTATCAAATTTAACCAAAAGATCTTCTTCCAGCGATACGCCGAAACGAACCAGTTTGGACATAATATTTTCCCCCATTGATGTTTTAGTATAGACATATTAAAGAATTGGGGCAAGAAATATTTGAAGAACGCTATCCCGACCGTTATTAGAACCTGACCGAAATAGTTCAAATTCCAACTGACTTTTTATTTTGAACTATTTCGGTCAGATAATTTGCCTTGAGGTCGTCGATCTGATAATAATCCGCCCTGAGCATAGCGGCGATTTCTCCGGCAAGATCAACCCTGGTGAATGTTTTTTTATCTTCCGTATCGATGACGATGTAATCTGTAGACGGCAATTCGCAAAGCAACCCGGCCATTTTGGGTATCTCCTCGCGCACGGGCATATCCGTGAGGCTTTGATTGGCCCGTCCGTCGGTGACAAGAACAATCAGGAATCTCGTTTCCGGCGATCTTTTATGAACCCGGCTGATCAGGTTATATGTTCCTAAAAGACCGGCTGTTAAAGGCGTTTTCCCGCCTGTCGGGATTTCCAGCAACCGGCGTGACGCCATTTTAACACTCCCCGTCGGCGGCAAAACGACGTCGGCCTTGTTTTTGCGAAAAACAATAAGAGCAACCTTATCTCTTTTCTGACAGCAATCCATTAACAGGGACTGAATCGCTCCTTTGGTTTCCACCATTCTTTTTTGCGCCCCCATCGATCCCGATCCGTCAACAACGAAAATAACCAGGTGTCCCATCTTTTTTTCCCGTCTTTTGAAGCGCAGATCTTCATGCTTGATAATGAGTAGTTCCTTTCTTCCCCGTATGGTCTGGAACGGGGCGGCCGCGCGAATGGTCGCGTCAACGGCAATATCATTATTGGGACTGAGAATACTTTTAATGTAACGGCCCCGTTTTCCTGATGAACCCGTCTTGGTCCGCCTTCCTGAAGCCGCACGGTTGATCCGGTCTTTGCGGAAAGTCAGACGCCTGACCTTGAAATCAGCGCCCACATCAAATATTTTTTCCGCATCGCTGGACTGCCGCGGCGGTTTCTTGTCCTGACCCGCATCATCACGGTCATGATCATTCTGCACATTTCTTCTGTTTTGAAGAGGCTCATGGCCGTTTCCCTGACCGTGTTCATTCCCGTTCTTTTCGTTCTCCGGTTTTTCATGATGGCGCTGCTTTTGCGTATCGTCCCGCTTCGTTTGCTGAAGCGCCCGTTTTCGATGCAGCAGAACCAGGGGCAGAACCCCATCGACATGTCTTGCCGTCATTTCCGTTTCCTTGCAGAAAGCTGCGTAGGCGCGGGCGGCGTAGAAAAGAAAGATATCTCCGCGATGACCGGCAGTGGAATTTTTAATGCAGGCATCGGCAATGATGTCTCTAATTTTTAAGGGAACATTGATTTCCTTTAAATTCCGGCGTGCTGTTTGAATGATTCGTCGCAGTTCGTCATCTTCATTAATACCTGCTCCGGTTCCGTTCAGGGCTCTTTTCATGACAGCGATTTTCTGCTCCCGCTCTTTCAGTCCTTCCCAAAGAACGCACATGCCGAAACGGTCCATAAAATGAGACGAGAGGGGACCCTCGTCGGGATTCATACTGGCGATAATTGTAAAGGGAAAGGGCTGATCTGGTTTGGATCCGTTATTTTCTTCAAAAGAACGAATATTACCGTGTGCTTTCATCAATAACGTAATGATCTCGGGTGCAATAAGATTGATGTCGTCAACGTAAACGATTCCGCCTCCGGCACGCTGGAGAAGGCCGGCGCTTTGGACATTGCGGCCGTTTTTAATGGTATTTTCCAGGTCAATACCGCCCAACAGGGCTTCCTCCATCGCATTCTGGGGGAGATTGGTAAACGGCACTCCATCGGGCAGCAAGCCGGGGAACATCCGCGCCAGAGTGGATTTCCCGCTTCCCTTTTCTCCGATAAATAAAACACCACCGCAGGACGCATCAATGGCGTTTAAAATTAAAGCCAGTTTGGCATCATCATGGCCGACAAAATTATGAAAACTCACGGCATAATCTCCTGAAGCAGAGAGGCAAGCTTTTCTTTTTCGCTGTCCGTAGTCTCGAAAGGTAATCGTTTCATGCGATGCGGCAAGGCTAGACGCGCCGCTTCGCGAATATTCTCCGCCGTGATCGAATCCTGCCCCCGGAAGGCGGCCAGCGCCCGGGATGCTTTCATGATGACAATATCCGCGCGATGTCCGTCCAGATTAAGGGGTGCGGTAACTGTGACGATCTTTTCCAGCACCGTATCGGGAACAGCAATGTTGTTTATCGCTGACTGAGCGTCGATGATCTTTTCGGCGAGGATTTTCTGTTCGTCCAGCCAGGACATTATAAAATTTTCCGGTACGGCATCGAACAACGCTTTGCGGCGAAGAATTTCCATGCGCATTTCTTTATCGGCAATGGAAGCGACTTGAACGCAAAGTCCGAAACGGTCGATAAGTTGAGGCCGTAAATCGCCTTCTTCGGGATTCATCGTGCCGACAAGAATGAATTTTGCGGGATGCGTGAAAGATACGCCCTCACGCTCCACCGAATTGATACCCATTGCTGCGGAATCGAGGAGAAGATCGACAATATGATCCTCCAGAAGATTCACTTCATCAACATAAAGGAAATTACGGTTAGCATCCGCCAGAATGCCGGATTCAAAACGCTTCTCCCCTTTTTTAAGGGCGTGTTCGATATCGAGAGTTCCGATCAGACGATCCTCCGTTATTCCCAGCGGCAATTCCACCATCCGCATCTTTTTTTTGGCGCGGTGCAAGTGTTCCTCGGTTTTAAGGGTTTCTTTACAGTCGGTGCATAAAATGCCGTCGGGGTCGCAGTTGAAAGGACACCCTTTGACTACGGTCAACTCCGGCAGTAATTCCGCCAGCGATCTCACGGCGGTGCTCTTGGCGGTTCCCTTTTCCCCCATGATTAAAAGACCGCCAATGGAGGGATCGATAACATTGACGATCAAACCAATCTTCATTTCTTCCTGACCTACGATAGCCGTGAATGGGAATATCATCCTAAAATCTCCTTCATTTTGTTTTTCCAATGGGCAACTTCATCCTGGGTAATGATATCAATGTTTCCTCCCTGAAAATCCCCCTTCATGTCGCCCATTTTTTCTTCGATCCAGCCTTCAATTTCCACATAAAGCTGTTTCAGCGCGTCTTTGACATCGGGAGCGGGATTCCACAGGTCCCGTTCGGCTGCTTCGATGAGTCGCCTCGCCATTTCTTCCAAAGCCCATGGATTATTTTCTTCAAAAAACTTCCGGTTTTCATCGTTCATCATAAACGTTCTGGTCACATCGTCAAAAACCTCATCATCCACGGCTCTGGCTGTAGCCTGCCAGCCGTAAAGGCGGCCGACGCGCTTGCTAATTTCACCGGCTCCTTTGTAACCGTGCTCTTTCATGCCGTCGATCCATGCCGGATTCAGTATCTTTGCGCGGGCGATGCGCCGGACTTCTTCGGTCAGCGTGCGGACGGAAACTTTGCCCGGTTCACGCGTATCGCCATAATAATTTAAGATGTCTTCCCTGCCGGACACCACACGCGCCGCATTGATCATGCCACCGTGTGTGCCGAAATAACAGCAACAACCGGTCAGATCGTATTCATCAGTCACGGAACGATTGAAAGACAGATCGATGGATTGCAGGCTTGTCTTCAAGTCCTGATGAGCCGGTTCTCCGAACGTATCCTTGCCGTAGGCGTAGCCGTTCCAGTACAGAAACACATCGGACAAATCCTTCTGCGTTTTCCATGCGGAGGCGTAGACGGCAAGCTGCGTTCCCGCCTGATAAGTGCCGGGCATGCCGGCAAAGATTCTGTAAGAGGCTTTACGCAAATCTTCGATCGATGGATTTGTATTGGCGCCCAGTTTCTCCATCGTATGTTTCCGGACAAAATTCATCCCGGGCGGTTCATCCAAATCGCTGACCGACCGGACCGCTTCGTCAAGCAGACCAATGGCGCCGGAAAAGTTATCCCGTGTAATACCGGAAACCCGAACGGTGATATCGATGCGCGGTCTTCCCAATTCCGTGAGCGGTATGATCTCAAAGCCTTTGACGCGGCCGTTGTTGCGCCAGACGGGTTTGACGCCGAGAAGATAAAGCATTTGCGCCATTCCTTCACCGTCCGACCACATGATATCGGTGCATTGCCAGTAAAAGGCAATGTTCTCCGGCGGTCGGCCTGTTGCTTCCCGATATTTACTGATTGTTTTATTCGCAAGCATTTTGCCTGTTTCCCAGGCGGCTTGCGACGGTATGCGCTGAGGATCCAGAGAGTAGAAATTTCTTCCCGACGGCAGAACGTCGCTGCGGCCGCCGGTGATCAGTCCCGAAGGACCCGGCTCAATATAGCCGCCGTTCAAGCCGTTAAGCAGGGCGGCCGTTTCATCGGATTCCAATATCCTTGTGCGCAAGTCGGTTAATTTACTTTCCACCTCGCGGAGGACTTTTCTTTCCGAAATGCCGATTTCGTATTGTTCTCCGATTGTATCTCCCGGCGACATATGGTGAAGAATGAAACTGCGGCAGGCATTCCGGGCTGTCTCTTCCACGGCATCTTCCAAATACTTCCCTGTTTTCAGAGATTGCCGCTCAATGATGGTGAGCAGAATCCCGCGCAGCGAGTCAGGTGCATTTTCATAGCGGGCAATGGCGTAAACGAAATCACCCAGCTTTTCGCCTTGGGGAATCCTGCCGAAGATGTGCATTCCCCTGGGAATAAAAGTGTTCTTGTACAGGGAAAGGCGGTCGTGGATTTCCCGCGCCTTTTGGCTGAAATTATCGTGCAGGGATTCGTCCGGGCCGTCCAGAAGGTTCAGCCCCTTGATTCGATCTGCAATCATATGCGCAATGGTATGAGCGCGGGAAGGCTCGGTCTCTCTGTAGCGTCCGTATTCATCCAGAAGCTTTTCCACCTGCTCCAGATCGCCATACAACTCTCCCTTTATCATGACCGTCTGCATGTGATCGACAAGCGCCGCATTGCTCCTTCGTTTGGCGGTTGTGCCTTCGGGCGGATTGTCGGCGTTATAGATATATAAGTGCGGCATTGTGTCGATGCCGATATCCGGGAAACAGCCTGAAGACAGGCCGGTTGCTTTGCCGGGAAGGAACTCCAGATTGCCGTGCGTGCCGACATGAATGATGCTGTCCGCGCAAAATTTACGAGACAACCATTGATAAGTCGCTACATACTGATGGGGCGGCGGGACGTCAGGGCTATGAAGAACCTTGCAGACTTGGCCGTTGCATTTTGCTCCGGCGCATCCCCTCTTGGGCTGAGCGCAGACAACAGCATTCCCGTATTGCACGCCGGTAACCAGAATTTTGCCGTCGTGCACCATGGCGGCCGGAACCCCGTCTTTCACTCCGCCCGGCGGATCGCCCCACACCTCGCTCATCCGCATACGTGTTTGCGCCGGCAATTCATCAAACCAAAGGCGGTACTGGTCCAGATCAATCATATCCAGTGCGCCTCCTTTGTCGACAATTTCCTCAACCGTCGTCCAGCGAAATTCCGAAATGGCCTTTTTATCCATGATGTCGTTGATGAGAGCCTTGCCGTTTGCGGGTGCTGTGACCCTGTAACCCTCGCGGGACAACTGTTTTAGAATATCGGCGACACTTTCCAGGGAATCCAGATGGGCGCCCGCCCCGATTGTCGCTTCCATGGAGGCACAGGGATTGTTGTGCAGGATAAAGGCGATCTTCTTTTGAGCATTCGGTTTTTTTCTGAGCTGAATCCAGCGGAAGATTTTCGCCGCCAGCCGCTCGATGCGGTCTTCGATCGGTTCGTACGATTCGCTTTCGGGCTTGTCGATTCCCCGGGTTGCGCCGATCACGAAGGGTTCTATAACGCCTTCAAACTCCGGCATGGCAATACTCCAGGCGGCCTGAGCGCCAAGGCCGCTGGAATCATCGAGCCACTGCTCATGATTTTTATAGTAAGAAATAACCGGACCGAAAAGAGGGATATTCAGCTTCTTCATCAACATCGCTCCTCCGGACGCTTCAACAGATTTCATTTCTCCCCGCGACGATTCCAGGAAAAAGGAGGTCAATTTGACTATGCCGTCGACGAGCAGGTCATCGTCTTTCATAAAAAACTTTTCAATGGCCTCGACGCCGCTCAGATTTCCGATATTTTGATCCTTCAGGGAATAAAGAAAAGCCGGAATGACGCCCAACCCTTTTTTCTCCAGAGCGGCTATGAGACATTTTTCGACTTCCAGATTGCCGGTTGCCCAGTTGGAACGGGAATAGAGAATACCGACATAAGCGGAGGGCCGGAAGGAAACAGTTTTTTCATATTGTTTGATGTAATCCTTTGTTGAAGTAAATAAACTATTCATTGCGGGATGATAAATTCCCTCCCAGGAGACGGCTTGGGGTTCTTTATAAACAACCGATTCATGAAGGACGTTATGCAAAATAAACTTCAACATCTCTCCGATATTTTCCCTTCCGTTGAACAATAGATAATTGTATACGGCGGCGACAATTTCCGGATTGACGGCAGACGCCGTCCACAGGGACGGATCACTGCCGACGACAATAACGGGGACTCTTTTTTGCAGTACCTTTAGTTCGTCGTCGATTTCATCCCAGAATCCTTCGGCGCTGCGGTATAAAAGAATCATGTCCGCTGTTTTCATGTCCCGCAGCGCGTCCGTCATGATTTCAGGGCAAAGATTCAGTTGTTTGCCGGAGTAGGCTGTTAAGTCGATGTTCAGACTCTGTGCCGCTTCTTTCAAAAACGGCAGATAGCTTGCCCCCATGATCGTGAAAATTTTCATAATTTCTTTCCTCTCATCATTCGTTGTACTCTCGTATCAACCTGGAACCGTAAATAAAAAATACCAGGGAATAGATCAGCAAAAGGCCGAAGGATATACAGCTTTCCACATCGGGAACCGGTTTTCTGATTGCGATATTGGTGTGCGTCAGCGGCATAATATAAACAACGGCTTTCAGGACAAGCGGTATTTTATCGACCGGGAAAAAAGTCCCGCTGAAGAAAGCCATCGGCATAATCAGAAAATTGGAATACGTGGAGGTGTCTTCATGAGACTTGGCCCTCATTCCGATGATCACGCCCAGATTGGCGAAAAGAAAACAGTTCAACAGCAGCGTAATCACAAAAAAACAGGAAATGGAAAAGTGATCGGAGGCAACGAATCCGACAATAATGATCAGCGAGGAAGCAAAAAGCCCTTTGGCCATGCCCGCCAGAACTTCGCCCGCCATGATGGCGGAAGGCCGGATAGGCGCCTGGATGAATATCTGAAAGGTCTTGAAGTAGAGCCGGTTAAGCGTCAGGGAACTGGCCACCCAGGAATAGGAATTGTTCATGGAACTCATGGCGACAAGTCCCGGAATAAGGAAACTCAGATAATCCATGCCGCCGACGTTGACCCGGCGTCCCAGACCCAAACCGAAAGCCACCAGATAAATGATCGGTATCACCATTGCCGAAAAAATATATCCCAGTTTCAGCAGTTTCCGGCGGAAATGCAGAATCTCTTTTAGAAAAACCGGATACCAATCCATAGCGGACCTCAAATGCGTTCTCCTGTAAGATTAATGAAAACGTCTTCCATGTTCGTTTTGCGAATTGTGACGCTGCCGCTGTAATTGCGGGCTTTATCGTGCGCTTCATCGCGATTACGGCAGATCGTCTGGATGAGCTTTCCCTTTTCATCAATGAATTCTACTGTATATTCCCCTAAACCGTTTTTGAGATTTTGCGGCGTATCCAACGCAATCAATTTCCCCCGATTCAGAATGCCCACCCGGTGACACAGGGCTTCCGCCTCTTCTATATAATGGGTTGTGATGACAACCGTCCGGCCTTCAATTCCGGTTTTTCTGATCACATCCCACAGGTGTCTTCTGATCTGCGGGTCCAGACCGATGGAAGGCTCGTCGAGAAAAAGCACTTCCGGTTGCGATAAAAGCGATCTGGCCAGAAGCAGTCGTCTTTGCATGCCGCCGGAAAATTCCGCCACGGCTGTATTTTTTCTGTCCCGGAGATCGACCATTTTGAGATGGTCGCTGATTTTATTTTCACAGTCGGCAACATGATGAAGCATTCCGTATATGCGGAGATTCTCATAAGCCGTCAGTTCACGATCAAGATTGTTTTCTTGGGGCACGACACCGATAAGTTTCTTGATGGACTCGCGTTCCAGGACAACATCATATCCCTTGACCTTGCAATGTCCTGCGTCCGGTTTGCTGAGCGTGGTTAGGACTTTGATGGTGGTTGTTTTCCCCGCGCCGTTCGGCCCCAGCAAACCGAAAACTTCTCCTTGGCGAATGGTAAAACTGACATCATCCACGGCACATACGTTGCGATACGTTTTGGTCAAATTTGTAATTTCAATCATAACGACACCCGCGGATAAATAATGTTTGTTCCGTCGCAGTTGACGACGTTGACATCGAGCCCGTACATTTGCCGCAGATTCTCCCGGGTCAATACTTCATCCGGAGCGCCCTGGGCGACGATTTTGCCGTTTTCAATCATAACAACCTGATCGGAAAACTGCATAGCCAGATTCGGGTCATGAAGGGTCATCAGAACGGTCAACCCTTTCCGGCGGACAACTTCCCTGACCTTGCTCAAGATCATGATCTGGTTGTGAAAATCCAAATGCGACGTCGGCTCGTCCAGAATTAAAATAGGGGCGTCCTGAGCCAGTGCCCGGGCAATGAGCGTCAGGTGCCGCTCACCGCCGCTGATTTTGGTGTAAGGCCGTTTACGCAAATGGCCGATTCCTACCTTGTCAATCGCTTCGTCAGCCGCGGCAAAATCGCTTTTCGACGGCACGGCAAACATGGAGATGTGGGACACCCTTCCCATCAGAACAACTTCCTCCACCGTGTAAGGAAACGGCGGTTCATGCTCCTGCGGCACCACGGCAATAATTCCCGCTCTTTCGGCAGGGGATATTTTTGTTAAATCCCGGTCACCGAAGAAAATCGTCCCGTGCTGCGGATGCCAGAGACCGGAAATGCATTTGAACAAGGTTGTCTTACCCGAACCGTTTGGTCCCAAAAGGGCCGTCATCAATCCTTCGTCAAGTCGATAACTGATGCCCTTCAGAATATCTGTCGTGCCGTGGGCATGCCGGAAATACAGGTCTTTCATTATCAGCATATTCAACGCCCCCAGCTTTCCTTGCCGCCCCGCTGCATCAGATAAACAAAGAACGGCGCGCCGATTATTGCCGTGATAATGCCGACGGGAATATCAAACGAAGTCATATTTCTGGCCAGCGTGTCGGCAAAAATCATGAAAGACGCTCCCCCTGCGATACTCAGGGGCACAAGGTTCTTGTGGTCGGGACCGCACAGCATGCGAAGCAGATGGGGTACCATCAGTCCCACCCAGCCGATAATACCGCTTACGGAAACCGCAACACTCACTATCAGCGTGGAGGCGGCAATAAATATAATTCTTTCCCTTGTTACATGAACTCCCAGCGTCCTGGCTTCATCATCCCCCATGCTGATGACATTGAGACGCCAACGCATAAAAAAGATGGGAATAAGACCCGCGGCAATGCCCAAACCGGCAATGTGCACCTGCTGCCAGTCGGCCAGAGCGAAACTTCCCATCAGCCAATAAACGATGTTTTGGAGCTTGTGGGGATCAACCAGAAATTTCACGATAGAAACGAGAGCGGTAAAAAAGGCGGAAATAATCACACCGGATAAGATTAACGGCAGACGGGATATTTCTCCCTGTGTTCCGGCAATGATATAGGCGAGAAAAACAGCGATAATGCTGAACAGAAAAGCCGGTACCTGAACGGGAAATGCCGGGAAAAATCCGATAGAAACGGCACAACCCAAAGCAGCGCCTGCGGATATACCGAGAATGAACGGATCAACCAGCGGGTTGCGGAAAATTCCCTGAAGCGTAACACCGGATACCGATAAAGCAATGCCTACAAGACCGGCCAGAATTATTCGCGGCAACCGGATATCCATGATAATGGAACGCTCCGGTATATTGGTCAAGCCGGATGAAACCGGAGAAATTCCCTCGGCGATAATCTTCAAAACCATCCGTGGCGACATGTCATACGAACCCAGAAAAAGCGCCAACCCCGCCAGAAGCAAAGGGGATATAATAATGATAAAATAAACCGGTAATTTAATTTTCAATTTTCTTTACCCTGTTATAGCCGATGCCGAATACTTTTTTATAAAATTGATCCGCTCTGGCGGAAAAGTTTATATCGCCGAACCGGGCCGGATATGTTTTTATGGCCATCCAAAGGGTAACCGGTGCCAGCCGTGGGGACCATGTGGACCATTCCGGCGCCTTATAGACGCGTCCTTCCCTTACCGCCTTAACGGCTTGCCACTGGGGATTTTTGATAATGTCATTCGAACCGTATGCGGCATTGCCCCAGATAAAGATAACATCGGGGTTCCATGCAATGATGCGCTCAATAGGCACATCGGCATTGCGCTGCTCAATAACCGATGCCGGATTGATGCCTCCGATCATATTGATAATATCGTTATTGACACCGATACGGCACGCAACCGCGTTGGGACGCGAACCGATCCATAACACTTTTTGTTTTTCCCCTGTGGGTATTGATGCGACTCTTTTTTTAATCTCGCTGAAAACATCTTCCATGAGAGCGATAACGTTGCGCATTTCTTTTTCCTTGCTGAAAATCCTGCCCTGAAAGTTTATGGCTTCATACAACTCGGGAATACTTTCCGGATAAAGGCTGATGACCCGGATTCCTCTTTCTTCCATAAAACGAACATTGGCCGGATTGACTGTCCAGGTGATCACCAGATCAGGCTGTAACCGCAGAAGCGTCTCCATGTTGACGTCAATGCCGCTTCCTGCCGACGGTATTTTTTTTCTAATATCGGGCATTGCCGCCTTCATGAGATCATTGTTGTAAGCATATCTGCCAATACCGACAACTCTGTTCCAAATTCCCAAAGCGGGAATCAATTCATAAGTCTGAAAAAAAACTGCTCGCTTGACCGGCAGCGGAATGCTCACTGTTCGGTCCAGTTTGTCTTTATAAATCACAGTTTCAGCTTCTGCTTTCTGCAATAAAAGGGGTAAAAACAGGAGTATAACAATTAGTCCGATTATTTTAAGCCCCTGCAATCCTATGTCAACGCGTTGCAGGGGCTGTTTTTTGATTATTATTCTCTTTGATCTTTTAACTTCTGTTCTCAAAATTTAATTTCCAATCCGCCGAACCACGATCTGCCCGGCGCCAGGTAGGACGAGTAATAAGTTTCATTCGCAATGTTGTCTGCGGAAAAAGAGACCGTGGCAAATTTGGTAATCTTATACGAAACCTTCGCGTCCATTGTTAAAAAAGGATCGTACGACAAGAACACATTATTCACCGTATCCGAGTTGTCGTCATTGGAATAACGCTTACTTACGTATCTGCCCGTCAAGGAGGCGGAAAACGGTCCGACTTCACCCTCCGCTCCCGCGTTAATCATTGTATCCGGTGTATGGGTCAATCTTTTGTCCACTGTTGAAGGATTTGCCGCGTTTTCCTTTACCCGGGCGTCCATGTAAGTATAGTTGGCAAAAAGCCTGACATATTTATCGAAACGCTGCTCTATTTCCAGCATCACTCCTTTGGTTTCGGCTTTACCCACATTCATGTATTTCTTTTCTGTTGAAGATACAGTTGTGGTGTAGACGAGGTCTTTCATGTAGTTTTCAAAATACGCGGCGCTGATCTTTGCTCCTTTCCAGAGTCCCTGCGTAATCCCTGCATCCCATGACCTCACTGTTTCTGGTTTCAGATCAGGATTTCCACTATATGTAGTAGAACCTGAAACATAAGTGCCGAATAATTCATAAACCGAAGGTCCCCGAAATGCCTGCCCGGCGGATGTCTTGAGCGTCGTACTTTCAAAGGGCTTATAGACAATGGCCAGCTTCGGACTGAACGCGGAGTCGCTTCTGGAGTCATAAGTCTCGGAAAAAGCGCCTGTTCCGAATTGATTGGCGTATCCGTCTTTTGTTTTCCACCAGTCTTCTCTGAAACCGATGTACGCGGTAAGATTATCAAGGATCAATATCTCGTCCTGAACAAAAACCGCGTAGGTTATGCCTTTGCCGCCGTAATTGTTTGTCATTTCGGTTATGGTAATTTCGTCCTTCCACTCGCTGAGTTTTGATTTTTCGGTATTTGCCGTATCCTGTTTAAACGAACCGCCGAATGTCAGAATGTTTCTGCCGAAAAGGGGCAGGGTGAACTGAATATCAGCATTGTAATTCTGGTTGGGTGTGCTGGATACTGTACCGCCGGTGCCTCCTGATATAGAAGCGCCCGCCTGGGTATACCAGTTTTTTATTTCATCGTTGAGACCGAAAGAAAACTTTGTTTTCATAAATCCGATTTCCGTCTCGAAATTTACATTATATTGGTTTATATCTTTTGCTCCGGCTCCCGTATAGGCAACGAAAGTCTTTTCACTTACGCCCGTGTATGAGTATACGGGATTTCCGGATGCGTCCCGCAGGTATGTATGCGGTTCATCGTAATTATACTTATAGCGGATTCTTGAATAAGATGCGCTTATTTTAGAGGCCTTGGAAAAATCATACTGAGCCTTGATGCCGATATTATCATCCCACCAGGTGTTGTCACCCTTATCTCCTATAAGATACCTGGTGTTTCCCTTTGTATCGGTCGTATATGACCAGCCTGTTATGCCGGTTGAAGGCTGCGTCGGTGCAACATTCATGTATTTAGAAAAGCCGTTTGTCGATTTATAGCCATAGTTGAAAAGAAGATGAAATTTATCGAAAAATTTATCGCCGCAGGATACATAATATTTTTGAAGATCGTCCAGACTTTCCCCTCTGTTCCAGCTTGAACCATATCCGCTTTTTAAAATGAATTCCCTCTTTTCCGGCATTTTCGTAATGATATTTACAACTCCGCCCATGGCATTACCGCCGTAAAGACTCGAAGAGGGACCCTGAACAACTTCAATTTTTTCGATGTTTTCCGGAGATAATCCGGTGAAGCTGGCCGAGCCGTCATAACCGTTGTTCAGTATTATCCCATCCTTTAAAATCAGCGTCCTTTTCTGATCGGGCATACCATGCAAATAAATTGAAGATTGCGTATCCGTTAAAGAATGCCGCCTGTTAAAGACACCCGGTATCGTATCCACAGCTTCGTCAACTGTCTTTATATTTCTTGTTTCCATTTCTTTTTTGGTTACCACACTTACGCTTCCCGGAGCTTGTTCCGCTTCTTTTTCCGTTCTTGTTGCCGTAATTACAATTTCCTTTAATTTTATTACATCCTTGTCTTCCGCTTTCTTTTCTTCAGTGTTTACTTCTTTGCTTTTTTCAGGATTTACGGGTATCTGTTCCTGAGCAAATGCCGATAATGAAAAAATAATTACAAACAAAACAATCAAACACTTTTTTATCATTCCTCTTCCTTCTTTTGTTTACATTCCACCTCCTTTCTGCTATAAGTAATTACAGAGGGGTGAAATTAATTATATTTTTACCCTTTTTCCGGGGCAGGGTATTCTCGCCAAAGGTAATGCCCTGCCTCTCTTTTTATGGTTCCTTGAATTGATCCTTTCGTTGTGTCTGAATAGCTGCTTTTTTCATTCTTTTCATTGCAATTGGAATCGCACGGGTAAAAGAGCCTTGGTTGCAACTTTTCTGCCATCGCGATAACCGGGTGCATAAGTTGATTTTTTTACTGCTTCAATTGCTGCCTGCGTAAAACCAAAACCGGCAGCTTCGACCACTTCTATATTTTGTAACTTTCCGTTCATATCGATCAACAGTTTAAGCATTACTCTTCCTTCTTTTCCCAGTCTTCTGGCCAATACCGGATAAACGGGGATTGCCTGATAAATAAAATATGGCGAACCCTTATCACCGAATCTGGATTCGACAATATCTTTTTGGTCATTGATTCCCGAACCACTTCCGGTGTTCAGACTTACTTTGGTTGTATGAGACGCGTTGCTAACAACGTTGGTTTGTCCGGATGTTTCTTCATTAATACTTTTTCGGGAAGAGATATCATCATTTGGTAAAGTTTCCCCGGCTGTAATTATCTTGTTGTTTTCGAGCGGGATGACCTCTGGACGATAATTGTTTTCTTCGGGTTGCTTCTGAACAACAGGGGTATTCTTTTTTAAAGTAGTTTCCCGTTTTTCCTGCAATGCAGCGGCAGCCGGCGCCGTTTTGGAAGCTGATAAAAAGTCTTCATTTTGAAATGTAATATGAATTGTCTGGAAATGCGGAACGATTTTAACCAGCGGCACGGATGCAAATATTATTATAATTACCAGATGAATAAGCAAAGACATTATTATGCCCGTTTGCTGTGCATTTCGTGAAAACCGGGGGAAAATATAAATTTTGAAATTATTCATTGAAAACACATGCTGTCCTTAATGATTATCCAATAATTACAAATATTTATTATCTATCATTTATTAATTAACTATAACACGATTATCATAGGCGTAGTACGATAACCATGAAGTGTTACGAATGTATAAATAGTATTACGATTATGTCAAGATGTTTTTGGTATGGCAACAGCGTTATTTTTCTTCTTAAGAAAAATCTACTTTGGCGGAATTTAGTGCTGAAAAAAATGGAGCAACCTTTGCTTTTAATTATGGTAAAATAAAAACATGGAACCTCAGGATGCATTAAATAAATTCAGGATTCACCTTAAAGAGCTGGGGTCTTTGGCCGTGGCTTATTCCGGAGGCGCGGACAGCGCTTTTCTTCTTAAAGTTGCGCATGATGTTTTGCATGGTCAGGTCATTGCTTTCACGGCTCGGTCGGCAATACATCCCGAAAGAGAATTCTGGGAAGCTGAAAAATTTGCCCGTATCTCGGGAATCAGGCACATTGTCATTCAATCAAACGAATTAGAGATGGACGAATTTACCGATAATCCACCGAATAGATGTTACCTGTGTAAATATGCATTGTTTTCTCAAATAAAAGAAGAAGCCGGGAAATATGGCATACAAAACATTGCCGAGGGATCAAATATCGATGATCTTGGCGATTTTCGCCCCGGGTTTCAGGCAATTCAGGAACTGGGAATTATCAGTCCGCTCAAAGATGCCGGCCTGGGTAAGGATGAGATCAGAGAACTGTCAAAACAGATGGGGCTACCTACATGGAATAAACCGGCTTTAGCCTGTCTGGCTTCACGTTTTCCATACAGTGTGAAAATAACCCGTGAAAAGCTGGCGATGGTAGACAGGACGGAAGACTATCTGCTGAGTCTGGGATTCAGGCAAGTGCGGGTGCGTCATCACGGAGAACTGGCAAGAATCGAGGTGGCGGAAGGTGAGTTGGAAAAATTTTTTAATCTGGAATTGATGGAGAGAATATATCAGAAATTCCGGGAAATCGGTTTTACCTATACCGCGCTTGACCTGAAAGGCTACCGCACCGGCAGCATGAACGAAGTTCTTGACCAGGAAAAAAATTGAAGATGACCGGAAAATGACCGCCCGAACGACCTTAATCAGCGGTGTTAATATTGTAAACGCCGATGCTTCTGTCGGCATAAACCCCTCAACAAAAACTGCAATTTTAAATCTAGTATTGCGTTTCATCAATATATTTACATTAGAAAGCATGAGCGAAATTGAATTTCTTCCAGCGATGCACGACAGG